>JBDKKE010000536.1:0-6522 GCA_039796255.1 Verrucomicrobiota bacterium | reverse complement strand
CCCCGCGGACTGCCGTACTGGTTCAGAGGATCTTCTTCTTTCCCCGTCTTTTCCCATCCGTGTCTATCCGTGCTATCCGTGCTATCCGTGGTTAAACCGTCTTCTCCCCGTTTTACTGCTGGACCGGAGGCCCCTCTTCCCACGGGCCGCCGGGTTTTCTTTTCTCCACGGATCGCCGGATGGGAGCGGGGAAGTTTTGACCACGGATAGCACGGATAGACACGGATGGAGAGAGGGAGAGGAGCGGAGAGAAAGATCATGGGAAGAAGAGACTCCTGAGGACACATCATCTTGTTTCCGGAGATCGATTCTAATTCAGCTTCTGGGGCTGACTGCGAATCGCGTGTCCCGTGATCCCCGCGGACTGCCGTACTGGTTCAGAGAATCTTCTTCTTGCCCCGTCTTTTCCCATCCGTGTCTATCCGTGCTATCCGTGGTTAAACCGTCTTCTCCCCTTCTTCATCCGTGGTGCGGCGTGCGAGGAGCAGGAGGCCGCCGGCGACCAGGAGTCCATTGAGGATCAGCAGTTCGAATCCGAAGCGGTATCCGTGGAACCACCGCGGGGCGTTGGCGGAAAGCACTGCGCACAGGGCCGGGGCCAGCACGCAGACCAGCGGAATGGCCGGTCCTCCCAGGCGAACCCGGGTGAAGAGTCCCAGGGCGAAGAGTCCGAGCAGCGGCCCGTAGGTGTATCCCGCCATCGCCAGCACCAACTGGATCACGGCACCCTGGTTGAGCGCCTTGAAGATCAGGATGACCAGCAGCAGCAGCACGGCGAAGCCGCAGTGCGAGGCGTGGCGGAGGAATTCCTGCCGGCGCGGGCTCAGGTCCGGACGTCGTTCGAATCCCAGGAAATCAATGCAGAAGCTGGTGGTGAGCGTGGTCAGGACGGAGTCGGCGCTGTTGAAGGTGGCGGCGGTGAGTCCCAGGATAAACACCAGGGCGGCGAGCGGACCCAGGTGCTCCAGCGCCACCCGGGGAAAGAGCTGATCGGTCTGGGTCGGAAGGGGAATGCCCTGCGTGACGGCGAACTCGTGAAGCAGGACCCCGAGGGCCAGGAAGCAGACATTCACCGCCACCATGATGACCGTAAAGCTGTAGAGGTTTCGCTGGGAATCCCTGAGGGAGCGGCAGCTCAGGGTTTTCTGCATGTTGTTCTGGTCGAGTCCGGTCATGACCACCGCAATCGCGGCGCCGCTCAGGAACTGCTTCCAGAAGAACTCGGGCGCCCGCCAGTCCCAAAAGAAAACCTGGGACATCGGGCTGGCCGTCAGACGCCCCGCCAGTTCCAGGGGGCCCAGATTCATGGCCCGCGCCAGCAGCACTACGGACAACACCACGCCCAGCACCAGAAACCCGCTCTGGAGGGAATCCGTCCATACCAGCGTCTTGATCCCACCCCGCCAGGTGTAGGTCAGGATGAGCATCAGGATCCCCGCCACGCTCAGCCAGAACGGCACCCCCAGGGGATCAAAAACAAAGGTTTGGAAAACATGGGCCGCCAGGTACAGCCGGACCGCAGAACCGAGAACCCGGGACAGCAGAAAGAATCCCGCGCCGGTGAGTTCCGCCGGACGTCCGAAGCGGCTTCCGAGGTAGCTGTAGATGCTGGTGAGGTTGAGCCGGTAGTAGAGCGGCAGCAGCACCTGCGCGATGACGATGTAGCCCAGCACATAGCCCAGCACGACCTGCAGGTAGGAGCAGTGCTGCGAGCCGACCTGTCCGGGGACGGAAATGTAGGTGACGCCGGAAAGCGAGTCGCCGATCAGGCCGAAGGCGACGACGAACCACGGCGACTGCCGGTTGCCGAGGAAATAGCCCGCCTGGTCCGCGCGGCGGCCCGTCCACCACGCGATGCCCAAAAGCAGCCCGAAATACAGCGCAACGCAGCCAAGGATCAGCCAGGGACTCACTGCCGTTGATCCTCCGTTAAACGGGCCGCAGGGCGCCACCGGAATTGCGTTCCCGTCGTCGCAGCAATTCTCCGGGAATAAGTGGCGGTTCCCCGACTCTCATTATGGAACCGGCGTGGTCCCTGGAAGCTGCGATTCCCTTCGTGTCGTGTGACACGGTTCGTTGTGGAACGGGCCCGCCATCTGCCTCCTATCCGTGAAAAATCTACGTTGTTCCTCCAATGGTTTGGGATTCGTGCCCCCGTTTCGGTGGGTTTCCTCTGGTGTCGTGGCCGCGGCCGCCGCCTGCGTCATCACCATCGCTGCCAGTGCCGCTCCTGTGGACATCATGGTCACTGTCGAGAACCTGGCCCCCGCCAACAGCATCAGTTTTGCGCCGCTGCGCTTTGGCTTCGGTAATGGAATGTTTGATGCGTTCAATCAAGGCGGGGTGGCCACAGCGCCCATCATTTCCATCGCCGAAGGCGGCAGCGGTGCGGATTGGCTCCCTGCGTTTGCCGCAGCCGACCCGACCGCGGTTCTGGGCTCAACGAGCGGGGCTCTGCTGCCGGGAACCACCTTCAGCACCGCCAAGTTCCGAATCGATACCACGATCAACTCCTACTTCACCTTCGGCTCGATGGTGGTCCCCAGTAATGACTTCTTCATCGGCAATGATGATCCCAAGGAATACCGGCTTTTTGACGCCGGTGGCGCCCTGGTCCTGAACCAGATCCATCAAACGGCCAGTGACATCTGGAACGCCGGGTCCGAGGCCTTCGATCCAGCCAATGCCGCGTTCCTGGTGGCCGGCAACAACTCCCTCCGCACGCCGGAGAACTCCACCGTCGCCTTCAATTTCAGCGAACTCTCGGGCTTCAACGGGCTCACCACGGCGCCGGGCTACGTGTTCGACGGTCAGCTCGGTCCGAACTCTGACATTTACCGAATCACCTTCAGTGTGTCAGCCGTGCCCGAGCCGGCCGAGTCGGTGGCTTTGGTTGGGGTCGCTCTAGGAATTGGGGCCTGCGTCTGGCGCCGTCGTCGTGAAGTGAGCGCCGCCCGCGGCTGAACGGACGAAGGAGGCGGAGACGAATTCGGAGCGTGGCCCGTATTGACGGGCTGCGCGCCGATTCGCCAGTCTGAAATTCCGGAAGGCAGAGTGGCTGGGTTGAGTTCTCATGACGGGTCCCAACATCGATTTTTCAGCGGTGGTGGCCGATCACTACGGTGATGTGTACCGCTTCGCCCTGAGCCTGACACATGATGCAGCCGAGGCTGCTGACCTGACTCAGGAATCCTTCTGGCGACTGGCGGACAAGGTCCTGCAAATTCGCGATCCCCGCCGGGTGAAGAGTTGGCTGTTGACCACGCTGCACCGGGAGTACACCCGAAGGCGCCGGCATCTGACGCAGCACCCGCATGCCGACCTGGATTCTGTCGAATGGGAACTGCCTGAGTGTGAGCCGTCCGTTGCGGATTATGTGGACGGCCGTACCGCGCTGGAAGCGTTGTCCAAAGTGGAGGAGATCTTCCGTGCGCCGTTGGCCCTGTTTTATCTGGAGGATTTTTCCTACGCGGAGATTGCGGAGATCCTCGGAGTTCCGATTGGAACCGTGATGTCCCGGCTCAGCCGGGGTAAAATCCGCCTGCAGCAACTTCTGGCTGATCAACCCAGTATCGTGAAGGGAGCACGGGTGATCCCGTTTCCCCGTCACGTTGCCTAAACCATGGACCGAGAACTCGCCAAACGTATCCTGCTGACTTATCGGCTGGGTGAAGCCGCCTTGCCGGGGTCCGAACTTGCCGAGGCCCTGTCCCTCGCGGAGCAGGATTCCGAACTGGCGGTCTGGCTTGAGGATCAGCTTCGTCGAGACCGAAGGATCCGCTCCGGGCTGATGACAGTGGCCCCTCCCCCCGGTCTTCGGGATGCGATTTTGCGGGGACGTCCTCAGCGGAATTGGCGGGTGCGCAGTGGTCCGCTGAGGGTTCTCGCCCTCGCGGCCGCGCTGGCAATGGCGGCGGGCGCAGGATTTGTCCTGATGCGACGGCCTTCGGGTGGAGAGGTTGCCGCCGGCGTTGGGGTGGCTAACCCGGCACCCGCCGTGTCCTTTCGGGAGCAAATGGCTGCCCTCCTGGCGGAGGGGAGGTATTCGTTGCAGGCCCAGTCGCCGTCTCTTGCCGAGCTTCGACAGGCCATCCGGAGAAAGGGCGGGGTGGACGATGCGGTAGTGCCGGGTCCGTTGATGGCGCTCGGGGGTTACGGCTGCCAGGTGTTGAAGTGGGAGGGACACCACGTGACCCTCCTTTGCTTCAACAGTCCGCAGATGGGATTCGTGCACCTCCTGGTGCTCGACGCCCCGCCGGAAGCCGGTATTGGCGATCAGCCTGCCCTGGCTTCCGTCCATGGATGGAACACCGCGATCTGGCAGCGCGGCGGGCGCACCTATCTTTTGTGCGCGCAAGGTTCCGACGCGGACCTCAAGTCACTCCTTGGTTCCTGAGAGCCCCTTGGAGTTTTCAAACAGGCTCTGAGCCGTGTTGCCGGATGGCAATTCCCGGCAGGGCGGGCAGGCGGGCAGGGAGCAGGGCGCAGGTGGCGTCCAGCAGTTCCTGGCATTCGGCGGCCGGCAGCCGGTGTGCGCGCTCCGCGGCGGTGATCAGACTGGCCAGCGTCTGTATGCCGAAGTTCATCAGTCCCTGGCGAAGCGGCAGATGGTACACGGCCAGCACCACTCCGTAGACGATGGGATGCCACCCGCGGGCGTCGCCCGATTCGATGGCGGCCAGGTACTTTTGGATGACCCGTTCGTGGCGAAGGCCGCGCAACCTGCTCAGTTGCCGGCGACCCACCCGGAAGCTGGCCCCGGCGAAATCAGCCTGCCCCACCCGCCGGCCCCAATCACCATCGAGAGCGATCAATTCGCAGGACTTCCCCTCGCGCGCCAGTTGCCATGCCTGGAGAATGACGGGCCATTCCTGTGCGGACAGGGTTTCCGTGGCGTGATGCGCCACAAACCGCCGCAGGCTGTCTACGGAGTTGACCGCCGAGAGCGATGGAGGCCAGGCGGCAAGGGCGGTGGTGTCCGGCGTCGCCAGTTGTTCCGCCAGGGCATGATATTCCCCGGACAACCCGGCCGTGGACGGCGGATTGAGCTCCAGGTCGGTGGGGTTCCCGGTCACCACGCGACAGTAACGGGAGAGAACTTCGAGGCCAGCGGGATCTGAGGTCCTCAACGGGATGTGGAACCTCCGCAGGATTGCGGTCCGCAATCGAGAGGGGCAGAGTCCGCGGGTGCCTGAGTTGTCCCATCTGTCCCCGGAGGGCGAGGCCCGCATGGTGGATGTCTCCCACAAGCCGGCGGTCTTCCGCGAGGCGGTGGCGGCGGGGGAAATCCGGCTGGCTGCGGCAACGCTCGATTTGATCGAGTCCAATCAGGTCGCCAAGGGCAACGTGCTCGCCACGGCCCGCATCGCCGGAATCCTGGCGGCGAAGAAGACCGGCGAGCTGATTCCGCTCTGCCATCCGCTTCCGATTACCCATTGCGGGGTGGACTTCGAGATTCCGGCGACGCGGGATCGCATTTGCATCACCGCCTCCGCCCGCCTCACCGCCGCCACTGGCGTGGAGATGGAGGCGTTGACCGCGGTGTCCGTGGCCGCGCTGACCATCTACGACATGTGCAAGGCGGTGGACGGGGCCATGGTGATCGGCAATGTCCGCCTGCTGCGCAAGACCAAGTCGCCGGCGCCTCCGGGTGTCTTGGCGGTAGCCTGAGGAAGCCATGGGAATCGGACTGTTCACAGTCGGAGCGCTGGTGCTGCTGGCCGGTTTTACGGTAGTGGCCATCGTGCTTGCTGTGGCGCTGTGGATCCTGCGCCGCCGTCCCGGGAGGCCCGGTTCGGATGAGGGTGCCGGAGCGGGCAACCCTGGCTCGGGAACCTGGCTTGCCTCGGACTTTGGTGGCGGCGCCCCCACCCACGGCCACCATGGCCATCATGGCCATCATGGCCAACACGGCGGGGACTCCTCAGACGGCGGCGGAACGGGGGACTGCGGGAGCGATGGCGGCGGCGGCGGCGGCGGAGACGGTGGTGGTGGTGGTGGTGGTGGCTGTGATTGATCCGGGCCGGTGGTGGGTGGATTCCGAGAGGGAGCGATTCGACATTCGCCTTTCGCCCCGCCTTCCGCATCCTGCCGGCCGCACGGCGACATGATCACCTTTCTCCACGGCAAACTGGTCGAAGCCCAACCGGCACAGGTCACCATCGAGGTGCATGGCGTGGGCTACGAGGTTCTGATCCCGCTGTCCTCTTTCGACCGACTGCCCCCGGTCGGCAGTGAGCTGCAGTTGTTGACGCACCTCTCGATCCGTGAGGACGCCCATGTGCTCTACGGTTTTGTCACTGCCGCGGAGCGGGAGCTGTTTCGCCTGCTCGTCCACACCGTCTCGGGCGTCGGTCCCAAACTGGCCCTGAATGTTCTGAGCGGCATGAGTGTGGCCGGGTTCAGCGGCGCGGTGGCGGCGGGCGACTTCAAGGCGCTGGCGGGCATTTCGGGCGTCGGACGCAAGACGGCCGAACGCATGGTGGTCGAACTCAAGGACAAGCTGGGCCAGTTGGGCGGTGG
>JBDKKE010000535.1:0-5930 GCA_039796255.1 Verrucomicrobiota bacterium | reverse complement strand
GGGGGTGGGGGTGGAAGTGGTGGCTGAGGCGGGGCTTCAGATGAGTTCCCGGATGGGCGCGCCGCCCTCGACCACGAATCGCGGCCGCCCCTGGTGATCCTGGTACGTCGCCGTGGGCGGGATGCCGAAGTGGTGGTAGATCGTCGCCGTCAGATCCCCAGGCGTGATGGGACGTTCGGCGATGGCCCCGCCGTCGCGTTCGGTGGCCCCAATGACCTGTCCATGACGGAAGCCGCCGCCGGCTAGGGTCATGGACATCACCACCGGCCAGTGGTCCCGGCCGTCGGTGCTGCCCTGGGTGCCCAGGCGGGGCGTCCGGCCGAATTCACCCATCGCCAGCACCAGGACATCGTCCAGCATTCCCCGCTCACCGAGATCGGACACCAGGGTGGTCAGCAGATGATCGAAAACCGGCAGCAGCGGGCGCAGTCCGTTCCAGATGCCGCCGTAGGGAGGAATGTTGTCCCCGTGGGTGTCCCACGTTCCCGAGGCGGAGTGATTGCTGAGGTCAATGGTGACAAAGCTGACCCCCGCCTCGACCAGGCGCCGCGCCAGCAGGGCCTGACGGCACCAATCGTGGCTGCCATAAAGGTCACGGACTTTCTGCGGTTCCCGGGACAGGTCGAACGCCGCCTGTGCCCGTCCGCCCGCGACCAGGTCCAAAGCCTGTTGTCCGAACCGGTCGAAAGCGGCCATCGATCCGGAGGCGTCCATGGCGGAGCGGAGCCGGTCCATCTGGGCGGACAAGGTTCGGCGATCCTGCAGACGTTCCATCGTCAGTCCGGCGGGAAGGCGGAACAGTTCGCTGACGTTGTCCCCCAGAAACGGGTCGTGTGCCTTGCCCAGGTATCCGGACCACGCGACGTGCGAACGGTCCTTCATGTTGAGCACCACGTAGGGCGGCATCCCCGGCTGGTTGGGGCCGCGCAGGCTGGCCACGATGGATCCCATGGCCGGGAACAGGTGTCCCTTGGGGTTCAGCCGCGGCTCGGCCTCCAGGTTGCCGGTCTGAAACACCTGGTTGGGCTCATGGTTGCTTTCCCGGCAGTCCACCGAACGGAGGAGGGTGAACCGGTCCATCATCGCCGCCTGCTTCGGCAGGTACTCGCAGACATGGACCCCGGGAAGACGGGTGGGGATGTTCTTGAACGGGCCCCGGATTTCCAGGGGTGCATCGGGCTTGACGTCCCAAGTGTCAATGTGACTGGGGCCCCCGGTCATCCACAGCAGGATGACGCTCTTGTTGCGTCCCATGGGCGCGCCGGAGGCCGCCGACTCGGCGCGGAGGCGGAGCAGATCGGGCAGGGTGAGTCCGGCCAAACCCGCCAATCCGGCCTTGAGCACGCTCCGGCGACTGAAAACGTTGAGCCCCTCCCGGACGCGGGGATTGAAGGCGGTGAACGCATGCCTCGCCGCGTGAAGATGGGGGCCGGGCGGGCGCATGGGATGAACGTTACCGCCGCGGATGAATCTCCGTCAAAGGAATGCGGGGCGCAGCGCGGTGGATGTCGCTGCCGGGCGACCCTGGCGGGAGGCGCAGGGAGGAAGCGGCTCCCGCTAAGGACTCAGAGGACGCAAGGGAGCCTCTGCGCGATCCGGTCAACCACTTCGGAATGCTTGGCGCCGCCGACAGATTTGCATTCGCCGCTTGCCTGCCCCTTTGCTGCGCAGGCAAGGTCGCCGCGTTCTAATCGAAGCGGATATGGCTGAACTTAATGGAAATCTTCTCGTCGCCCAGTCGGGTGGGCCGACTTGCGTCATCAACTCCAGCATCGCGGGTGTCATCACCGAGGCGGGGCGGCATGAAGCGATTGAGGAGATCTATGGCGGGCTGAATGGAATTTTCGGCATCCTCAACGAGGAGTTGATTGACCTGGGCGATGAGCGCGCCCGGACGATCGAGGGCCTCCGGTACACGCCGGCCGCGGCGCTGGGCACCTGCCGCTACAAGATCAATTTCGACAAGAAGCCCGAACAGGCCGCCCGCGACATGGACCGGCTGTTCGAGGTGCTGTCCGCGCACAACATCCGCTACTTCTTCTATGCGGGCGGCAACGATTCGCAGGACACGGCCCACAAGATCCATCTCGAGGCGGTCAAGCGGGGCTACGAGCTGCGGGTCATGGGAGTTCCCAAAACCATCGACAATGATCTGCCGTGCACGGACCACTGCCCGGGCTACGGGTCGGTGATCAAGTACAACTCGGCGACGGTGATGGAGGTCGGACTGGACGTTGGCTCCATGGCCACCGATGACGGTTCCTGCTGCATCGTCGAAGTGATGGGCCGGGCCGCAGGCTGGATCGCGGCGGGCACGGTGCTGGCGAAGCAGGGCAATCCCGCCCAACCGCCGCACATCATCCTGCTGCCCGAGATTCCCCTCGATGAAGACGCCTTCCTCAACAAGGTGAAGGCGACGGTGGCCGAGCACAATTACTGCATCGTGGTGGTGGGCGAGGGCCTTAAGAATACAGCGGGCGAGGAGATCGGTGCGGACAAGTCGCGCCTGGATGCCTTCGGACACGCGGTGTTGTCCGGGGCGGCGGATGCCCTGGCCTCCGTGGTGCAGGGCCGTCTCAACCTGAAGACCCGCACGGTCAAACTCGGCTACGCGCAGCGCGCTGCGGCCCATTTCGCCAGCCAGACCGATTCCGACGAGGCGTTTGCCTGCGGCACCGCCGCGGTGAAGGCCGCCGTGGACGGCAAGTCGGGATTCATGCCCAAGATCGTCCGGCTGAGCACCAAGCCCTACAAGTGGACGATTGAACTCGAAGACCTGGCCCACATCGCCAACGTCGAGCATTTCATCCCACGGGACTGGATCAGTGAGGATGGGATGATGCCCAACGAGAAATTCGTGGAGTACGCATCGCCTCTCATCCATGGCGAAGTGAAGCCGCCGATGGTCAACGGGCTTCCGCAGTACGCCGTGCTTGAGCGCAGTCCGGTGGAGAAGAAGCTCCCGGCGCGCGCCTGAGCCGCCCGGGGCCTAGTTCGCCAGCGCCCGGTTGGTCCGGAACGTATCAGTGACCGCCCAGAGATTGAGCGGGAAGAGGGCGCCGCGGTATTTGAGAAACTCGGCGTGACCGTCGGCAAAGGTGTAGTTGGATCCCCCGACCCGGTTCTTCCGGGTGCCTCCGGCGTGCATGTTGCGCTGGATCTGGTCGCGGTCGTTTCCTTCCAGGAAGTCCATGTAGAAGTGATCGGAATTGGTCAGCTTCTCGCCGATCACGATGGTGAGATTGGGCGCGGTCAGCGCTGATTCCGGCATGGATTTCTGGAGCGCCTGATCGGCGCTGGCATAGCCCAGCCGGACCTTGAAGTAGTCGTTCCACCCATTGAAAATGTAGGAGCGCAGGGCCAGGTCCGGATCCCGCTCCGCCGCGGACACCAGGGAGCGGGTGAGGCGGCGGCGGTCGTTGGGGCACACCAGCATCGCCAGTTGACGGTAACCCGGCCGCAACTGGGTGGGCCAGCGGCGGTCATTGCGGCGCTCGGGAAATTGGCCCCGGTTTTCGTCCGCGTACAGGGTGGTGGCCAGCCCGAGTTGGCGGAGTTGATTGAGGCACTGGATGGACCGCGCCCGTTCGCGGGCACGTCCGAGGACCGGCAGGAGCATGCCCGCCAGAATGGCGATGATGGCGATGACCACCAACAGCTCAATCAGCGTGAAGGCACGCATCCGCATTCGTGCTGACGGGCAATTCGGATAACCGGCAGAAGATCCGGAGTGCATGGGGAGGATGGGGGAACGTCCCACCCAAATCCGGTGCGACGCAATGAGGAATCCCAGCAGGATGTTCATGGGGAGCGCGGTGGCGATAGCCGATAGCCAATAGCCAATGGCCAATGGCCAATAGGCGATAGGCGATAGGCGATAGGCGATAGCGGAGGAAGGCAGAAGAAAGAAGGAAGATGGCGGAATGAAGAATGAAGAGTGAAGGATGACCAAGGGCCACTCCTGAGTTCGCACATCCGGTGGGGCGAGGCTCCCGCCGAGCCGTTCGCGCAACCGCGGTTGATGTGGTGGGGTCTCCACATGCGCACGGCTCACCGGGAGGTTCGCCCCACCGGGGCCCCCCATCGCCCATCGCCTATCGCCCATCGCCTATCGCCTATCGCCTATCGCCTATCGCCTATCGCCTATCGCCTATCGGCTATCGGCTATCGGCTATTGCCCACGGACCAATGACGAAACCCGAATGTCCCATTCCCAAATCTAAGCTACACTCCTTCCGTGCTCGATCGGGAGTGGCAACCGGAGGGGGAGGGCGGCGCCGGCAATTGGGCGCGGGTGACGGTACCTGATCTGTGGCAGCAGGAGGCCGTGGCGGCGCTACGGGAGGGAAAGGATGTCGTGGTTCATGCGCCGACCGGGGCCGGGAAGACGCTGGTCTTTGAACTGTGGTCCAACCAGGGAAAGCCGCGCGGACAGGCGATCTACACGGTGCCCACCCGGGCTCTGGCCAATGACAAGCTCGCCGAGTGGCGGGCGCGGGGATGGAACGTCGGAATCTCCACGGGCGATCTCTCCGAGAATATCGAGGCGCCGGTGCTGGTGGCGACCCTGGAGACGCAGAAGCAGCGACTGATTCGGGGCGAGGGGCCGACACTCCTGGTGGTGGATGAGTACCAGATGATCGGCGATGAGGATCGCGGTCTGAACTACGAACTCTCGCTGGCCATGGCGCCGGCCGGCACCCAACTGCTTCTGCTGAGCGGTTCGGTGGCCAATCCGCAGCATGTGGTTCAATGGCTGCAGCGCCTCGGGCGCCGCGCCGTCCTGGTTCGCCACGAAATTCGACCGGTGCCCCTGGAGGAGGTTTTCGGACATCAACTCAGCGGCTCCCTGCCGGGAGACATTCAGGGGTACTGGCCGCGGCTGTGCGCCCGGGCGCTGACGGAGAATCTGGGGCCCATCCTCCTCTTCGCCCCGCGGCGCGCCGGCGCCGAGGCTCTGGCGCGCGATCTGGCACGGCAGCTTCCCAATCCGCTGCCCCTGGAGCTCAGCGAGGCCCAGCGACGACTGGTGGGCGAGGATCTGGCACGCATGCTCAAGTCGCGGATCGCCTATCACCACAGCGGGCTCAGTTACGCCGCCCGCGCGGGGGTCATCGAACCCCTGGCCAAGGCGGGGCAACTTCGGGTGGTGGTGGCCACCATGGGGCTGGCCGCCGGCATTAACTTCTCCCTGCGCAGTGTGGCCGTCACTGCCAACAGCTACCGACGCGAGGGGATGGAGCGTCCGATTCGTGAGGATGAGATCTTGCAGATGTTCGGACGCGCCGGACGACGGGGACTCGACGATACGGGCTACGTGCTGGTGGGGGCGAACGAACTGCGCCTGCACGACGGACACCCCTGCCAGTTGGCGCGCAGCGGACTGGTGGACTGGGGGGCGCTGCTGGGAGTGATGCAGGGGGCGGGTGAGCAGGGACTGGATCCGTTTGCCCAGGCGGTCCGGGTGCAGGAACGGCTGTTCACCACCCGCCCGATCTTTCTCGGAGTGGAGGCGTCGCTCCGGGATCCGTTGGCTCCCTGCGGGCTCAAGACCGATGCAGAGCGGGCACGTCATGTCCGCCGCCGTGAGCGTCAGATTCGGAACTCCCGCGGCGAATGGCAGCCGAGTCCGCCGGCGACCGAACGTCCCCTCGGCGAAGTGTGGATCCCGGAGTACCCCGCGGACGCCCCGCCGACTTCGGATCCGGCGGTGGCCGCCGCGGACGAGGTGCCGTCCAATCCCGCGCCTCTCCCTGCAAACGTCTCCGCGCCCGTGCGGCTGCGCTCCGTCCTGACCGAGGCAACGGCGGTGGCAAAGGTGGGGTTCGGGGAACTTCTGACCCTGGCGGATGGACGCTACGGACGTTCGGTCAAGGTGGCTGAGCGTTTTGGAGCGGACGGCGTGGAGCTGACCAAGTGGATGCGCAAGC
>JBDKKE010000534.1:0-5956 GCA_039796255.1 Verrucomicrobiota bacterium | reverse complement strand
GCCTCACCCGAACCCGCCACCCTCTCAAAATCGACTCTTTCACCCCAGCTTCATCCCAATCCCACCATGCCCCTCCCCTTAAACCCCTCCCCCCCGCAAATCCAGTTTCCTAGCAATCAATCGGCAGGGGAAGCGTCTATCTGTTCATGTTCCAGCGCCTGACCTCATGCGTGTTCTTACTCTTGATCGGCCTGTCCGGCACAGCACCACGACTCGCCGCGGCCACCGACATTAAGGTAAATTTCACCCTCAACACCACCGACGAGAACGGGGCCGCCATACAGCAAGCTCGCACTTACTACGTCTACCGGCCCGACAGTCTCTCTCGCGCCAACCCCGTGCCAATGGTTCTCGTGATGGGCGCCGGCCAGGGTGACATCGCCGGGTTCTTCCACCGCAAAGCGGACCAGGCGGGATTTCTCGTCATCTCCTGTGAGTTCACCGGCAATTCGGAAGGTGGCTCGTGGGTCAACGACAACCCGCGGATCATAGGCTTTGAGGATTACGACTACGTGAGCACGGTGATTGCGCGTGTCACCGCGACCGAAAACGCCCAGGACGTCTTCATCTGTGGCCTGTCGAAGGGTGGACACGAATCATACGCATTCGCCTGCGAGCGCCCGAGTCAGATCCGTGCCGCCTGTAGCGCCGACGAGTTTCTCAATCCGATTTCCAACGTGCCGACCGCGCCCGTCCCCATTCTCGCCATCCACGGCACCCTCGACTCGAACGTTCCCTACACGATGGGCAAGGACTCCGTGGACATCTGGCGGACGCAGGACAACCTGATGAACGTGACGCCGGTCACGACCTTCGAGGCTTCACCACTGCAGCCGGGACGGGTTACCCAAGCGACGTGGCGCGGCGGAATCAACAACACGCAGGTTGCAGTCATCACGATCCCCGGCGGCACGCATCAATGGGCCATTCCCACCGTGCAGAGCGGTTACGATGCCACAGATGGAATCTGGAACTTCTTCAGCCAATACCTCACCACCACGCAGCCGACGCCGAAAATCGTGGCTGTGCCCACCAACAACATCCAGCCCACCGGCAGCCCGGCGAGCTTCTGGGTGGTCGCGACCGGCGCCGGGCCCCTGCAGTATCAGTGGCAGAAGAACGGCGCGAACCTTCCCGGAGCAACGAACAACTGGTTGACCGTTTCCGCCGTCACGCCCGCCGACAGCGGTGCCAGCTTCCGTGCGGTCGTCACCAACGCGAACGGCAGCGCGACGAGCCCGGCTGCGACGCTCACCGTTACCATTCCGACCGCTACGTTTGGCATTACGAACCAGCCCGCCAGCGCCACGGTCACGGCCGGTCAGCCAGTGACATTCAGCGCAACCGCGACCAGCACGGGCCCGGCGCTGACCTACCAGTGGCGCAAGAACGGCATGGGCCTGCCCGGCGCGACCGGCGCAAGCTATACCCTCCCGGTGGCGTTGACGTCCGACAGCGGCGCGACCTTTACGGTCCAAATCGGCGGCGATACCTCTGGAATCGGTAGCGTGCCCGCAACGCTCACGGTGCTGCGGGCCGGAGGGGCACCGGCCATCCTCACCAACCCCGCGCGTGCCCGCACGCTGGCGGGACAAAGGGGCAGTTATGCCGTAACTGCGTGGAGCGCCACGCCGATGACCTATCAATGGCAGAAAGGCAGTTTCATCACGGTAATGTCAGACATCACGGGCGCGACCGGCGCCACCTACACCACCCCGCCGACGGCGGTGAACGACCATTTGACGATTTTCCGGTGCGTCGTGTCCAACGCCGCGGGATCGGCGGTCAGCACGACCGAGATGCTTTTCGTTACCGCCGCGCCCACCGCACCGACCGATATCACGAGCCCAACGAAGGCGTATGTTTCACCGGGAGCACCGTTCGGCTACACCATCGTTTCCACCGGCGGCACGCAGCCGGTCACCTTCAGCGCCAGACCGCTTCCGCCCGGTCTGACGCTCGACCCAGATACAGGCGTCATTTCCGGCGCCGTCACGACCGCTGGCACCTACAATATCGCCGTTGCAGGCATCAACGGGGCGGGCCTCAAAACGCGCACGTTGGTCCTGAGCGTCAACGCCACGCCAATAGCCTGGGGCCAGGAGCGCCTGGCAAATATCGCCACGCGCGGGCTGGTCGGCGTTGGCGAGAAAAACTTGATTGCCGGCTTCGTCGTGCAAGGCGGCGGCCAGCAGAAAGCACTCATCCGCGCCATAGGGCCCGGACTGGCAAGATTCGGTGTCCCCGGCGTTCTCGCCGACCCGCGGTTCACCCTCACGGACGCCAGCGGACGCACGGTGTTATTCAATGATGACTGGGATCCCGCGGGGGCGACAGTCGCCATCGCGCAAAGCGTGGGGGCCTTTGCCTTGGATGGCGCAAGCAAGGATGCCGCCGCCGTCGCGACGCTGGCGCCCGGAACCTACACGGCCCGCGTCGAAGGGACCACCGCCGCACCCAATGGCATCGCGCTGATGGAGGTGTATGATGCCGGGGCCGCCGGCGCTGGCACCTCCAGCAGGCCAATCAATCTTTCGACACGCGGCATCGCCTCGCGCGATCCCAACGCACTGATCGCCGGGTTCGTGGTCGCCGGCACGACGCCGCGCACCGTTCTCATTCGGGCGATTGGGGCGGCCGCGCTGGCCACCTTCGGCATCAGCGGCGGGCTGATTGATCCGGGGCTCGAGGTTTACGACGCCTCAGGCGCACTGATTGCGTCCAACGACGACTGGGGACAGTCCCAACTCGTGACATTTTTGCCGCAGGCATTTGCCACGGCGGGTGCCTTCGCTCTTCCGGCCACGAGCAAAGACTCGGCCGTGCTCCTGACGCTCGCCCCCGGGGCTTACACGGCCAAAGTCGTAAACCGCGATCAGAACGACGGCGTGGCCCTGGTCGAAATCTACCAAGCGCCTGCGCCGCCCTAAGCGAAATGCCACGAGCGGTGACACCAGGAGCCGGCGTCTCCAAGCCCAAGGCCGCGCCAGCGACAAGCTCACGGATTGTTCATTCGTATAATCCGAATTACCGGCTCAGTTCGCCGGCCGCGCAGAAATCGAAGATTCGGGTGGGATAGCAACTATGGCCCGGTTTGAGTTTGTCCCCGTTGCGCTGCTTGATGACTTCCATTTCTATGATGGACGCGGGATGCCCGTAGTGGAGCAGTTTGGCCTTCGTCTCATACCAGTTCTCCGAATATTTTGGGTAACCGGGATCCTCTTCGCCGACGATGTATTTGATCCGGAGGCGGGCGCGCTCCGGCGAGTTCAGAAACGGGATATGATCCTCAGCCACTCCGCGCCCCAGATAAACCCCCGAGTTGATAATCACGCCCTTGAGCAGTTCGGGGTGATTGAAGAGGAACAGGTAGGCAACGTGTGTAGAGGATGAAAAGCCGGTGATATAGACCTTATCCTCGCCGCGATAGAGCTTCTGGACATCCTGAAGGATGGCGCGGATTCCCTCGGAATCGAATTTGGCGCGGGCTCCATCATTTCGGTCCGGTCTTCTGCTCCCGGCGGGACTGGCTGCATCGGCCGCGGTAATCGCGTCCATGACTGCGCCGCGATATTCTGTCATATCGGTTACTCGATCGGCATTGATGACCAAGGGTGCCACGAGGATGAAGCCGGCCTTGCGCGCGTCCCGTTCCGCCGCGAACATCGCGAGGTTTTTCCCCTTGTCGCCATAGTGGGCGCTGGGGGCCACGAGCACGGGCCACTTCCGGTCCGGCGCCCAGTTCTTGGGCAGTGAAATGTAGTATTTCATCGGGTGCGTGGTGGCAGTCTGCACCTGCGTGGCGGCTGGGACCTGAGGCGGTTCGCCGGCAGCAGCCGGGAGCCGCTCAATCGTCAACAGTGACATCACGAGAGCGCAGGGCGCCGCGAGCCAGCGTGTCATCGTTTTCCTTTTCATTTCGTTCCCTCCAGCACTTGCCCGTGCAGCCACTCCCGCACCGCGGGATACGCCGACACGGGGAAGTCGTGCTTGCCGACATCCTCGCAGAGGAAGGTCGTCCGGGCGCCGGCAGCCTTGGCCTGTTCCATGATCTCCAGCGCGCGCGGCTTCGACTTGGATTGGCTCGAGACCATCATGTAGAGCTTCCCTTTCAGGTGTTCGAAATGCCTCAGCTTGCCGCCACCCTCGACGACGAGGAAGGCGGAGAAGAGCGTGCAGAGTTCGCCGTCGGAGCCGTCGATCAGTGCGGCGGTGGCGTGAGCACCGTTGGAGAAGCCCCCAATCACGCAGTGGCTCTTGTCGATATTCGGAACGAGCGCCTCGACCTTGTCCAACATCGTCATGAAAAGGGGCCACATGGCGCGGCCGTCAGACTCGGTCAGGATGAAATCCTTGCCCGGCGAGTTGGCCTTATCGACCTTGAAGCCGGGCGCTCGGAAGAGCGGCATGCTGACACAGATGAAATCCTGCTGGCCGGTGATGCCTCGGGCGACGCCGAGCGTGTTGCCGTCGCCACCGTCCCAACCGTTGAAGTAGACCAGCAGGGGATGCTGCTTCGCGGGCGAGTAGTTGTGCGGCAGACAGATCGTCATCGCGGACTTCACGTTTTGCTTGGTGAAGAGGGCGTAGAAGGTCGGCGGCATGTCATCAAAGACGACAGAGAAACTGCTGCCGGGAGTCAGTTCACGCACGGCCTCAGCGGCGAGCGACGCGGGCGCAACCAGCAGCAGCGCGATGAGAGCAAAGGTCAGCGGTGTCTTCACGTGTCTTTGAGGATGACAATATCCTTGGCCGTGCGCTTGTCGCCATCCTTCACGTAATCCACGCTCACGTTGGCATCGACCTTGATGTCGGAGAGTTTCACCGGCTTCCCGTGCTGCTGAATCTTGGTGCTGTCCGTGATGGTGAACGTCAATTCGCGCGCCGCCATGACGACGATTTGGTTGGCGACGATATCCACCTTTTTCACCGGGCCGGTCTTGGTCTGTTCCATTGCCGGTTCTTCCTTCGCCGCGTTCGTCGCCGTTGCCATCTGAGGCACCCATGGCTCGCCGCGCAGCCACGCACGCACCGCTGGATACTCCCGGACGGGAAAATCGTGTCCGACGTTGTTCATGACGTAGAGGCTGGCCTTCGCGCCGGCCGCCAAGGCTGCGTCGCAATTGCTCTGCCCCCGGCCACGTAAGCGCTCGTTGCCCCAGACCATGAGGATCGCCTTTCCCTTGAGCGGATCGAAGTGCGGTATCTGCATGCCGCCCTCCACCAAAAAGAAGCCCGAGAAGCGCCGGGACAGGTCGCAGTCCGGATCACCAATCATCGCCGCGATGGTATGGGCGCCATTGGAGAACCCACCGATAATCTGGTGTTCCGGGTCAAGATTGGGAACGACTTGGTCCAGTCTCGTGAGCATCGTTTTGAAGATGGGCCACATGTAGGGAGCCTCTTCCGGGTGCATGAGAATGCGCGGGGTATTGCTGCCTTTGCCGGGCGGCTGCTTGGGCAGTAGCTTTTCTTTGAAGAGAGGCAGAATCACGCAGACAAAGTCCCTCTCTTCGGAGAGAGCCCGCGCCACTTTGGGGTTGGTGGCACCGCCGCCATTTCCTCCCTCCAAGAAGACGAGGAGCGGATGTTTGCGGGCGCGATCATAGTTGGTGGGTAGGAAGACCGTCATTTGCGTGGGGATCTTCTCCTCCGTGTCCAGCCGGTAGAACGTCGGCGGCAGGTCAGGGAACCGAATCGAGAAGGTCTGCCCGGGGACCAGTCGCGGTGTCGCATTGTCTGCGCACCAGGAGGTGGTGCATAGAAGAAGGAACGCGGTTGCGGCCCGAAAAAGCGTTTGGTGGAGGTCCATGAAAAGAAGTGCCGGCTCATAATTGCGTTGTGACCGTGTTCGTCAGGGTGGCTGCACCAAACGAACTCTGCGCATAGTAGGGGTTGAGCTGCGAGTCGGCCAGATTCTGCACATAGCCTGATGTGTAAGTCGTCCCGCCGCTCT
>JBDKKE010000533.1:0-10787 GCA_039796255.1 Verrucomicrobiota bacterium | reverse complement strand
GTGGAGCGGGAGGGTCGTGAATGGCGCGTCCCGTATCATCAACTGCGTTCGCGATCCGATGGCCGCCGCCGTTGATCCGCCTGCGCCGGTCGGGGCGGGGAAAGTGCGGGCAGGGTTGCGGTCCGGCAGGGGGCGGGATTCAATGGCACGTCGCCCATGCCTTCCTCCCTGCCCCGCATTGTCCTCGTCCGCCACGGTGAAACCGACTGGGCTCGCGAGGGCCGTCACACGGGATTGACCGACGTCCCGCTCAACTCCCGTGGGGAGGAGGCGGCGAGGTTGGTTGGGCGTCGTCTGTCAGAAAACGTCTTTGGACAGGTGTGGTCCAGTCCGCGCCAGCGGGCCGTCCGCACCGCCGAGCTCTCTGGCCGGGGCGAGGGACTGCGGGTGGATCCGGATCTGCAGGAGTGGAACTACGGACGTTTTGAGGGGCTCCGGACGCCGGAGATCCGGGCGCAGTGGGCGAACTGGATGGTCTTCCGGGACGGCGCGCCGGAGGGGGAGTGTCCCGACGAGGTCTCCGCGCGGGCGGACCGGCTGGTGTCCCGCCTGCGGGAGGCAGCCACGGATGTGCTCGTCTTTTCCCACGGCCATTTCCTGCGGGCACTGGCCGCCCGCTGGTTGGGACTGCCCCTTGTCTCCGGGGCGCATTTCATCCTCGCCCCGGCGGCGCTGTCCATTCTCGGCTATGAGCACGGGAATCGGGCAGAACCGGCGTTGATCCGCTGGAACGACCACGCCCACAGCGTCGGTAAAGACTGAGCGTTACCGGTCGGCGCCCGTTGATAGTCCCGCCTTCAGGCGATGCCGTGCGCGAACCGGCTGAAGCCGGGACTAGGAGCGTCAAAATGAGTACTGCTGGTCCAGCCCTGCTCGGACTGGATGACAGCGCGGATCCCTGCTAGACCTTCTCGCGTCACTCCGTCCGCCCACCGGCGGCGGGCACGGCCGCCTATGAAGACCTTCCTGATTCTTTCGCTCCTCACCCTTGGAATGTTGGGCACTCCTTCGCCCGCCCGGGCCGCCGATGCGGGTGGCACCCCTGCGCCGGTGATTCCCTTTGTCCCCTGGGATGGCACCAACAAGGTGGTGAAGGCAGATGCGGTGTGGAAGAAGGAGCTGGGTCCGGAACCGTACAAGGTTCTCCGCCACCACGGCACCGAGCGCGCCTTCTCCGGAGCGCTCTGGAACAATCACGAAGTCGGACTCTTCCGTTGTGCCGGGTGCGGTCTCGACCTGTTCACTTCGGCGACCAAGTTTGAGTCCGGCACCGGCTGGCCCAGCTTCTGGGCGCCCGTGGCGGCGATCAATATCGGCACCTCGGACGACACCAAGTTTTTCATGAAGCGGACCGAGGTTCACTGCGCCCGCTGCGAGGGGCACCTGGGCCACGTGTTTGACGACGGTCCCAAGCCCACCGGTCTCCGCTACTGCATGAACTCGGCGGCGCTGACCTTCGCTCCGCTGAAATCCCTGACGGCGTCGACCAACGCCCCCACCACCCTGGCCCCGGTTCGCTGAGGCGGCGGTCCGGCTTCGTCCCTTTCCTGTGACGCTTCCCCGACTTGCGGCGATGGATTGGGGACTGGTCTATGCGGCCACCGAGTGGGTGATCCGCATCGTGATGCTGGCCTACGTGCCCCAGCGGCGGACCCCGGCGGCGGCGCGGACCTGGCTTCTCCTCATCTTCTTCTTCCCCTGGGGCGGACTGGCGCTGTACCTCATCCTGGGCCGGCTTCATCTCCCGAAACGTCGCCGGACGCAGCTCGCGGATCTTTCCCGACGCGTCCGCGAAGCTGCCCTGCTGCTGGCTCCGGGAATCCGCGCCCCGCTCAAGACCCTGCCCGCTGAGGTGGCGGACGGGGCGCATCTGGCGGAGAACCTGACGGCGTTCCCCATGCTGGCGGGAAACCACGTGGAACTGCTGGACGGCTACCAGAATTCCCTCGCGCGGCTGGCGACGGACATCGATGCCGCACAGGAACGGGTGCACCTGCTGTACTACATCTACGCCGATGACGCGGTGGCGGCGGTGGTGACCCGGGCCCTGGAACGCGCGGTCGCCCGCGGGGTTTCCTGCCGTTTGCTGCTGGACGGCGTGGGCTCGAAGGGAGCTTTGAAGTCGCTGGCCCCACGGCTGCGGTCCCTGGGCATCGAGGTGACGGAACTGCTGCCCGTCCACTTCTTCCATCACCGGGGTGCCCGTGCGGACATCCGCAACCACCGCAAGATCGCGGTGCTCGACGGCCAGGTGGGCTACGTGGGTTCGCAGAACATCGTCGCGCCGCATTTTGTTCCCGGGCATCCCAATGAGGAACTGGTGGCGCGGGTGACCGGTCCGGTGGTTGCCGAACTGGAGGCGGCTTTTCTGTCCGATCGGTGGCAGGAAATCGCCGAGGACACCGGCGTGCGCCCCGCACTCGAATCACTGACCCGCGCCGGGGAGGCTTTTGTCCAGTTGGTGCCGAGTTCCCCGGGGTATCGCCAGCAGACCTTCGCCACGCTGCTGGTCTCCCTGATCCACCAGGCCCGCCGCCGCGTGCATATCACCACGCCCTACTTCGTCCCGGATGAACCCTTCCTGAGTGCCATCCGCACCGCGGTGCAGCGCGGGGTGGACGTCCGGCTGGTGCTGTCCAAGCACTCCAACCAGATGTTCACCATCTTCGCGCAGCGCTCCTTCTACGACGAACTGCTCGACGCAGGGGTCCGGGTGTTCCTGTACCGCCCCCGGTTTCTGCATGCGAAGAGCGTCCAGATCGACGACGCGGTGGTGATCATCGGATCGAGCAACATCGACATCCGCTCCTTCGCCCTGAACGCCGAGGCGAGCCTGTTGATTCACGATGCCGAAGTCGCCGCCACCCTGAGCCGCATCAACGAGCGTCACTTTGCGGACAGCGACGAACTGGACGCCGCCGAGTGGTCCCGGCGTCCCTTCGTGGCCCGGGCCGCCCAAAACATCGCCCGCCTCGCCGATTCACTGCTTTGAGTGGGCTATCCCCTCCAAGCAGGGCGGCACGCTGGTGCCAGCTATGGGTCGAGATCGGATCTTTTTCGAAACCCGTCCATGACGACCCGCCACCAGGGTGGCAAGGCGACAAAAAAGGGGACGGACCGCGCTGATCTCTCGTGCGTCGCACTCCAGGTAGAGCAGCAGGTAAGGGCGACTGTGAGTTTTTTAAACTGCCAGTTTAGAAAACTCACACACGGGTCTATCTGGGTCCCGTGGAAATAGCGTTGGAGTGACCGATGTGAATCCCGGAAGTCTGCCGGCGTTGCTCCGCTGGGTGGAATCCGGGTTCGGGAAATCCGTTGACGCCTGGGTGCTGCGCCGCGCCCACTTCGGGCGTTCCGATGAAGCTGCGATTTGAAATTTGGATGCCATGGCGTTGACCGACCTGACCGGGCCGGGATTGGCCACACTCTTCAACCTGGGCGGGCGCGTGGTCGGTCCGGCCGTGAACCGCTTCATCAGTCTGAACCCGGAGGAACTGGTGTCCGCCGCCCAGCGGCGGACGGGTCTGGACGACTTTGGGGACCCCGATTTTCGTCCAGCGCTGCGGGAGTTGCTGGGCTCCTGCGAACGGGAGGCCGACCTGAATCTGGTGGGACGACTGGCGGCCCGGAGTGACGCGGCCCGCATCCTGCGCAACCGCCTTCGCCTTCAGGAGGACCGCCGGCAGCATCCGGAAATCCCGGCGCAGGTGATCCGGCGTCCGCTGTTTGTCGTCGGACTTCCCCGCTCCGGCACCACCCTACTGCACCGGTTACTGTCCCAGGACCCCGCCAACCGGGTTCCGCTCACCTGGGAAGCCATGCTTCCCTCCCCGCCTCCGGAACGGGCGACCTACCTCACCGACCGGCGCATCGAGTTTGCCGAGCGGCAGGTGGGTTGGTTCCTGCGCATGGCGCCCGGGTTTCAGCGGATCCATCCCGTCGGCGCCCGGCTGGCCGAGGAATGTGTGATGCTGATGAGCCATTCCTTCGCCAGCTACCAGTTCGACACCATGTACCGCATCCCGGCCTATCAGGCGTGGCTGGACCGCCAGGATCTGAGCGGACCGTACCGGATCCATCATCAGTTGCTCCAGCAGCTCCAGTGGAAGTGTCCGGGGGAGCGCTGGGTTCTCAAGGCACCCAACCACCTCTTCTCCCTGCCGGCCCTGGCGGCGACCTATCCTGACCTGGGACTGATCTGGACCCATCGCTCCCCGGCGGACGTGATCCCGTCGCTGTCGAGCCTGTACACCGAGCTGCGCCGGGTGTTCAGCGACTCCGTGGAGGCGCTCCGGACGGGTCCCGAGGTCACCCGGGTCTGGGCCGACGGTCTGGCCCGGGGACTGGCGGCGCTCGACCGCGGCGTGGTGCCGTCCGGCCGGGTGCTGCATCTCCATTACACGGATCTGGCGGCAGACGCGGTGGGAACAGTCCGACGCCTCTACGCGCATTTCGACCTGCCGTTCACCCCCGACTTCGAGCAGCGCCTGCGCGCCTTCCTGCTGGAATTCCCGCGCGGCAAGTTCGGACGCCATGACTACTCGCTCGGGGAGTTCGGCCTGGAGGAGGAAGAAGAGAAGGTGCGGTACCGGGGTTATTGTGAGCGGTTTGGAATTGGGTGGAGGTGAAGGGGGGTGCCTATCGGCAATAGCCAATAGGCAATAGGCAATAGCCAATCAGCTATCAGCTATCAGCTATCGCCTATCGCCTATCGGCTATTTCCCCCGGCTTGCGGGCCGTTCCTGTTTTGGTCAGGCTGGTGCCTCAATGGCGCCGTTTCAGATCATCTTCAATCCCACCAGTGCCGGGGAGCTTGCCCGGATGCCGAAGGATCTGCAGTTGCAGGTGCTCGGGCAGTTCCGGGGGTTGCCGCAGGAACTGCAGCGCGAGGAGGGTCAGTACGGGCATCTCACGCACAACGGGCGCACGCTGACCCGCTACCGCCTGGGCGACTACCGCATCTACTTTGAACGTCATCCGCTGGGGATTGTGGTGCACCGGGTGCTGAGCAAGCATTCCCTCAAGGATTTCCTGTTCCGGTCCAACCTCGCCTCCGAGGAGGACGCGACCCTGGCGGAGAACCCGAAGTTCTGGGACCTCATGGAGCAGTCGCGGCGTGAGGCGGGGAAGAAGCCGTCGGCGACCTGAACTCCCGGCAAGCCTGAGGGGCCATCGCTCTTCAGGATTTGGATTGAGCACCGCAAACCCGAATCACAGGAGGCTTGGAGGTTGGGGGCACGGAGTGTAGGATGCCCGTTCGGCCTGCGCACCGCGGGCCGTCCTGTCTACACGCCATGAATCTGTCCACCGTTGTCATCAAGCCGGGCGAATCCGACCGCATCGTCGCGGGCCATCCCTGGGTTTACTCCAATTCCATCTTCCGTCTGACCACCCCCGTGGCCGATGGCGACTGGGTCCAGGTGAAGGACCATCGCCAGCGGTTGCTGGGCACCGGGTTCTACAACTCCAAGTCCAAAATCGCCGTCCGCATTCTCGACGCCGACCGGGTGGAGCCGAATCGCGCGTTTTTCCGTGCGCGTCTGACGACCGCCCTGGCGGCGCGGCAGCGCTGGATGCCGGGGGTGGGTTCCTTCCGGTTGGTGAACGCGGAGAGCGATTTCCTGAGCGGCTTGATCGTGGACCAGTACGAGGACGTCCTGGTGATGCAGATCAGTTCGCTGGGCATGGATCGTCACAAGGCCCTGATTGCCGAGGTGCTGGAGGAACTGTTGCAGCCCCGGTCCATTCTTGAACGCAGCGACATCGCCTCGCGGAAGTTCGAGGGGCTCGCCGATTCGCAGGGACTGCTGGCCGGTGAGGCAGTGTCGGAGAAGCGCATCTCGCTCAATGGACTCCAATTCCGGGTGGACCTCGCGGAGGGCCACAAGACCGGGCTCTACCTCGATCAGCAGACCAACTACGCCGCCGTGGGTGAACTGGCCAAGGGAGCGGGGGAGGTCCTGGACTGCTTCAGCTTCCTGGGCGGATTTGCCCTGCACGCCGCCCGGGCCGGCGCCCGGAATGTTCATGCCCTCGACCAGAGCGAGGCGGCAGTGAAGGCGGCCGAGGAGAATGCGCGGGTCAATGGCGTCGCGGATCGCACCCACTTCGAAGTGGCCAATGTGTTCGACTGGCTCAAGGCCAAGACGGTCGTGGGACCCAATGAGAAGGTGATTCCCCGTTACGACCTGATCGTGCTGGATCCGCCGTCCTTCACCCGCAACCGGGCGTCGGTTCCGGACGCCCTTCGCGGCTACAAGGAGATCCATCTCCGGGCCCTCAAACTGCTGAAACCCGGGGGCATCCTGGCCACCTTCTGCTGCTCGCATCACGTTCACCGTCCGTTGTTCGAGGAGGTAATCCTGTCCGCAGCCTACGACACCCACCGGATGCTCCGCCGGGTGGCAACCTACAGTCAGTCGCCTGATCATCCGGTCATCCCGGCCATTCCGGAGACCGAGTATCTCAAGGGCTTCGCCTACGAGTTGGTGCGTTAAAATCCCTTTTGCGTTCGCACTCGGGCACTTCCTACTCTCGCTGCCATGTCGAAACCGGGTCTGGGACGGGGATTGGGCGCGCTGCTCTCCGGCGGCGCTCCTGCTGCATCGTCTTCAGGGCCCGCGGCGGCGGCTCCGGTGGTTCCGGCAGTGGCACCGGTGCCCGTTCCCGCCGGAGCCATGGTCCGCCGGGTGCCGCTCACCCAGATCCGTCCGAGTCCGCTGCAACCCCGCAAGGATTTCCCGACGGAGGCCCTGGCGGACTTGGCGGCGTCCATCCGGGAACAGGGCATTGTCCAGCCCCTGCTGGTCCGCAGCGTCCAGGGATTCTACGAACTGATTGCCGGAGAGCGACGCTGGCGCGCGGCGCAGATTGCGGGATTGACCGAGGCCCCGGTGCTGGAGCGGACGGCCTCCGACGCCGAGGTGCTCGAACTGGCACTGATCGAGAATCTCCAGCGCGAGAATCTTAATCCGGTCGAAGAGGCGCTCGGTTATCAGGAACTCGCCTCGCGGTTTGGACTCACCCAGGACGACGTCGCCCGCAAGGTGGGGAAATCCCGAGTCGCGGTCACCAATGCCCTCCGCCTGCTGCGGCTCCCCGAGCCCGTGCAGCGCGCCCTGCGCGAGGGACGGCTCTCGGTGGGCCACGCCAAGGTGGTCCTCGGGGTTCCGGATCCCGTCCAGCAACTCACCGTCGCCCACCGCGTGGAGGCCGAGGCCCTGACCGTCCGGCAGACCGAGGAATTGGTGGCCCGCCTGCTTGCCCCGCCGAAGCCGGCGGCGGGGGCGTCCGGTCCGCCGTCCGGTGTGTCCCGGGATCCGCATGTCGCGGATCTGGAGAACCGTCTCCGCGAGCGGTTGGGCACCAAGGTGGGTCTGCGCTACAAGGCCGGCAAAGGCGCACTGGAGATCCGCTTCTTTTCCGACGACGAACTCAACCGCGTCCTGGAGGCGCTGGGCATCAGCCTGGACTGACGGTTCGCGCCCTTCTGTTTCCCCTAAATTTCCGCCCTCACACCCCATGATCAATTCCCCGGAATTCCGCGGCGATGTCGCCGCCCAACTGGAGCTCGTGGCCGCCCAGGTTCCCTCGCTCAATGCCTTTGTCGGACTCGACGGCTTTGTGGATGAAATCCTCCACGTGGTGGACAAGCGCCACGATGCCAACCGGTATGACCGCGTCCCGACCATCGCCGCCTTTGCCCAGCGACTGGCAGGCGCGGCCGGACGCAGCACCAACGTCGAACTGGTCAATGTGCTCACCAAGTTGGGCGGCAACGGTCCGATCATGGCCAACGCACTGGCCAGCTTCGGCATGAAGGTGACCTACGTGGGCTCGCTGGGCTGGCCGGCCATGCACCCGGTGTTCGAGCCCTTCGCCCAGCGCGCCGAGGTCTCCACCATCTGCGAGCCCGGACTGACCGACGCGCTCGAATTCGAGGACGGCAAGCTGATGGTCGGGAAGCACTACACGCTCAAGCAGGTAACCTGGGAGAACATCCGTGAGCGCTACGGCGCGGAGAAGTTCGCCCATCGCTTCAACACCGCGGGGCTGGTGGCCTTCGTCAACTGGACCATGCTTCCCTACATGAGCGACATCTGGGCCTCGATCCAGGATGAGCTGATGGGTTCGGTGACGGGTCCGCGGCGGCGCATGTTCTTCGATCTCGCGGATCCGGAGAAGCGCCTGCCCGGCGACATTGCCCACGCGCTGGAACTGATCACCCGGTTTCAGTCGAAGTTTGATGTCATTCTCGGACTCAACGAGAAGGAGGCCTACGAGATCGCCCGGGTGTTGGGGTTGAATGCCGATCCCGTGGACGCCGATGGACTCGCGCTGCTGTCCACCGAGATCTGCAAGCGCGTGCCTGTGGATACCCTGGTGGTCCATCCCACCGCCTTCGCCCTGGCGGTCTCCGGCGGCAAGGCGGACATCGTGGCCGGACCCATCTGCCCCCGGCCCAAGATCACCACCGGCGCCGGCGATCACTTCAACAGCGGCTTCTGCCTCGGCAAACTGCTGGGACTCGACAACGCCGCGAGCCTCCTTTGCGGCGTGAGCACCAGCGGCCACTACGTGCGCACCGCCGAAAGTCCGGGAATCGCCGAGATCGCTGCCCTGATGCGGAATTGGCCCCAAGGGTAGGGGCGGGAGGCGCGAAGCGCCTCACTTCAAATCCGCAGCGCCCGTGGGGATTCCCGTGCGGGAACGCGGGAAGCCCCGGGACGTGGGAACTACCCGCGATCCCCGTCGTGTGTCCACGCATCTGGCGGGGGAATATGGGGACGCGGGTGGAACGCATCCCTACCGCCAACCCGGGAATGCACCATGTTGATTCCGGCGCTTGAGTCATTGGTGGTCCCCGGACATCGTTCCTCCCCGCGTCGTGAATTTGAATTGCACCATCGGTGGTCTGACCTGGGCCATCGCGTCTCTGGAACGGAAACGTCCGAAGGTCTGATCTCGTCCGACGCACATTCTTTGCCCCCCATGATTCTCCCCGTCACTCAGTATGGTGATCCGGTACTGCGCAAGAAGGGCGCCCGGATCGAGTCCGTGACCGCCGGGATCCACCAGTTGATTGCCGACATGTTCGACACCATGCGCGAGGCGCACGGGGTGGGGCTGGCGGCGCAGCAGGTCGGACAGGCCCTGCAGTTGACCATCATCGATGTGCGCGGAGTGAAGGAGCGGCCCTCCCATCTGTGGATCTCCGGTCAGCCGGCGGATGCCGATTCCTTCATGCCGCTGGTGCTGATCAATCCGGTGGTGACCCCGGTGGGTGCCCGCATTACCGGACCCGAGGGTTGCCTGAGTTTTCCGGAAATGTATGCCGACATCGAACGGGCCGGGGAAGTCGAGGTCACTGCGATGAATGAGCGGGGTGAGCCCTTCTCCTTTCGCGCCGGCGGCCTGCTGTCCCGGGCGGTTCAACACGAGGTGGACCACCTCAATGGCATCCTCTTCATCGACCGTATGGACGCCGAGACCTTCCGGGGCATGAAGACGGAGTTGGATGCCCTCCAGTCGGCCACCCGCGCGGCGAAGGCGGCGCGTTGACGTCCGGGCGTTGCGTTGCAGTTTCCTCCGCATGACAACCCTCCCCGAGCTGGTTCACCTGTTCCTGTCGCCGGGGCACAATTTTGTCGGCCGCCACGGCCGCCCCGCCGGTGCGCATCCCATGGTATCGGTTCCCGAGGTCCGCTGCGTCACCGGCTGCGGACTCGAGGGGGACCGCTTCTTCGACTACAAGCCGGACTACCGTGGTCAGGTCACTTTTTTCGCCATCGAGGCTCACGAGGACCTCGTCCGGAGCCTGGGCGTGGGGGAGCGCCCCTGTTCCGTGTACCGGCGCAACATCGTCACCCGTGGTGTGGATTTGAATGCGCTGATCGGGGCGGAGTTTGAGTTCCAGGGAGTGCGTTTCGCGGGAACCGAGGAGGCGAGTCCGTGCCAGTGGATGAACGTGGCGTTTGGTCCCGGTGCGGAAAAGGCCCTGGAGGGACGCGGCGGTTTGAGGGCGCGGATTCTGACGACGGGTACGCTGCGGGTCGGTTCGGTGAGTTGATCGCATCGGGGGAAGACAATCCTTCTTCCCAACCACCGCGGCGCCGCCCAGTTTTGCTGGGTGAAAACGGATCGTGTTTCCCGATTCCGCGTCGTCGTTCTGACCCTGGGGCTGGCCCTGCTTTCGGGAGCCTGCGCGGTGTTCCGCTCGGATCCCGGTCTGATCCCCGCGGGAGTGGCCCGGGTGGACATTTCCCCGACCCACGCGGTGCGGCTCATGGGATACGCCGCCCGGGCCCAGCAACCGGCGCCCACCAATGTCCTCCAGCGCATTCACGCCCGCGCCCTGGCCCTGGGGGCGGATCCGGACGCCTCGGTCCTGATCACCATCGACAACTGCATTCTGCCGGGGGCGATCAGCGATGAGGTCCGCTCCCGACTCGCGCAGAAGCTGGGTCTGGCTCCGGAACGGGTCGCCCTGAGTGTGACCCACACGCACAGCGCTCCCTGCCTCACCGGGGCCGCCCCCAACATCTTTGCACTGGAGATCAGTGCGGCCGATCAGGAAGCGATCGACGCCTACACGCGCTTCTTTACCGACCGTCTGGAGGAGGCGGCCGTCGCTGCGTTGCGGGACCGGCATCCCGCCCGGCTCGCCTGGGGACGGGGCTCCGCCGCCTTCGCCAAGAATCGACGCACGCCCGGCGGCCCGGTGGATCATGACCTTCCGCTCCTCCGGGTCACCTCACCCGGCGGTCGCCTCCGCGCCGTGCTGGTCA
>JBDKKE010000532.1:0-24944 GCA_039796255.1 Verrucomicrobiota bacterium | reverse complement strand
CGCTGTATCGGTAGTCATAACCAGGAATAGGGTCCCGCAGGTAGGCTGCGGTGTGCCCGTCGAAATAAATGGGAAGAAAACTCACATGGCCGTCCACGAATCCCACGACGCTTTCGGCGTCGCGGTAGAACGGCGCGTTCCGGCGCCCGGTGCGGCTGCGATGCCATGACAGAGGTCCGTGGGCCGTCCATTCCATGGTCAGGAGCGTCCGCCGGGGTTCGGTGATGGAGCCCAGCGTGGTGCCGGCGATGTTGGGGGCGCCGGGAATGAGAATGCCGTTGAAGTTGTAGCTGCCGAAATCGAACCGCGCACTGCGGTGAAAGGGGACGGGATCGGTGTACCCGCGGTCGTCCGGACAGGCGAACAGGACATCGTTGGTGGACGACGGTCCCTTCAATCCGGCGTAGCCCTTCACCTGCTCCTTGTACCACCACTGGAGCTCACCGCCATCCTCGGCCTGCGGACCCGGCAGGGTCTGGGCATGGTCGGTGGCAAAGGACAGAACGGCCCGGTTTACCTGCTGGAGATTGGCGGTGCATCGGGCCAGCCGTGCCTGACGCCGTGCCCGGTTCATCGGGATTCCCGCCAGCGCCCCCAGAAGCGCCGAACCCGCCAGGACCACCAAAAGATCGGTGCGGGTGAAGCCGCGGTGCCTCCGAAGGGCGTAGGATGGGAGTGCGCCAGCCTTCATCGGGAAGGTGCCGTTCCAGCGGCCTGCGTCGCCGCCGGGAAGGCGGAGACCAGGTAGAGTTGATCGAAGGACTCCCGTCCGCGCGACGGGCCCGGGGACACTCCCTTCGGCGCCGGGCGGTCCACAATCGCCGCATGCAGCAGGTTCTGTGCGGCGAGTTGCCGAAGTCCCGCAGCGTCGGGAAACGGACCGGCACAAAGGGCCACAATCCGGCATCCCGGCTCGGCGGGCAGGGCGGCCCGCTGGCTGTCGTCGAGCAGGGGCGGGCCGAGCAGGGATACAATGACGTCACCCGCCGTGCTGCGGCGGATGAGTTCCGCGAAGTCTCCCGGCGGGACCTGGGCGGGGCGCAGGGGGTCCACTTCAAATCGCTGCACTTCGGACACCCCGGTGCCCGCGCGTCCGGCCTCGCGGGTCAGACTGGCGAGAATCCGGTCGGCAGCGGGCTGGGGAAAAGTCGTGGTGTCGCGCATCAGCACGGTGAGGCGGTGTCCGGATCCCAGTTGCCGCACCGCCTCCCGGGCCAGGGTGCGGCCGATTTCATCGGGAACGGTGGTGTCCGGACGCAGGGGAAATCCCTGCATACTGAAGGCCAGTGCGGCCAGCGATCCCAGCAGAACCAGTCCGGCGGCCCCGGCGATGACGGGATGGTTCCTCATGTCGCCCTCCCCTAAAACACACCCCGCGGCTTGGAGAAAACCACGTTGGTGAGTCCGCTGGCCAGTGCCGCGCTGATCTGGGCGCGAAGCGCCGCCGTCTTGGTGTTCTGCACGCTGCCATCCGCCAGCGCTAGGTTGCCGTTGGCCACGTGCAGGCTCTGGTTCCAGCTGGCGTCAATCGAGGTGCCCAGGAAAACGCTCCACTGCGGGTCCAATCCGCCACCGCCACCCGAGACGCTGCTGTCCCCACCCACGATGGTCGGGGGTTTGGCGAGGTCCGCCCGCGTGCCCACGAAGTAACTGACGTTGGCCAGTCCATCGAGGCGAACCCAGTTGGTTCCGGGCTTGCGCGGCTTGTCGGTCGGGCACACCAGAATCCGCGGGGAGGCCAGTTCGTTGGAGCACAGGCGGAAGTGGTCCGTCCAGTCCGGCGAGCCCTGGCTGCCTCCATTGGTCCGGGCGATGTCCCAGGGAAATTTATCGCGATTGTCTCCCGACCAAATGCGGAACCCGAGCGACATCTGGCGCAGGTTGTTCAGGCAGACGGTCTGGTTGGCCTTGGCCTTGGCCTTGGCCAGCGCGGGCAGCAGCATGCCGGCGAGAATGGCGATGATGGCAATCACCACCAGCAGCTCGATCAGGGTGAAGGCCCTGGATGTTCGCATCGATCTCATGAAGTCAGCCCTTCCTGCATTCTCCCATACTGTGGCGACAGGCCACTGGGATGAGGCAGCGGAGTATGCATACATAGCATGACTTGCGCCATGGATGCCCGTTTTTTTGGACACCCGCCGGGGCCAACGGGGTCCACGTTTCGTTCCGCCTTCAGGCGGTTCGGGGCCGGGCGCAGTGTCCAAAAGGGCCCCGGGCTCACTCTCGCCGCCAGACGCGCAGGGATTCGCCATCAAACCAGGCCTCGCCGGCGCTGGCCCGCAGTTCACAGAGGAACCGGACATCCTCCCCAGGCCCGGAAACCTCAAAATCTACCTGAAGGGGGACCTCAGTGCCCTTGGTGGTGAGTGCGGTGGAGCGGGGGCGGTCGCCGGATACCCGCAGCGCCGCCCCCTGGTGCTGGCCGAAGGGCAGGGGCCGCAGGCCGTGGGCGCCGACCAATCCCTCCAGACGGTAGCGGCCGGCGGGCAGGGTGAGGCGGCATTGCCAGGCGGCGGCGGTGACCGGGCCGGCGGTGATGTACAGCCGGACGGGCGATCCCAGGCGCGATTCGCGGCGCAGCGTTCCGCCTTCCGGCGCATCCAGCGGCTGCCAATCCCGCAGAAGAATTGGACCCGGCATCGCTGCGGTGGCTGCGACGGTCGGTTCGGCGCGCTGGGAGGCGACTTCGGCGCAACGCCACCTCAGGCGCCGGACCAGATCGTCGGTTTCCCGGCGCAGCACGGCGACTTCGTCTGGGGCGAGCCGGGATTCGAGTCCGGCGGCGTGGGTCCGGACTCGGGCAGTCAAGCGGATGGGATCCATCCAGGCGTCCGCCAGTGCGGTCCATTGCTGGTCGTAGGCCCGTTTGCCTTCGTCTGTGGACATAAAGGCTCGGGCAATTTCGCCCGAAATCTGGGGATGGCGGGTAAATCCCGCCTCCACGAGCAATTGATCCATGCCGTGAGGTAGAAACGTCCACCGACCGTCGGCAGGGTTCCAGACCATCCGGACATTGTTGCGGGCGAGCGCGTAGCCATCCCGGTGCTCGAGCAGGACTTCACCGGCCAACAGGGTGGCGAAGCGCGGGACGTCCAGTCGGGCGGTGAGGGCCTGCCAGCGCTGATGGGAATCGGGCAGGCGGCTGGCGGCGGCCAGACGGTCCAGAGCGGACTGCGCTTCCCGAACGCCGATGGCTGGGGAACCCGGTTTCAGTTTCCAGCGTCCACCGACATCCTGCCCCGGTTCCGGTTCTCCCACCACGACCGCCGGCGAGCCGAAGCTGCGCCGCAGAAAAGCGCCGTCGTAACCCTCCCGCACCACGTACAAACCAAGCCCGCGTCCGGCAAGGGTCACGTGGGCAAGGGTGACCGATGGGACTGGGAGGCCGGCCTCGCGGAAAAGTTCCGCGCCCAGCCACTGATGCAGGCGGCTCGGGTCCTCCACCGAATTCTCCAGGTGAATCCGGTCAGAGCCAGCCTCGTTGCCCAGCGTGATGGTGAGGGACGGACGATCATCCACTGGACGGAAGCTCCCGGTGGATCCCTTGAGATGGAGTTGAACCTTGGGGAAGTCTGTCGAACCGACGTGCAGAGTGGCAGGAACGGATTTCCGGGGGGCCAGTCGCAGGCTGGTCAGGGCGGCGGGCGACAGATCGAGGCGGATTTCCTGGATCTCTGAACCGGTTTCGAAGAGGGCGGCGAAGGTGTCCGGTGCTGTGCGGGAGGCGGATACGGAATCGGCAGCGAGCCGCAGACCCAGAAGAACGACCATTCCCATGCCGGCCGGCTTCATGGCTGCCGGCCGGTGGGGGTGGCCTGTGGCCGTCGCAGATAAACCACCAAGCTGTTGGCCCCGGGCCGTTGCTGTCCCTCGGACGGACTGTTCACCACCTGGCCCAGCGCCCACAGGGTGGCCGAACCGCCTCCGTCGAGATTGACGGCGTTCTGGCACCCGAGGTTCACCAGATAGTCCGCCAGTTCGGGGAAGGTCATCCCCACCGAAAGATCACTCTGCCGTCCATCCACCTGCACCAGGAACACGTGATCCTGGTTCCATCCGAGGGCGGTGCGCGGATGTCGCAGCAGGAATCCCGACCATTCCATGGCCTTGCCCTTGCGGACGAGGGTGGGTCCACCCCCGATGGCGGTGGTCACCCCGGTGAGCTCGGGAACCGTCTCGGTGATCACCTGCACGACGGCACCCGGGGCGAGGCGCTTTCCGGCCGCGACCAGCTTTGGCCCCAGTGACAGCACCAGGGTGTCGGCATCCAGCGGCGTGTGGCCGCCGTCCTGGACGGAACGTACCCGGGCGCCGAGTTGCTGTCCGGCCCGCAGCGGCAGCCAGGGTCCCTCGCCGTTCCGTTCCAGCACCAGTTCGGTTCCGTCCCGGGTCCAGGAGTGGCTGCCGGCAGCGCGGGTATACAGCACCGCGGCTCCCGCTTCGCGCAGTTCATTGAGCCCGATCGGGGTTTCCGAGCCATCGGGCCAGCGTACCCGCAGGCGGGGGAAGACATTGGTGGACTGCGGACGCCCCTCGGGGTCGATCCAGAAGCAGGCATGGCCGGCCGGGGCACTGATCAATTCGCCGTCGCGGATCTGCAGATCCCGGGGGTCCCCCAGTGGTTCCGGTTCGTTCACATAGAAGTCGCCGTTGACCGCCGCCAGCGGAGTGCCCAGTCCGGCGGGAAAGGCCTTCAACTGCTCTGCCACCGTGCTCATGCCCAGCAGGTTGCTGCCCCCCAGGGTGGTGGTGAAGGCCAGGTCGCGCCGGGCCAGGGAGATCTTGAAAATATGAATGGACCAGGGGATGGAGGCCACGGTGTCGTGGAGGTAGGCGTAGCCGCGATCCGGTCGCCCCGGAGCGTTGGTAACGCCGTCCGCTCCGGATTCTGCGGCGGCCGCGACGGTGGCCAGCGAGAGCAGTGCGCAGAGGGCCCGGATCAACCGGAAACGAAGGGAGACGGATCTCTGGAGCATTGCGGGCAAAAGGACGCAGATTGTGGGCCAGGACTCTGGGTCCCGGCCACTGGGTGATTTTGATGCCTGGCGGTGGCGAATGTTGAATGAAGGTCCTGCCACCACACCGGGAGGGTTCACCGGGTTTCGACTTTCGATGGGATGCGCAGCACCACCAGTCCGTTGGCGATCGGGCGCTCCTGGCCATCGCAGGGACTGTTGCGCACCGTTCCGTCCGCCCACAGCGTGGAGGACCCCCCGCCATCCAGATTCATGGCTTCGGTGCATCCCAGTCGGGTCATCGTCTTCGCCAGTTCCTCCAGGGTCATGCCTTCGGACAACCCCGGCTGGCGGCCGTCCACCTGAACCAGGAAGAAGGAACGCTCATTCCACCCGAGCGCGGTTCGGGGGTGCTGTTCCCTCATGGAGCTGAACTCGTAGGAGTCCTGTGACGGGGGGGCGATTCGCTCCGGACGGCCCTGATGGACGAGAAGTGGTCCGCCGCCAAGGGCGGTGCGGGTTCCGAGCAGCTCGGGTTCCGTCGCCAGGGACAGGGTGATGAGGACTCCGGGCTCCGGCGCGGGATGCTTCCGAGCCAGTGCGGGGTCCAGGGATAGGACCCAGGTTCCAGTTTCAATGCGCGCGTCTCCCAGGCGCAGACTCTTTCGCACCCGGGCCACGTTGGTGGTACCGATGGCCAGCGGATGCAGGGCGCTGGCGCCCTGGGGTTCGAGAACGATCTCCAGTCCCTCCGGGGTACGGGTGGTGGGGCCGGCCGACGGTGTGTACAGGACGGCAGGGTGGGCGGCGGAGCGCTCCCGGTTAAGTTCGACGGGCAGGAAGGATCCGTCGGGCAGGGCGATCTGGAACCGCGAAACGACCGAGCCCGCCTGGGGTCGGTTTAGGGCGTCGATCCAGAAGGCTACGCCGCCGTTGGGAGCGCTGATCAGTTCGCCGTTCAGGATCTGCAGTCCGCGTGGATCACCGGCGTGAGGCCGGTCCCGTTGATAGAAGTCACCATTGACCGCCCCGACGGGAATCCCCACCGCTGCGGGAATCTGCCGCAACTGTTCACTGAGCGGACTCAGTCCCAGCGCCCCACCCCCGGCGTGTACCGAGCCCAGAGCCAGGGAGGGATCGGAGCGGTCCATTTCCAGCACGTGGATGGACCAGGGACCGGCGGCCACCCGCTGGTTCGTGTAGCCGAGTCCGGGAACGAGTTCCGGAAGGCGGGCGGCTGGGGCCGTCGGGCCGCGATCGCATCCGGCGAGCATTCCCACCGAAAGCAGAGAAGCCAGCAGGACCACGGAACGGGTCCAGCGTCGCCGCGGGTTCGTTCGCCCGGAAGTCAACCTCCGGAGGGGCGGGAGTGAGTGGACGCGATGCATCGGCGTGTCTGCAGAACCTACCGGCAATCCCCTGGTCCGGGCAAATCCCGTTGTGCGGCGGCAGGCTTCGACCCGGACGCGTCCGTTGAAGGTCCCGGTCCCTCCCAGGATTCGGTTGTCCATCGAGGAGAAAGGACAGCGAAACATCGGATGCTGCCCGAAGCAGAGTTGTTCGGGGGATCACCAGTTGCCGAGATGATCTGTCCCGCGCCGTTGCCGTACTCCGAGATTCCGAACATCGCTTGGCCGTCTCCGACCCTCTTGCATCGGTTGCTGGTCTAGCTAGCCTAGCCAACCAAGATCACGGCGAACATGCACGAGGCCAAGAGCCGGCTTTCCGAACTGGTCAAAGCCGTCGTGGACCGGGGCGAGCGGGTCCTCCTTTGTCGTGACGGCGAACCGGTGGTTGAACTGGTTCGCCACCAGTCGACAACGAATCGGCTGACCTCCTGCCCTGAGCTGCGCGTCACCTTTGCACCGGGATTCAACCCGACCGAACCGGCGTCCGAAGAGGACTGGCCGGGGGAGTCACGATGATCCTGCTGGATACGTGCGCTCTGTTCTTCCTGGAGGCCGATTCGTCGGCCCTCAGTCCAGCGGCGGCCGACGCCATCCGGTCGCCTGGCACCATGGTGGCTGTCTCGGCCATTTCCGCCTTTGAAGTGGGGCAGAAGATGGCCCGAGGCCAACTCAAGCTTCCCGTGGCTGTGGACCAGTGGTTTTCCGGAATGCTGCGACAGCATACCTTGCGTAAACTCCCCTGACCGGAGTCATCGCGGCCCGCGCCACCCTCCTGCCACCCATTCACAAGGATCCCTTTGATCGTCTGCTCATCGCCACGGCCATTGAGCATCAACTGACGCTGCTGACTCCGGACCAAACCATCCGCCAATATCCCGGGCTCAAGACCCTATGGTGAGTGAAGTCTCCTTTTGGCTTGGAGCGTTGAGTTTTTCGCCATGACCCTCCACGAACTCACTGCCGACAAACTGGAGCGGGATCCGGCGCTACTTCACGTGCCGCTGGAGAACATCGACCGCTGGCTGGCCAACGGCCACCCGGCGCCCCACCGGTTGGAGCAGTGGCGGGAGATCATTTTACGCGCCCAGGGCACGCCGGACGGTTTCGAGGAATTGCTCGCCCTGCTGCGCGACCGTGGTGAGGCGACCGAGCGATTGCGCGAGTTTGCCCCCTTTGCTGGAGTTCTTACCGCCGCCGAGCGCGCCATCTGGATTCGTCAATGCGTCTACAGTCACTCCAGCACTTGATCGAGATCGTGCGCGCTGTGGGAAGACCGCAACGCGTCACGGTTCTCGGCTCGGGTTCATTGCTGGCGTCCCATCCTGATCTTGGTGAACCGGGACGGCCGCCCGAGGTAACTCTGGATGCCAACTTTCTTCTCGACCCGGTCAATGATGCGATCGCCGAGAGCCTCCAGTTTGCGGCCGGAGCCGAGAGCGCCTTCCTCAAGGAGTTTGGCTACTACGCCGACATCCTGCATCCATCCATCGTCGAAACGCTGCCTGCAGGTTGGGAGTCCCGCATGCACCTTGTGGAAGGTTACGACAATGTCTTCGCGCTCGATCCCTATGACCTTGCCCTGGTGAAGTTGACCGTGGGCCGTCCCAAGGATCTCGACCTCCTTCGTGCGCTGCTCAAACTTGGCTTGATTGAGCCCGAACCTCTTCGCCGGCACTATCAGGCCATTCCGCTCGAGGAGCGCGCCGCTGTCACCGCCGGACGAAATCTGAATGTCCTGATGCAGGAAATCGCCGCCGTCAATCCGTGAAGCCCAACCAGCGCGTCAGACCAGATCGCGGAAGGGGTTGATGATTGTAATCCCGTCGTAGTCCTGCCCGTGGGCCAAGTCTTCAGAAAAGACCCGGTTGGCACCCAACTCGTGGGCGGCGGCGAGGATGGCCGCATCGTAAGGATGCACGCCAAAGCGCTGGGAGATGAGCGTCGCCTGCCGGAAGATCGCGGGCGAACCGTCCACGCAGGGGAACGCGAGAATGCAGTCCAGGAAGGCCGCAACCTTGTCCGGAGTGATCGGTCGTTTCATCTTCCGGGTCGCCACGACCCAGGTCTCCATGAGCACCTGGTAGGACGTTCCAAAGTCTTCGGTGGCGATCAGGTCGACGGCCCGCTCACGCTTCGCCCGTTCGGCGGGAGCGTCCGAAAGCGCGTACAACAGCACGTTGCTGTCGAGCAGGACGTCAGCGCCGGACATTGCGCTCCTCGCGGGTGGGCATGGGTCCAACTTCGCCTCGGAATTTGCCCACCATCTGGCGGATGTCCTTGCGAGCCTGCTCACGGCGGGCTTCCTCCGTGGAAAGGCTGGACAAAAACTCCCGGACCAGGCCTGACACGGTGGTCTTCCGTTGCGCGGCGATCACTCGGGACTGCTCGTAAACCCGGTCTTCAAGGCTCAGCGTCAGATTCTTCATGTGTCCACAGTGACTGTGAAACTGTGGGAGCGTCAATTCCTTCGACCACGAGGGCGGAGCGGGGGTCAGGGATGGCCCTCGGGCTTTAGTTCGCCGGCGGGGATGGGGAAGGGTAGGCGGTTCTGCCGGGGAGGGAGGGGACAGGTGGCAAAGGCGGTGAAGCCGCAGGGCGGTGTGTAGGCGCGGTTGAAATCAAGGGTCACGCGGCCACTGGGGTCCGGCGGTGCGACGTAGAGGAAGCGACCGGATGGGTAGGTGGTCCGACCCGCAGTGTCGTCCCGAAACAGGATGAAGTAGTCCGTCTCGCCGGGCTCCACCGCGACGTCGAGCCGGTAGGGGTGTCCTTGGTGTTCAAAAACCAGCGCGCCGGGAGATGCGTAGTCCTGGGTTCCACCGATCAGGCTGGGAACGCGCAGGGTTCGCGGCTCCGGGAAGGGCTCGAAGCGCCCCTCTATCCTCCACGCGGGGTCATAGGGGAAGCAGCGGATGCCCGGAAAATGGACGCGTGCCGGGGACTCCGGATCACGGACCCGCAGTCCAAGGCGTTCACCCCGTTCGATGACCACCAGGGTCAGCGGCGGGAGGGACAGCCGGGTGGGCGCGTTGCTGCGGTCGTTCTCCAAGGGCGCGAACTCCACCCGGCGGCCGTCGACGCGGGCGGTGATTCCTGGGGCGGCGTCGAAGCGGACGCGATCGCCACTCCGGGTGAAGTTGCCCACGTGTGGCGCAGCCCTTCCGGCAGGCAGCACGGCGTCGTTGGTCGGATCGCTGCCCGCTGAATTGGAGCCTTCCTTCAACCAGAACAAGCCGACGAGGGTAGACCAGCCATTGGTGCCAGCCACGGATTCCAGGCGCTTCGCCTTCCATGCCGCCCAGTCGGTGGGCGGGTTGGGGACTGAGGTGCAGCCCGACAGAAGGATGAGGGCCAGGCCCAGGCTGAGGCCGAGGGCGAACCGCAGGGTGAGGCCGGATTCGCTCGCCGGCCAACGCTGCGGGAACGAGGGAAGGGGCATGGAGTTCGGTGCTGACGGAAGGGGTTGGAAGCGGTCCGGGTCCCGCCGGTTCCGAAAGGGATCCATGGATCAGCGCGGGACGGCGGCAGCCGCGGCGTTGGTCTTGATGATGAGGTCCTTGACCCGGTCCGCGGGATTGGCCGGCACCGGGCGTCCGGCAGGTCCGGCGGCGTTGGTGGAGCGGTCAGGGGGCGGGTTCCACGGCTGGGCCGCCTGGGCGAACCAGGTTTCCACCTCCTGAACCACGGTGGGATGGGCGGCGGCCACGTTGTTGGTTTCGCCGGGATCCGACTTCAAATCGTAGAGTTCGATGGGCTGACCGGGGCCCAGTCGCAGGCCCTTCCAGTCGCCGAGTCGGGCGGCCTGCTGATAGCCCCGCTCGTGGAACTCCCAGTAGAACGGGCCCGGAGGGCGTTTGGGTTGGCCTCCGAACAGCGAGGCGGCAAACGAGGTGCCGTCGGCATCCTTGGGCGGGGTCGCCCCGGCGATCTCCGCCAGGGTGGGAAGGAAATCCCAGAAGGCCACCGGCCGGTCGTTGGTGGTGCCCGCCCGGATCTTGCCGGGCCACCAGGCGATGAGCGGGACGCGAATGCCGCCCTCGTAGAGGTCTCGCTTGATGCCGCGCAGGGGACCGGAGCTGCGGAAGAAGGCGGGGTTCACGCCGGACTCGGCATGCGGCCCGTTGTCGCTGGTGAAGAGGACCAGTGTCTGGTCTTCCAGGTGCCGCTGCCGCAGGTCGGAGATCAGTTTTCCCACCAGAGTGTCGAGGTAGGTAATCATCGCCGCCTTGCGCTTTTCGGGGTCCGGCCAGGACTCCGTCCCGTAGGCTCCCAGGTCCGGCACCTCCATGCCCACCGCGCCCCGCTCGTTGTTGGCGTGGGGAAGGATGGGGGCGAAGTAGAGGAAGAAGGGACGGTCCTCATTGACGCGGACGAAGTTGGTGGCAGTGCGCAACAGGATGGCGGGGCTGTAGTCGGTGCGTCGGCCCTGCTGATTGCCACGGAGGAAGTACGGCAGGGAATTGCGCCAGAGAAACTCCGGGTAGTAGTCGTGCGCGTGCAGCTGGTCGAGGTAGCCGAAGAATTCCTCGAACCCCTGCTGATTGGGATGTCCGGTGGTGCCCTCCCATCCCAGCGCCCACTTGCCGACCGCGCCGCTGCGGTATCCGGCGGTGCGCAGGACCTCGGCAATGGTGACGTCCTCGGGCGTCAACGCCACCTGGGTGTTGCTCCGGGTGCGGGAGTGACCGGTGTGACGACCGGTAATCAGCGTGCAGCGGCTGGGGGCGCAGACCGTGTTGCCGGCGTAGGCCTGGGTGAAGCGCATTCCCTCGGCGGCGAGCTGGTCAAGATGCGGCGTGTGGATGCGGGTTTGTCCGTAGGCACCCAGGTCACCGTATCCGAGATCATCGGCGACGATGAGGATGACATTGGGCAGGGCGCTGGGCCGCGAAGGCCGGCCGGCCTGCGCCGGGAGCGCCAGCAGACCCGGGAGCAGCAGGCTCGCCAGCCAGCGGAAACGAAACGACATGCCCAAGGCTAGCCTCAAGTCCTTCCCACAGGCCAGAATTCCTCTGGGTGCTGCACCGCGGATGCAGAGGAAGACGGTTTAACCACGGATAGCAGGGATCCACACGGATAGAAGCAGCAGCAGAACTGGGAAAGACGGAGAGCTTTTGATGAGGCCCAGGACTTTCTGAGCGCCTTCACGGTTTCCGGCTTTTCGGTGCGGAAGGAGAAAGTCCGGGGTTCTTCGTTTCTCACTCCCCTTCCCCTGTCTTCGTCTTCTATCCGTGTGGATCCGTGCTATCCGTGGTTAAACCCCTCTGAGTCCCTATTTCCCATCCGTGGTTGGCTTCACCAGGGCGGCGAGGACGAGCCCGCAGAGGACAAAGGCCACGGCGTCGTAGGCCGCGTTGAGCAGGAGCCAGGGCCAAGGCTGGAACCAGTAGATGCCGGCACCGAGGACCATGTAGTTGGCCCCGGCCGCCCCGGCGAGCGTGACAAGCAGGAGGCGCTGTCCAAAGCGCGGACGGGCGGTGAGGTGAACCAAACCCGCTAGCAGGAAGGTGGTGATCCAGCCGTGGAAGAATCCCTGCACCAGCACCGGGGGGGCCATGGGCTCCACGCCGTCCTTGTGGTAGTGGATGGTTACCACCGGTCCCTGCCGATACAGCTTCTGGAGGGCTTCGGGGTCGCCGGCCGGGGACGGCACCAGATACAGGCCGTCATTGGGCAGGGCGTTCCGCAAGACCTGGCTGAGCTCAGAATCCGCCACGGTGGCCTTCTCCACGTAGGCGTAGGGAATCGGACAGGTCCAAAAGGCGGCGCCGAACACGAACAGCACGATGGCCGCGACAAAACTGCTGAGCACGATGCGCATCATGGTGGAAGGGGAGGATCGGAAAGATCGCCCGGGGATCGACGACACCCAGGGCGGGAGGGGTCTTCTTTAGCGGGCCTTTTTGGGGCTGGCAGGCTTGGTTTTGCCAGGGCGTCCCGCAGGGGGTTGGCGTGGAGCCGACCGGGGCGGCGTCTCACGGCGAACCTCAGCCCGGGTGGCCTTGCCCCGTGAGTCCCGGGCGGCCGGGGATTGGCGCGGATTCAGCGGATGCTTCCGGGCGCGCGGTTGCAAGGCGAGGGAAACGGCTCCCGGCAATTCCACCTTGGGCGGCGGCGGCACCACCACCAGCGGACTGGGCTTCGGGGTTTTGGGAGCGGGTTTCCTTGGAGGCATGACTCAGCCTGACACGGCGCGCACCGGCTGCAATGCGGGAGTTCTTTTCGTGCCCCGGTGTTTTGCGTGGAGGGTTCAGGATTGTCCCGCGTTCGATGGCGGCTCGGGCGGTGCGGGCGGCGTGGGTGGTTCCTCGGTCCCAACCAAACCCCGCTTGCGCAGCATGGCCTCCATGACCTGGTTCATGGCGTGCTCGGCCAGCGGACCGCTGACCTCGTCCAGCTTGGCCGTGGCTGCCTTGAGGCGGGCCGGATCACCGGTCTTGTTCTTCGGGTTCTCCAGGGACAGCACCTGCTCCACCTCCTCCAGCGCGGTGAGCAGTTGCTGACGATACTCGGGATCCAGTTCCCGATCGTATTCGGCCATGGTCTTTCGGGTGGCGGTCAGCGTTTCCCCGGCGCGAAGCTTGGCTTCAATCCACTGGCGCGCGCGCAAATCGTCGAAGGCGTTGTCCACCGCTTCCTCGACCATTTTCTGAACGTCCTCATCCGCGACATCCACGGCCGACTTCAACTGCACAATCTTCTCGTGGCCCGTCTTTACGTCCCGGGCGAGGACGTGGAGCACGCCATTGGCATCGATCTCGAACTGGACGCCCACCCGCGGCACTCCCTTGGGCGCGGGTTCGAATTCCAGATCAAAGCGTCCGAGGGACCAGTTGTCCGTCGCCCGTTCGCGTTCCCCCTGGAGGATGTGAATGAGCATGGAGCGCTGGCGATCCACGGCGGTGGTGAAGAGTTCGCCTGCCTTGACCGGAATGGTGGAGTTGCGCGGGATGATCACGTTCATCAGGCCGCCAAACGTCTCGATGCCCAGGGACAGCGGGGTGACGTCGAGCAGCAGCAGGTTGCGGAAACCGCCGGAGAGAATCTCTGCCTGGATGGCCGCCCCGAGAGCGACCGCCTCGTCGGGATTGATGGTGGTATTGAGCTGCGGACCACCGGCCTCGTGAAATTCGGTCCCCAGGCGGAGATCCCCGCGCGTCTCGTCGAACTCCACGCATCCGAACCATCCCGCGACCAGTTTTCGCACCAGCGGCATGCGGGTCTGTCCGCCGACCAGGATGACCTGCGACAGTTCCTTCGCCTCGATTTTGGCGTCGGACAGCGACCGGAGGCAGTGGGCCCGGGTCCGTTCGATGATGTCCTTGGTCAGGCGCTCCAGTTCTTCGCGCGTCAGCGTGAAGTGAAAGCTGAAGTTGGGGGTGAGGAAGGGCAGGGAGATTTCCGCCGTGGATTCGGTGCTCAGGCGGATCTTGGCCGCCTCCGCCGCCTCGCGCAGTCGGCTCATCAGGCTGAGGTCCGTGGCGGCATCGGGACCGCCCGCCTCGCGCAGTTTGGTGGCGAGGAAATCAGTGATGCGGCGGTCGAGGTCGTCGCCACCCAGACGGGTGTTGCCGTTGGTGGACAGCACCTGGAAGACGCCATCGTTCAGTTCGAGAATGGACAGGTCGAAGGTTCCTCCACCGAGGTCATAGACCGCGATTTTTGCCCGCCCCTTGAGCCGGTCGAGTCCGTAGGCCAGGGCGGCGGCGGTAGGTTCGTTGACGATGCGCTCCACCTTCAACCCGGCGAGTTCACCGGCCTTGATGGTGGCGTTTCGCTGCGCGTCATTGAAGTAGGCGGGAACAGTAATCACCGCGCGGGTTACGGCCTTGCCCAGTGCGGCTTCCGCCGTCCGCTTCAGTTCCTTGAGAACCTCGGCGGAGAGTTCCTCGGGGGACCAGGAGCGCCCGTGCAGATCGATGGTCACTGGACCCGTCCCCTCGCCCCGGACCGGATAGGTCACCAGCATGTCCTCCCGCGGAATGTCCGATCCGCGGCGTCCCATGAACCGCTTTACCGAATACACGGTCTCCGCCGGTTTCAGCACCCGGACCCGGTTGGCCGGATTGCCGACCACCGGCGTGGCTCCCGGACCGGGGACGTGGACCACCGAGGGCAGCAGCCGCTGGCCCTGGGGGTCGGCAATTACGTAGGGAATGCCGCTGTCCACCACCGCCACCAGCGAATTGGTTGTGCCCAGATCAATGCCAACAATCGTGCTCATGAAGACGGCGGGACGGTGAGGGCAAAGCCTGGAACGGGCAAGGGAAGGGCGGGGGCGGGGGGGTGGAGTGGACTGGCTTCAGGACGCGGACGCAATCCGGCTGTCGAGTTGGAAGACTTGTCCGGAGACGTTGCGCATGCCGGCGAGGAACACCAGGAAGCGGGCGACTTCGTCGAACTCGTTGATGCGTCCGAGGGCGTTGTCTGCGGCGTGTCGGGCCAGGTCCGCCGCGGAAAAGGGGCCAATGAGTGGGGTCGGCAGGAAGCCGGGGGAGACGGCGTTGACCCGGATATTGTGCGGGCCGGCTTCGCGGGCGAGCGATTGGGTGAGCCCGACCAGTCCGGCCTTGGCGGCGGAGTAGTTCGCGGCGCCGAGTCGTCCGACCCGGCCGCTGAAGCTGGCCAGGTTCAGAATGTGTCCGTCCCGCTGGCGGATCATCGCCGGCAGGACCGCCCGCGAGCACAGGAAGGCTCCCTTGAGATTGACGTCCAGCACCTGCTGCCACTCCGGTTCTGTCATCCGCGGGACGAGTTGATCGCGGGCGATGCCCGCATTGTTGATCAGGACGTCCAGTCGCCCCCAGCGATCCAGCACGGTGGAGACTGCCGTCGCGACGGAGTCGGCGCGGGTGACATCCAGGGGAAGCGGGAGAACGTTCGCTTCGGTGGTGCGGAGTGGATTCCGGTGAGTTCCTGCGGCCACACGCCACCCGGCGAGGGCGAAGGCCTCCACCAGGACCGAGCCCAGGCCCCCGGCCGCGCCGGTAATCAGCACCGCCCTGGGGGCTTCTGCCGTCATGCCGGGATCGGTCCCAGCACCCACTGGCCCCCGATCAGGCTGGCAGTCACCCGGCCCTGGTGGGCAATCACCGCCGCCTCCGCGTCGGCCACGGCGCCGGTGAAGGGGATGACAATGGCGTCCGCCCGGGCGCCGGCACTCAATTCCCCGACTTCGCCGGCGAGTCCCAGGGCCCGCGCCCCATGGACTGTGGCCATGGCCAGGGCGCTCGACGGCGCCAGAGTGGCGTCACGGGCCAGCAGCTCCCGGAGTTCGGACAGCATCGAGAGGCGGGCCGGATGGGCGCGGTCGGTGAGGGTGGAGGCGAGGCTGTCGGTGCCCAGGCAGACATTCACGCCGGCTGCCTGCAGTTGTTCGCGGGGGAAGCGTTGGTGTCCGAAGTAGGTATGGCTGTTCGGACAGTGCGCCACGTGGGCCCCGGAGCGAGCGAGGCGCTCGGCATCGCCATGCCACAGGTAATTGACGTGCACGGCGACGTGGCGCGGTCCCAGCAGTCCGCACCGTTCCAGGTGCTGCACCGGCGAGCCGAGGCCGCAGTCCTCCATCGGACGCTGCGGTTCCATCCATTCAAACATGGGCCCGCGCCGGTACATGAACATCTCGAACTCCGCCAGCGACTCGGCGACGTGGGTGGTGGTTCTCCAGCCTTCGGACACCACCGCGGCTGCGGTCAGACGGAGGAGCGTAGGGGTGGTGGAATACGGAGCATGGGGGGAAAGCCCAAAACCGCCCGGTCCGGGGTCGAGGGAATGGATGGCCCGGAGCGCCTCGTGCAGGATTGCGTCCGGATTGCGTCCGCTGCGCACTCCCGTCATCTCCAGAAACGAATGCACCCGCAGTGGGGTCGCAGCGCGGCAGTCGGTGAGCAGTTCGCGGACGGCCTCAATGTTGCCGACCGTGGTGGTGCCGGAATCGAGCAGTTGGTTGGCGCCAGCCAGCCAGGAGGCGGCGAAGTCGGAGTAGGCCCACTCCGCCTTCGCGGTCAGGATCGCCTTGATCCAGTCGGGGAAAGCGCGGGGCGGACGGAGGCGTCCGGCGAGGTTCGTGTAGTCGAGGTGGCAGTGGGCGTTGACCAGTCCGGGCAGCAGGACCACCTCGCCCAGGTCGGTCACCGGGCCGGTCCATGACGTTCGCAGGTCCGCCCAGCGGCCGACCGCGCGGATGCGTCCCTGAGAAATCAGAACCGCGCCGTCCTCGACGGGCGGCGCGGTGACTGGGAGGACGATGCGGGCCCGGAGGAGCACGTCAGAGCGCGGCGTCGCGGTGCTTTTCCTTCAGTCGGGCGGCGACCTTGTGCTTCTTGGCCTTGGCCCGGCTGTGCTTGGCGCGGACCTGCTGCTCGATCTTCTTCACCGCCAGGTCCACGGCGGCATACAGGTCGGCCTCGCGGTCCTCGGCGTAGAGGTCGTTGCCCCGGACTCCGAGGCGGATCGAGCACTTGTAGGTCTTGTCGGGCGATTTGCCGGTGTGATCCTTTTCGAGGCAGACGCGGGCGTCGATGAGCCAGCGGTCGATGTGCTCGAGCTTCTCGATGCGGGCGAGCACGTGCTGCTCCAGCGCATCGGTCAGGGTCACGTTATGTGTGGTCAGGATGAACTTCATGACAGGGCGGAAAGGTTGACCCGGCCGGCGGAAGTTTCAATCGCGCTTTCTGCCGTCCCTCACATGTGGGCGATCAGGTTGTCACCGAACTCGGAGCACTTGATCTGCGTTGCCCCCTCCATCTGCCGGGCAAAATCGTAGGTGACGCGCTTGCTGCCGATCGCGCCATTGAGGCCCCTGAGGACGAGGTCCGCAGCCTCCACCCAGCCGAGGTGACGCAGCATCATCTCGCCGCTGAGAACCACCGAGCCGGGATTGACCATGTCCTTGCCCGCATACTTGGGCGCGGTGCCGTGGGTGGCCTCGAAGATGGCGTGGCCGGTGACGTAGTTGATGTTGCCGCCCGGGGCGATGCCGATACCGCCCACCTGCGCTGCGAGGGCATCGCTGAGGTAGTCGCCGTTCAGATTAAGGGTGGCAATGACGTCGAAATCCTCCGGCCGGGTGAGCACCTGCTGAAGCGCAATGTCGGCAATGGAGTCCTTGATCAGGATCGCCCCAGCCTTCAGAGCGGCCGCCTGCTCGTCGTTGGCGGCCGCCTCGCCCTTTTCCTTCTTGGTCTTTTCCCACCGGGCCCAGGTGTATACCCGGTCCCCAAAGATGCGTTCCGCCGCGCTGTAGGCCCAGTCGCGGAAGGCGCCCTCGGTGTACTTCATGATGTTGCCCTTGTGGACGATGGTCACGCTGCGGCGCTTGAAGGCCAGAGCGTACTCCACCGCGGCCTTCATCAGGCGGATGGTGCCGACGTTGGAGACCGGCTTGATCCCCAGGCCCACCTGTACCGGGATGTGGGAGGTGTCGTGGTCGGGCGCGGCCAGCTTCATGTAGCCGGCGATCGCCTCCTGGGTGCCAAAGCGGATCTTCGAGAAGTCCTTGGGAAACTCCTTCGCCAGGAAATCCAGCACCTTCTGTGCCTCCGGAGTGCCGCCAGCGAACTCGATGCCGGCGTAGATGTCCTCGGTGTTCTCGCGGAAAATGACCATGTCCACCTTCTCCGGCCGCTTCACCGGGCTGGGCACGCCGGTGAAGTACTGCACCGGACGCAGGCACACATAGAGGTCGAGCATCTGGCGGAGCGCGACGTTGAGGGATCGGATGCCGCCGCCGACGGGGGTGGTCAGCGGGCCCTTGATGCCGACCAGGAACTCGCGGAAGGCGTCTACCGTGTCGTCGGGAAGCCAGTTGTTGAAACGTTTGAAGCTCTCCTCACCCGCGAACACTTCCATCCAGGAGATCTTCCGTTTGCCGCCGTAGGCCTTTTCCACCGCGGCGTCCAGCACCCGCACGCTCGCCGCCCAGATGTCGGGTCCGGTGCCGTCGCCGCGGATGAAGGGGATGATCGGCTGGTCGGGGACCGCGAGCTTGCCGTTTTGGATGGTGATCTTGCCGCCCTGGGGGACGGTGCAGGTGGTGTAGGCCATGGGATATGTCGGGTGGCGGATGACGTGTGACGGGTCGCGAATCAAAATCGTCCAGATCGCCGGACGAAGGGATGATTTAAGCGACGCGGGGCGCGGGGCCGCAAGCGGTTTGCGCTGCGGACCGCGCCCGTTTCAAAATCGACCTTGCCGCTCAGGGGTCGGTTGTTACCGTGGCGTCACACGATCCGAAGACGACCGCCGGGTTCGGCGGTGATTTCGTTTTTGCGTGTTGCGTCCCCCTGTTCCTCGCCTGTGAAAATCTTCTGCGGCAACTCCAATCCCCTGCTGGCACAGGCCATCTGTGACGCCATGAAGGTTCCGCTGGGCAAGTGCACGGTAAGCACGTTTCCCGACGGTGAGACCTTTGTGAAGATTGAGGAAAATGTCCGCGGCGAGGACGTTTTCATCATCCAGTCCACCAGCGCGCCGGCCAACCAGCACTGGATGGAGCTGTTCATCATGATGGATGCGCTCCGCCGGGCGAGCGCGACGAGGATCACCGCCGTGCTGCCCTTCTTTGGCTACGCCCGGCAGGACCGCAAGGACCAGCCGCGCGTCCCCATCACTGCCAAGCTGGTGGCCAACCTGCTGGTGGCCGCGGGCGCCCATCGCATCCTCACCATGGATTTGCATGCGCAGCAGATTCAGGGCTTTTTCGACATCCCGGTGGACCATCTCTACGCCGCGCCGGTGTTTTATGAGTACCTGCTCTCCAAAAATCTGGAGAACCTGGTGGTGGTGAGTCCGGACGTGGGCGGGATCAAAATGGCCTACGCCTACGCCCAGCGGCTGGATTCCGAGCTGGCGATTGTCGCCAAGCGGCGCAAGAGCCCCACCGAGACCGAGGCCACAGCGGTCATCGGTGACATTGAGGGACGCAATGTTCTCCTGGTGGACGACCTCACCGAGACCGCTGGCACGCTCAGCAGCGCTGCCGACCTGCTCAAGGCGCGGGGGGCGAAAAACATCATCGCCTGCGTGTCGCACGCTCTGCTCACCGACCTGGGGATCGAGCGGATCAAGAAGTCTGCTATTGACGAATTGATCACGACCGATACGGTCGCCCGCTCCGGTTACCCCGGAATAAACATCACAACATTGTCGGTGGCTCAGTTGCTTGGGGAGGCGATTCATCGAATCCACGGCAACTCCAGTGTCACCTCACTGTTTGAGTTTAAGGGTGGACGTACCAGCTAGCCGTTGCCGGCGGGGCGTTCGCAGATACGACTTGGACATGAAATCACTCGCTCTCAGCGCCAATCCGCGCTCTTTGTTTCGTCGCAAGGGATCCCGCAAGGTCCGCGCCAGCGGCCGTATCCCGGCGGTCATCTACGGCCGCCACAATCCCCCCCAGAGCGTGGAGTTGAACTCCAAGGACTTTGATCTCCTGGTCCATCAGGCCCATTCCGAGATCATTCTGGTGGATCTCACGATCAGTGGTGGCGATCAGCCCTCCCAGCCTGCCCGCTTGGCCCTGGTGCAGGATGTGCAGCATCACCCGCTTTCCGGAGCCACCCTCCATGTGGATTTCCACGAAGTGAAGCCCGACGAATTGGTCACCATCGAGGTGCCGGTCGAGGCGGTGGGCATTCCCGAGGGTGTCAGGAACGGCGGCGGAACCCTGGAACACGTCCGCTTCCGCCTCAAGGTGCGCTGCCTGCCCAAGGATCTTCCAGATCACATTGATGTGGACGTGACTGCCCTCAAGGTGGGTACGACTCTGCCTATTGGTGAGATCACCGCGCCCGCCGGCGTCGAGTTGCTGGGCGACAAGAAGATTCCCGTGTTTGCCGTCGCTGCGCCGCTGGCGCCGGAGACCGATGCCGCGGCTACGCCTGCCGGGGGCGCCGCTGCCGAGGGCTCTGCCAAGCAGCCCGAGATGATCAAGGAGAAGAAGGACGACGGGGCTGCTGCCAAGCCTGGCGAGAAGGCCGGCGACAAGGCCGCCGCCAAGAAGAAGTAATCCGCGGCGGACGGGGTCGCGGCACGGGCCGGACCCTGCGCCGCTGTTGCCGACGACGTGAACGCCTCCGGTTTGATCGTCGGATTGGGCAATCCCGGCTCCGAATATCGGGATACCCGTCACAATGCCGGCTTTATGCTGGCCGAGCGTCTCGCCGAGCGGTGGGGCGGGGTGTGGCGGACGGAGAAGAAGTTCTTTGCAATACTGGCGGAATGCCGGTTTGCGGGCCGGCGGTGGATTCTCTGCCAGCCCCAGACCTACATGAATGCCAGCGGGGAAGCGGTGGGACGGGTGGCTGCCTTTCACAAGGTGGCCCTCGACCGGACCCTGGTGCTGGTGGATGATGCGGATCTCCCCCTGGGAAGCATTCGGCTGCGGCCGGAGGGCAGCCCGGGAGGTCACCATGGACTCGAATCCGTGGAGCAGCACCTCGGCAGCCGGGCCTACCCACGCCTCCGGATCGGCATTGCCCGTCCGCAGCAAACCCACCGGGATCTCGTCGGACACGTCCTCGGACGTCTCACCGCCGAGGATCGCCCGGTGTGGGAATTGATGTTGCAACGGGCGTTGGCCCAGGTGGAATGCTGGGCCACCGAAGGGATCGCGCCGGCCATGAATCGCCACAACGGGTCGGTGCAGACCGCCCCGGACACGTCAGGAAACGCAGAAAGGAAAACGCAGTGAAACGCTACGAAGGACTGTTCATTTTGGATCTCGCGGGTCGTGAAGACGGCCTCAATGAGGCCGTCGAGAAGGTCAAGACCATCATCGCCAGCACGGGCGCCAAGGTCGAAACCGTGCAGAAGATGGAGAAGCGGCCGTTTGTCCGTGTCACCGACAAGAAGGTGACCGGCGGTCATTATGTGAATGTCATTTTTGAGGCGCTGCCCGCCGCGATCGTGGCTCTGCCCAACAAGTTCCTCCACGTCGAGGAGGTCTACCGCGTGCTGTTCAGCGAGGCGTCGAATCCGATTCCGGTTCCGACCCCCGCGGCAGTGCCGGTCGCCTGACCCGCCACTTTCCGGGATCGACCGCCCCCGTCCCAACCCGTACCGTCACCCCCATGGCCAGCTTCAACAAGGTCATCTTGCTCGGGAATCTCACTCGGGATCCGGAGCTCCGCTATACCCCCAAGGGCGCGGCCACGGCTCGACTCGGCATGGCGGTGAACCGCACCTACAAGACGGAAAGCGGGGAGTCCCGTGAGGAAGTCACCTTCGTGGACATCGATGCCTGGGGAAAACAGGCCGAGTTGATCTCCCAGTACCTGCGCAAGGGCAATCCGCTCTTCGTGGAGGGGCGACTCAAGCTCGATCAGTGGGACGACAAGACCTCCGGACAGAAGCGCACGGTGCTCCGGGTGGTGATGGAAAATTTCCAGTTCGTGGGAGGCCGCGCGGAAGGCCGCCCCGCTTCCCCCGGTGGTCCGGGCGCCCCTGCGGACGCCCCGGCCGCATCCTATGCCCCATCGGCGCCGGCTTCTGCCGCCGGTGATTCCACTCCCGACGGCCCACCGCCGGAGGAAGACGACGTTCCGTTCTGAGTCCGCTTTACCGACCCCCCTTTATCCGAAATTTTTATGGCGAAATCCGAAGTCATCCTCATCAAGAACGTCGTCGGCCTGGGTGCCGAGTCCGACCACGTTAGTGTCTCTGCCGGCTACGCCCGCAATTTCCTCGTCCCCCAGGGTCTGGCCGTGCCGGTCACCCAGGGTAACAAGAAATGGGTGGAGAACTTGCGTCAGCGCCGATCCTCCCGCGAAGCCCTGGAACTGAGCAGCATGAGCGAGTTGGCCAAGAGCCTCTCGGCTGTGACGCTCACCCTGGCGGTGAAGACCGGTGACGACGGCAAGGTGTTCGGGTCCGTTACCAGCGGTGCCATCGCCGATGCCCTCAAGACCCAGCTCGATGTGGCGCTGGACAAGCGCAAGATTCATCTGGAGAAGCCGATTCACACCCTGGGCGAGCACGAGGTCGAGCTGCGCCTGCACCCCGATGTGCGCTGCAACCTCAAGGTGGTCGTGAAGAGCAGCAATCCAGTGCCGGAGAAGCCGGTGGATCCCAAGGCCGAGGCCCCCAAGACCGAGAAGCGTGGCAAGCACAACGCCGACGGTACCGTCGACGCCGCCTCCGAGTCCGGCAAGGGCGTCCGGTCCGATCGAGCCAAGTAATTTCGTTCTTTTCCCTTCCGGGAAATGAAGCCGGCAGCCAGCGCTGCCGGCTTTTTTGTTGCTCAATTCGGGCCGGAGTGCGGGCGGGACGCCCGTGACGGGGTTTTCGTTTCACGTCCGATCCTTCCAAGACTGGATTTCACCACGAAGACACAGAGACACAGAGAGGTGGGAAGCAGGTGGGAAGCGATTGGGGATGAACGCTTCAACCTGAAAACGGCATTTAAATAACCGCAAAGAACGCCGAGAACGCAAAGACGGTCACTTCCGCTCGATTGCGGGTCAGGAGAGGCCTCATCTCACGGATGAACTCCCGACGAGTACGGCAGCCTCTCCACCCGACCTTCTCTGTGCTCTTTTGCGTTCTCTGCGGTTTCCTCCAACTGCTTTTTCCCGGTTCAATCGGCGGCACCTCCTCCCACCTCCGAACATTCTCCTGCATGGTGCAGGAGGGACTGGCCGAGGGTTCACCCGTTTTGGCTGAATGCCTGGGTGGTCGCCGTAGTCAGGGCCTCTGGGTCGTCCTATGAATCTTTCACAACTCCTCCTGGGCAACGGTCTGTTGACCGACAGCCAGCTGGTGGATGCGTTGGCCCTGCAGCGTTCCGAGGGGCTGCGCCTGGACCGGGCCCTGATCCAGTTGGGCTTCATTACCGAACAGCGTCTGCTGGAGCTCATGGCCCAGCAGTTGCATCTGCCGCTGGTCCATCTTCAGGAGATCACCATTGCGCCGGACATCCTCCGAGCCCTGCCGTCCAAGGTGGTGTACCGGAAGCGTCTGGTGCCCGTGGCGCGGGAGAACGGGGTGCTCCAGGTGGCGACCAGCGATGCCTTCGATCTGTATGCCTTCGATGACCTGCGCCTGAGCACCGGTCTCGACATCCAGCCGGTGCTGGCCCCTCGCGAGGACATCGAGAAGGTCATCAAGTCCCACTATGGTCTGGGGGGTGACACCCTGGATGAGATGGTCGGGACGGATGACCTCGGCGGTCTGGGGGCGACGGTGGAGGGGGGCGAGGACCTCCTGGAGATGGCCCAGGAAGCCAGCGTCATCAAGCTGGTCAACGAGATCATTGTTGAGGCGGTCAACGAGCGGGCTTCCGACATCCACATCGAGCCCTACGAGCACCACATGGCGATCCGGTATCGGATTGATGGCGTGCTTCAGGAAGCCTCGGTGCCCCCGCAGATGCACCGGTTCCAGGCCGCGATCATTTCCCGCATCAAGATCCTGTCGAACCTCAACATTGCCGAGCGCCGCATTCCGCAGGACGGACGCATCAAGTTCCAGGTCGGTGGTCGGCAGGTGGACGTCCGCGTCAGCGTCATTCCGATGATCTTCGGTGAGGGCGTGGTGATGCGTCTTCTCGATAAGGCCAATGTGCTCTTCACCCTGCCGCAGTTGGGCATGGACGAGACCACCTACGGGATGTTCAAGGACCTCATTGACCGTCCGCACGGCATTTTCCTGGTCACTGGTCCGACCGGATCCGGCAAGACCACCACGCTCTACGCCGCGCTCAACGCCATCATCGGACCCGGCCTCAAGGTCATCACCGTCGAGGATCCCGTGGAGTACAATCTCCAGGGGGTGAACCAGATTCCGGTAAACCACCAGGTGGGAATGACCTTCGAGAAGGGACTGCGCGCGATCCTGCGTCATGATCCCGACGTGGTGATGATCGGTGAAATTCGCGACCTCGAAACCGCCAGCGCGGCGACGCAGGCGGCGATGACGGGCCACCTGGTGCTGTCCACGCTGCACACCAACGACGCTGCCTCGGCCGCCATGCGGCTCATTGAGATGGGGGTCGAGCCGTTCCTCGTCAGCAGCACCATGATCGGGGCAATGGCCCAGCGCCTTGTCCGCCGCGTGTGCCCCAAGTGCAAGGAATCCTATGAACCCGATCCGGCCACCCTCCCCCGCGACCTGATTCTGTCGCCCGGCGCGAAGCTCGCCCGGGGTGTCGGCTGCCCCCACTGCCGCGGCACTGGCTACCGGGGTCGGACCGGTCTCTATGAGCTGATGGTCATGAACGACGTCATTGCCGAGAAGATCATCGAACGCGCCCCCTCGCCCCAGATCGTCGCCGCCGGCCGCGCCAGCGGTCTCCGCCTGCTCCGTGAGGACGGCTGGGTCAAGGTCCGCGCCGGGGCCACGACCCCCGACGAGGTGGTGCTGTGCACGGCGCTCTAGCCCTCTGGACGGTGTCCCTCCCCTCGTGAGAGACTTATTTTTTTTCCGACGTCCCCATGCCCCAGTTTCTCTACACCGCCATGAACGAATCGGGGGTCCGCGTGGCGGGCATGCTCGAGGCGGAGAGTGAGGCGGCGGTCCTTCGGGCGTTGGAGGACAAGCGACTGTTCCCGGTTTCGGTGAAGGGGAAGGGCGCGGCCGC
>JBDKKE010000531.1:0-4606 GCA_039796255.1 Verrucomicrobiota bacterium | reverse complement strand
TGCCGGTGGCCTGCGTTGGCTCGGCCGTTACAGCCCACTGCGGGGATGCGCCGCCCTCGCCGCCTTGGCCACCACCAAAACCCCTCGCCGCAGGACCCCTCTGAGTTTTCGGACGGGCTCTTAGAAGTGAAACCACGGATAACGCGGATAGCACGGATCTGCGGGGGAGAGGATCGCCTTTTGTCTACGGAAACACCCACTGACTCGTGACTCCAACGTGTAGTCTCGAAGTCTCAGGATTCCCTCCCTCATCCGTGTTTATCCGAGCTATCCGTGGTTAAACGACGGCATTGGCATCGGTCGCCCGCTACTTCTGCAGTTGCGGATTCTTCCATTCGTGGCCGTCGGCGGAGAGGAGGTCGTCGGCGGCGGTGGGGCCCCAGGTGCCCGCCAGGTAGAATTCCCGGTTGGTGAGGGGTTTGTTGGTCCAGGCGTTGCGGATGGAGTCCACAATACCCCAGGCGGTCTCCACCTCATCGCGCCGGATGAAGAGGGTGGCATTGCCGGCGATGGCTTCCAGCAGCAGGCGTTCGTAGGCCTCGGGCGTGTAGGCGCCAAACTCGGTGTCGTAGCTGAACTGCATGCGCACCGGACGCAGTTCCATCGCCGCGCCGGGCACCTTGCCGTTGAAGCGGAGCGCGATGCCTTCGTTGGGCTGGAGACGCAGGGTGAGCGAATTGGGATCGAGCTGGGCGTCCTGGTGGGCGGCAAACAGGATGTTGGGGGCGGGTTTGAACTGGATGCGAACCTCACTGGCACTGACCGGCAGGTTTTTGCCGGTGCGCAGATAGAAGGGCACGCCGCTCCAGCGCCAGTTGTCGATGGCCAGCTTCATGGCGACGAAGGTCTCCACGTTCGACTTGGGATTCACCTTCGGCTCACTGCGATAGGCGGGGCGCGGATCGCCATCCACGTCACCGGCGAAGTATTGTCCGCGCACCACGTTTTTCGCGATGTCGGCCGGCGTCATCGTCCGGATGGACTTGAGCAGCTTCACTTTCTCGTCGCGCACATTCTCCGCCTCCAGCGAGACGGGGGGTTCCATGCCGATGAGGGAGAGCACCTGGAGGACATGGTTCTGCAGCATGTCCCGCATGGCGCCCGACTCCTCGTAGTAGCCGCCGCGCGAGCCCACGCCCAGCTTCTCGGCGACGGTGATCTGCACGTGATCCACGCTGTCGCGGTTCCACAAGTGCTCGAAGATGCCGTTGCTGAAGCGGAAGGTCAGGATGTTCTGGACCGTCTCCTTGCCCAGGTAGTGGTCGATGCGGAAGATCTGGCTTTCGTGGGCGTGCCGGATGAGTTCGGCGTTGAGCTCCTGGGCGCTGGGCAGGTCGTGTCCGAAGGGCTTCTCCACCACCAAGCGCTTCATGGATGCGCCGTTCTCGCACTTCTCCAGCAATCCCACCTCATGCAGGTGGGTGGCGATTTCTCCGAACTGACTGGGATTGGTGGCGAGGTAGAAGAGGAGGTTGGAGCGGAGCTTCTCGTTGTCCGCGGCGTCCACCATCGACTTGAGCTTCTGGTATCCGGCGGGGTCGGCGATGTCGGCCTGGCAGTAGTGCAGGTTGGCGGCGAAGGCCGTCCAGAGCGCTTCATCCACGGGCTTGGTGCGGGAGAACTGTCCAAGCGCCTCGCGCAGTTCGGCGCGGAAGGAGTCATCGGTCTTTTCGCGCCGGGCGAAGCCAATGATGCGGTAGGGCGTCGGCAGGGCCTTCTCGAGCGCGAGGTGGTAGAGGGCTGGGATGAGCTTGCGCGCGGTGAGGTCGCCTGAGGCACCGAAGATCACCACGGTGCAGGGTTCGATCTGGCGGCGGGAGGAGGAGGCGCGCGAGGCGAGCAATTCGTCGAGGTGGGAGGACTCGTTCATTGGCAGCATGGAGGTTGAAAGCTTGGAGGGCGGATTCAATCACGGTTTCGGCCGGCAAAGAAAAACCCCGGCATGCCGCCGGGGTGGGTCCTCACCGGGATCCGGATTCGATCACTTCGTCCGGTCGAAACTCTTCTGGAGGATCTGCCAGTCGGCGAGTCCGGTCACTTTGGCCCGGTGGTCGGCGATCAGCTTGGCTTCATTGGCGTTCTTGGTCGGACGGTTTGTCTGATAGAAGATGCCGAACTTCCCGGGGAAAGGTTCATCGGCCAACTTATAGGCGGCAAACTCGTCGGTGACGTCGTGGTCGGCAGGAACCTCCTCAAACTTGCCGCCCTTGCGCGGATTTGAGGTGTCGAAGGCTCCCGGGAAGAACTCGATGCACTCGCTGAGGCACTCGACGAATCCGAAGCCATCGTGATCCATCGCCGCCTCCATCATCTTCAGGACGTGGTTGGCGTTGGTGTGCGTGGTGCGCGCCACAAAAGTCGCGCCGGCGGCGATCGCCTGCTTGAGCGGGTTGATCGGGCGGTCCGTCGAACCCCAGATGTCAGTCTTGGACTTGAACCCGATTGGCGACGTCGGGGACGTCTGCTTCTTGGTCAGGCCATAGACGAAATTGTCCATGACCACATAGGTCATCTTGATGTTCTTGCGCGCGGTATGGCTGAAATGATTGCCGCCGATGGAGAAGGCGTCGCCGTCACCGCCGAAGACGAACACATGCAGATCCGGGCGGCTGATCGAAATGCCGCTGGCGAAGGGCAGGGCGCGTCCGTGGATGTAGTGGGCGCCGTGGGCCTGGACGAAGTAGGGGAAGCGGCTGGAGCAGCCGATGCCGGCCACGGTGGTGACCTTCTCGTGCCACATCTTGCGCTTCTCAATCAGCTTGAAGTACAGGGCGAGCACGGAGAAGTCGCCGCACCCCGGGCACCACGTGGGATGGTCTGCAGAAATCTCCTTCTTCGTCAGTGGCTTGCGGTCGCTGTCCGCGAGGGGGACGATCTCCACCGGGGCGGGCACGGTGGTCGTACGGGGTAGGGTGGCGAACGGAAAACTGAGGTCGCTCATGATGGATTGCGGGAAAAATTGAGGGTTTGGGGGCGGGCTGGCGCAGGGTTTCAGGCGGTCGGGCTGGCGGTGGCTGGGCTGAGTGCGCCGCGAATGCGGTCCATGATCTCCTTCACCTTCCAAACCTGTCCGTCGGCCTTGTGGATGCCATGGATCTTCGGATCGGCATACCGTGCCCGCAGCAGCGAGGTCATTTGACCGTGCCCGTACAGGCCCTCGTCGTTGAGTTCCACCACAAACACGTGGCGGAAGCCCTTGAAGATTTCGTCCAGTCCGTTGGGCAGCGGATTGATGTACTTGATGTGGAGCGAGGACACCGCATCGCCCACAGCGCGGAAACGGTCCACAGCCTCGCGCAGCGGCCCCTGGGTGCTGCCCCAGCCGACCAGCAGGATCTGTCCCTCGTTGGGGCCGTAGGTGGTCGGCACCGGGAGATCGGCACCCAGCCGCTTGAGCTTGTTGCGGCGCTTCGCCGTCATGGCGATGTGCAGCTTGGGGGAGCCGGTGGGATGCCCGAGTTCGTCGTGTTCCAGGCCGGTGACGACGGGATACTTGCCGCTGGCGATCCGCGTGCCCGGCGCCACGTGGCGGGTAATGCCGTCCGGTGCCGTCAAGTCATAGGGCTTGTGGTCGGCAATCGGGGCGAAGTCCGGGGTGAGATCCTGACAGATGTTCTTCAGGTCGGGCTCCACAAAGGCCTCAATCCGCGTCGCGATGCCCTGGTCGGTGAGGATAATGACCGGGGTGCTGTACTTGCGGGCGATGTTCACCGCCTCGATGGCGGTGTAGAAGCAGTCCTCCACGGTGCTGGGGGCGATGACCACGCGGGGGCTGTCACCGTGGCCGCCGAAGACACAGATATTCAGGTCGGACTGTTCAATGTTGGTCGGCATGCCCGTCGAGGGACCCCCGCGCTGCACGTCCACCACGATCAGCGGCATCTCGGCCATCGAGGCCCAGCCGAGCGCTTCGGTCTTCAGGGAGATTCCCGGACCAGAGGATCCGGTCACTGCCACGCGCCCACCGTAACTGGCGCCGATGGCCATGGAGATTGAGGCGATCTCATCCTCGCACTGGACGAACGATCCCCCGTACTTCGGTAGCTCGCGCCGGAGGAGTTCCATGATATCGGACCAGGGAGTGATCGGATATCCCGCGCCGAACCGGACACCGGCGGCGAGCAGCCCGTAGGCGAGCGCCTCGTTGCCGTTCATCACCACCTGCGTGCGCCCCTTCAGCTCGGAGTGCTGCAGTTGGTAGGTCTTCAGCAGGTCCTGCAGTTGGTGATTGTACCCGGACTCGAAACAGGTGATGGCGTTTTGGACGACCGTGGGATCCTTGCCGCCAAACCGCTCCTCGATGAGCTTGTTGAGCTTCGGCACGTTGAGGTCAAAGATCCGGGCCAGAAGGCCCATGGCGAAGATGTTCTTTCCCTTGTCGCGTCCGGTGCCGCCGATGGCTTCGACCGTCTTGCCGGAGATGGCGACCCCGACGTGGCGGTAGTTCTCCAGCCATTCGGGCTTGGGCGTGATGTGGTCTGAATCGTACAGGACGATGCCGCCCAGCTTGAGGGAATTGATGTGGTCCTCATAGCTGTGCTGGTAGAAGGCCAGCAGCATGTCCGCTTCGTCCCCGGGGGAAAGGACCTCGCCGGAACCAATGCGG
>JBDKKE010000530.1:0-5537 GCA_039796255.1 Verrucomicrobiota bacterium | reverse complement strand
CCCGCCTGCAGGCCACCGGCGCCGTTCCTCCGCGTTTTGCCTGGGAGCACAGCGACCGTCTCACCGGATGGACGCCATTCGCCACCAACGCCCTCGGCAACCCCGGCGCCATCACCGCGCCAAGCCCGGAAACGGACGCCCGCTTCTACCGCATCCGACCGCTGCCTTGAGAATTCCAATCGCTGCCAGGCAGCGCACGAAAAGGGGAATCCGGGGTCCACCGGGGACCGGACAACGGACGCGGCAATGAACGCTTCGTGAGAAATGTCCCGTGAAAGATGTCCTGTCCCTGTCGGTCTGGTCCACTCCTTGCCGAATATGAACGGCGGGCTCGAAGGAACCACTGTTGCTCCACTTCATCCGGGACGCTGCGTCTGCCCTGTTGAGTGGCTCAGGTACCGCAGATCGTCCAGGTCCTTTGCACGTGCGGTTGTGGCCTTGTTCTTGAGAAGCGCCCCGAGTCCAAGAATGAAGACTGGCACCGGGTGTCCGCCGGGAAGTGGTCCGAATCTATTTTCTGCGGTGCCATGCGCGCACGTCCGGTGAGGAAGGGCCGTGGACCCTCACTTTGAGTTCATGAGCTGCACGTTGGCGTTGCTGAGGGGTCATTGCCACGTGCTGGCGGATATCCCATTCGTCCGCGGCAGCAAATCCACGGGCTTTGTTCACGATCCGCTCCATGAGGTGATTTTAGCAAGGCGCTACAGGCCAACCACTCCAAAAGCGATCGATCTGCAGTTGAATCCGGCGGCCAGGGGGGGACAGGACTACGGACACGGCAATGAACGCCTCTCGATAGATGTCCTGTCCCTGTTGGTCTCACCGATGGTGCGGCCCGATCGGCCACCGGTCAATTTCTGAACCTGTCACATGATCTCTGCCGGATGGGCGCCTCCGGAAGCTTGGAGACCAACCCCAGAAACCACCGCCGACCGGTGTCGTCCCGCTGGATCCCCCACCGCCATTTCCGCAGCGGACGCCATGGTCATGGTCCCATCCCTCCTGCAATGTTGACCCTCGGCAGCCATCCCATTCCAAAACCCTCCCCTGCACACTCACACTGTCGATGATATCAATCTGCCCCCGTTACCTTCTTGGACTGTGCCGCAGCCGGAGGCAGCAGTGGCCAACACCCGAGCCAGAAGACGGCCGCGCGAAGAAGTCGGCGCAAGGTCGGCGCGTTCATGGCTCATCCAGTTGATGGATCGTCCCGTGCAGCGAGCGGGCGAGGAGCGTGCCGTCGGGGGCGAGGAGGCTCATCTTGAGCTCATAACACTGCGTGGGCGCGAGCGACGGAATGCCTACCGTGACGGTGCGGGCATCAGCGCTGAGGCGAGCGCCGGTGATCTTGAGCGGATGCTCGTCATAATGATTGGAACCGTAGCTGGCGGCGCGTTTGAGTGACCAGACTTTGATGGCGAAGGCGTCGGGCCGTACGCTGCCGGGGTCGAGGGGCTCGCTGAAGGTCACCGACAACGCACCGTTCGCGGCGTGGACAGCCAGTGGAACGTGCGCCGCCTGGTCGCTGCGGCGGAGGCGATGAAGTCCGCCCGGTGCCGTGGCGTTGCCCGCCCAACTGAACAGCCCGCAAACATAGAGCGAACCATCGGCGGCGAAACGTCCCCGCATGATGCCGGTGGCGAAGGCGGGCATCGGCAGTTCGCACACCGCCCCCTGCCACTGGCCGCCAACCTCCTCATGCGGGACGATAAAGGCACGACCGGTGCCGTAGCTGAGATTGAGCAACGCCCCTCCCAGCGCGCCCCAGGCGTCTTTTGGCACCCAGAGCAGCTCACCGGGGCTGCGATCCTTGGCGTTGGTGATCCAGACCATCGGTGGCTCCATCGCGGCATCCGACGTGTTGGTCACTGTCGTATAGCCAAACAGGTTGCCATAAAAGCCGCCGGCCTGGACCCGGTTGATCCGATTCTTCGGCGTCCAGTGGCCTTCCTGATCCGTGACAAAGAAGGTGCCGTCGTCATTCAGGCAGACGCCATTCGCAGCCCGGAATCCGTTCGCGACAACGTCGGTGCGTTGACCGTCGGCACTCACCCGCAGCAGCGTGCCATGATGCGGCACCAGCGCGGGCAACGCGTGCCGGGCGGACTTGGCGTAGTAAAAATTCCCCGCTGCATCGGTCTGCAGGCCCATGGCGAACTCGTGGAAATGCTCGGTGACCTGATGGTCGCTGTTGAAGCTCTCGATGAAGTCCGCTTCGCCATCGCCATTGAGGTCGCGCAGGCGCACGAGCTGATCGCGGCAGGTGAGGAACACGTCGTCGCCGCGAAACTTCACGCCCAGCGGCTGGAAGAGTCCGCTCGCGATCCGCCGCCAACGCAGCGGGGCGGGGGCGGCGGCCAGGAGGCCGTCCACGCGCCACACGTCGCCGTTCCAAGTGGCCAGAAGGGCGGACTTGCCGTCCGGGGTAAAATCAAAGCCACCCGGGCGCATCCAGCTCTGCCAAGGGTTCTCTATCGGCAGCGGAAAGGTGTCGGTGATGAAGGCACCGTCCGCCTTTCCGGCCACCGACGTGGTGATGACTTCACCGGGCCACCGGGGCGGGCCGCCGTGCGTCAGCGGTTCCAGGTCGAGCGGGGCGGATGCGGTCTTGATCAGGGCGGCGAGCGCGGCGGCATCGGCGCGGGAAATGAAGAGGCGCGTCTTCGAATCGCCGGGAAGCTCGGCAATCCAGAAGCCGCCGTCCTGCCGCAGCGAACCATCGCCGGTCAGCGCGACGTTCACCGAGTCCGGCGCGACGCGCAGATGCAGCGGTTTCGCCGACGTCGCCACGTTCAAAGTGCGGGTAAAAACCGGCGTCTCGCCATGGTCCAGCCAGCCCGGCAATTCGAGCACCCGCGTGCCGCCGATGCGGGCCGCGATGACGGCCTGGCCGCCGTGGAGATAGGTGCCCTCGTAGTGCGCCCACTCCCGCGGTAGAGGACCGTAGGGTCGTGCATCACGTCCCGTCGGCCGCGGGTCGGCCCAACGGCCTTCCGGCGACGCCCAGCCCGGGCCAACGGGGTTAATGAACTGCCGGTCGCCCGTCAGTCCGGTATGCGTGCCATGGCTGCCGTCGAAGCCAATACCCTTCCAATCCACGAAATCACCCGTGGTCGCGGTGGCGACCCGCATCGTGTCGTGGTCATAAACCATCCACGCGCGTCCTTTGCTGACGCCACCCGCGCCCTCATCCAGGCGAACCGCGATCCCTTTCTGCGCGATGTTTCCGGGCGCGATTTCATAAGTCCAAAACAGCACGGGTCCGAAGTTCATCGCCTCATAGGGCGGTGTGGCCCCGAACGCCACCAGGCTGAGGACCATGAGAGCGGCGGTAAGGAAACGTTTCATGACGGCGGGAAGGCCATTCGGGGCAGTGGCTCGCCAAATAGTCTGTCCATCGCCGCCGCGGCTTTCAATTCCAGCCTGCTGTTTTCAACAACGCCGAACACCCAACTCCAACGGCGCCCGCGTGCGCAGGAAGCCTTGACGAGGGTGGGGCGGTGGGGGCGAGCATGGGCTCGCTCACCCAGTCCATTCCAACCCGCCCATTCCCATGAATTTCGCACGTCGTCTCCTTCCTGCCCTGCTGGCCGCCCTCATGGGCGTCGTCGCCGGATGCAGCAGCCCGCAACGAGCGGAGTCGCCCACCAGCACCCCGCCTGCGACCGCGCCGGCCGCATCCTCCGCATCCCCGGCATCCCCGGAGACGGGGCCCGCGGTCGCCGCGTTCCTCAAGGTTCACAACGACGCTCGCAAGGCCGTCCATGTGCCGCCCTTGCAATGGAGCGCCGAACTTGCGGCCTACGCGCAGGCCTGGGCCGACCGACTTGCGGCCCAAGGGGGAAATATGATTCACCGCACCGGTTCCCCGTACGGCGAGAACCTGGCCAGCGGACGGGGAGGCACCGCCCACCCCACGAAAGCCGCCGAATACTGGCTCAGTGAGCGGGCCGCGTACCGCGACGGATCCTTCGGGAGCCAGAATGAAGACGTGGGCCACTACACCGCGATGGTCTGGCGGACCACCACCCACGTGGGCTACGGCATGGCCACCAGCCCTGATGGCACCTGGGTGGTGGTGGCCAACTATTCCCCGAAGGGCAACATCGTCGGGCAATACCCCTACCGCTGAATCCCCAGACCCACCCCACCGCGCACAGACACAAACCTGATCGTGGATGCGCCTTTGACCGGATCCATTCGGGTTCGATTCACTCTCCCCTTTCGGAATCCATCCGTTGTAATGCAGTCCTTCACCGAGACTCTGACCACCAGACTGACGCCCCCGCTGAAGGTGGCGGTGACCGGCGGCTCGCTGGGCGGACTCACGGTCGCGCTGCTGCTGCGCGATCAAGGTCACGACGTCACCGTGTACGAACGCTCGGCGCACGAACTGCAGGAACGCGGTGCCGGCATTGGATTGCTGCCCGACAGTTCGCGCTATCTCGTGCAACAGGCCGGCTGGTCGATCGATGACTTCGCCACCGTGACCCACCACGTGCGTTACCTCGACCGAGGCGGCGACATGCACGTGGACATTCCGCGCACCTACCACTTCAGCGCATGGAACACGGTGTACCGGCACCTGCTGGCCGCATTCGGTCGCGACCGATACATGCTTGGTCGTGAGGCCGTGGGTCGCGACGAAACCGATGATGCCGTCACGGTGCGATTCGCCGATGGTTCGCGGGTGCAGGCCGATCTGCTGGTGGCTGCCGACGGCGTGAACTCCACCTTCCGTCATCAACTGATGCCGCAGGTGCAGCACCAGTACGCGGGCTATGTGGCGTGGCGTGGCATGGTGCCCGAACGCGACCTGCCGCCGGCGATCGCCGCCATGTACGACGATTCGGTCGTGTACCACGTGTTCACGAACAGCCACATCGTGCTGTACCCCATACCGGGCCCAGGCGGCAGCGTGACCCGCGGTGAACGCCTGATCAACTTCGTGTGGTACCGCAACTACGCGGCGGGTGACGAACTGCACAGCCTCCTTGTTGACACCGCGGGTGTGCATCACGACATGTCGCTGCCGCCCGGTGCGGTGCGCGCCGAGCATGTGGCGGAGATGCGAGCCACCGCCATGGCCCGGCTGCCCGATGCCATCTCGCGGGTGGTGCTGGCGGTGCAGCAACCATTCCTGCAGGTGGTGAACGATGTGGAGATCGCGCACATGGCATTTGGACGCACCTGCCTGATCGGTGATGCTGGATTCCTGGTCCGTCCCCATGCGGCGGCGGGCACTGCCAAGGCGGCGGCGAACGCCTGGGCACTGGCTGATGCGTTGGCCAGCCACAACGATGTGCGCACCGCGCTTGCCGCGTGGGAAGTTGAACAGCTGCAGCTCGGCCGCCAACTGCTGGCCCGCACACGCCGCATCGGCACGCGCTTGCAGTTCACGGGTGACTGGGACCCCTACCACTCGGACGCGTTCTTCCGGCTGCGCGAAGACGGCGTGTGATCATTCTTCCGCGGAGCCTAAAAACCAAATCGATCAATAATAAGCGGTGGGGGAGGGCGATTGCGCCACCCGGATG
>JBDKKE010000529.1:0-3969 GCA_039796255.1 Verrucomicrobiota bacterium | reverse complement strand
ATGATCTCCGCGGACTTACCGCTCGTCAGCCAGTTGTTGAGGGTCTCTCGCTTGAAGGTCTCGTCGAACTTCCGGCGTGTTTTGACGGCTTTGATCTTGATGGACTTCATGGTGCTCGATTCTCCAAGTTCTCTCTCCACCATTTCGAGACAACCTCACGCCCTATCCGTGTCCATCCGTGCTATCCGTGGTCAAACCCTCCCCGCCTCATCCGTGGTCCGAAGCGGACTGGTTGCTGGACAGCGGCGGTGAGGTGCGCATGTTTGGCTCCGGATATGGTTCACCGTCTTGCACAATGGTTGGGCGTCGCATTGGCGGTGGTGCCCCTTGCGGGCGGGCGGGCCGAGGCGGCGGAGGCGGCGCATTTGGATGATGTTCCAGACTATGCCTGGCATGTCGGGTGTTTTGGCACGGCCACCGGGAATCTGATGGGCTTCTGGGATCGCAATGGCTTTCCCGACTTCTACAACGGTCCCACCGGAGGGGGCGTTGCTCCACTGAACAGCCGACAGAGCCAGGGCAACTTCGGAATCCGCTCCTTGTGGGCCTCGGCGGCCGGCCGCGATGGGCGTCCGCGGGATCGTCCCGGACACGAGGATGACTACTATGTGGCCTACCAAAGCGTGGCGCAGGATCCCTACGTGACCCGGGGCCGGGCGGAGCATGCTCCTGACTGCATCGGGGATTTCATTGGGTTGAACCAAAACAAGTGGGCGGATCTTCACGAGGAATGCCGGGGCAACATCGATGCCTATGCCTTCGTGTTCTGGGACGGCACTGGCACCCGGCGCCAGGCGAATCCGGGGAACGAAGAGGGGATTCCCCCGCGCTCCGACATTCCATCGGGGCTTGTGGAGTGGACGCGCTTTCGCGGCTACGAAGCGGAGAGCTTCTGCCAATTGGCAGACTTTCACCCAGCGGTGCCGATCGGGAAGGGATTTACCTTTGCGGATTTGAAAGCGGAGATCGATGCGGGGTATCCGGTGCTGCTCTTTCTGCAGCCCACGGATGAGTACTCCCGGACGGTCCAAGGACAGTCCGGAGTGAATCCAGACATCCATGGCATGTTGGCGTACGGTTACCTGATCGACTACGACGGAACTCCCTACGTGAGGTTTCGCACCAGTTGGGCGACGGGAGATTCCGAGTTTGCCACCTGGTCCTCGGCCCCCTGGACCCCGAACGGAGAGCTCAACTATCCGGTGCGCGGATTGATCGGGTACCATCCGCTCCCGAAGATCCGCAGCGTCCAGCGCGTGGCGGACGCCCTGGTGATCCGCTGGGACGGACCGTCGGCGACGCTAATTAACGACGAAACCGGGGAACGCCGATCGGTGCACGGGTATGTGGTGGAGCGGACTTCCTCGCTGAATCCCCCCGTCTGGGTGGCGGTCTCCGATCTCCAGACCACCCGCGAATTTCGGGGCTCCACGGATTTGCTCGATTCCGGTTTCTTCCGCGTGCGACTAGTCACGCCGCCTTAACCACGGGGAACCACGGAGAGGGAGGGAAGAGGCGGGGAGGTTTGACCACGGATAGCACGGATGGACACGGATAACTGAGAGGCAGAGAAGGCGGAAAAGAGGTCTTGTGGACTGAATCCCGCAGTTTTTTTCTCAGTGAGGCTCCTTTCTCCCCTCCCCTATCCGTGATGATCCGTGCTATCCGTGGTTAAACCTCCCCGTTTCTTCTCCTCCGTGGTTAATCAGAAGTATCCGGGGAAGGTGTCTTTTTCGAAGAGGCCGATGAATCCGAGGGATTCGACCCTGGGGCGGGCCATGGCCTCGACGTGACCGTCGAAAAACCAGCCATTGGCGCGGTTGGCGTGGCGTCCGTGGAGTTCGTAATCCTCACCGATTCGAAAGGTGTAGAACTGGCTGGCGGTGATGCCGAGGCGTCCGCGACTGGTGGTGTCCGCCACGTGCAGTTGTGCATCGGGTCGCTGGATGCGGTCGGACTGGAGGAACTCCCGCAGAACGCCGCTCAGCAATTCGGCAGGGGGATCCACCCAGACGCCGTAGGTCATGATCCAATTGGTGAATCCGCGGGGAGGGTAAGTCGGACAGAGGAACAGGACTCCGGGCAGATTCTGGTTGGTGGCCAGCACCCGGGCCCAGGTGTTGGTGGGAGCCAGGGGATTTTGCAGTCGCACCAGTCCACGGTTCTCCTGGGCATAGATGAGGGTGGCAATGCCGATCTGCCTGAGGTTTCCCTGGCAACGAACGCCTCCCGCCTTGGCGCGGGCGGAGGCGAGGGCCGGGAGGAGCAGGGCGGCCAGAATGGCGATGATGGCGATGACCACCAGCAATTCGATCAGCGTGAATCCTCGCCGCCGCCGGTCTTGATGGTCCCTCATGCGCGGGGAACATAGGAAGTCACCCCCACCATCGCCAATGCTGTTCGACTCCGGGGAGTCCATACCTGACCAAGACCCTGCTTCCTGTGGCGCAACTGCGGTTAACGAACGGTAGTTCCTTATCGGTAGGGTCGGGATTGTTCGGCGGCTTTGAGCAAGGAATCCAGGACGTCAACGACTTCAGGAGCTATTTCTTCGCGAGGGATGGAGTCTGCCAGTCCATGATAATCGCGTTTGAAGAGCTGTTGTGGGACACCCAGACGCTCATAGTACAGCCTGAAAAGTGGATCGAGAAATTCGTCCGTTACCTTGATGTCGGGTCCCCATGGATCCTCACGTTTAGTTAGGCGGAGTGCATTGGTGAGCTCCGGAATACATTCGTCCAGGACCCGCAGCCGGGTCTGACGTTCCACTTCATCCAGAAGGTCTTCAGATCGGAGGCCGTGCTGTACAAATGCCCTGAGGCTGGCGGGGGTCACCAGGTAGTTTTCAATCTCCCGCCGCGTCCACATGCGCTCAACCAATTGAGACCCCCTGTGAAGCTCCTTATCAAGTCGATCAAAAAGCGCGAAGCCGACCAAATCAGGTTTTGCCTCCCGAAGGCCCTGAAAGTGATCCCTGGCCTCCTGAGGCTTGTTCGACCCAAGATAGATGACGGGAACCTTCGCATGCAGCAGTCCCGACGCGGGATGCCCCATCCGTTCCGCAAGCCGGCGCAAAATGGCCAGGTCCGTGGAGCCTTCAACGTACAGCATCCATCCCTGCTGCTCGGCGATGAAGTAATCCGACATCCGGATGCTCTCCAGGGCTTTCCTGACCTGGTGTCGGGCTCGCGTGTCCATACGATGAGGGCGACCAACGAAGGCAATCACGACGTCGCGCTCTGCAGCTTCCTGAAGCACAATTTCTGAATGGCTGGCGGCAATGACTTGGGAATTTGTCGCCGAGGCAATCCTGGTTATCAGATTGTAGGTATCCCGCTGTCGCAGGATCTCCAAGTGGGCATCCGGTTCGTCCAAGAGAAGCACAGCGCCAGGATTGGCGAGCAGGTAGCTGAGCAGGAGAAGAACTTGTTGGCATCCTCTGCCGGAGGACGAGATATCGAGCTGAAGTCCGGAGGTTTCCAAGTAGCTGAGAGTGATCTCACCGCGCTCTGGCACGTAGACTGGCTCCTGCAGAACGATCCCGAACAGGTCACGGATCTCCACCACGAGTTGCTTCCAGGCATTGTCCGTCTTTTCCGAGAAAAGCCTCCAGCAGAGGTTTCGTAGCACCTCGGCCGTGCGTCCCTCCCCGATCAATACGCTGATTTCACCAGGTTCCTTGCGATGTTCGCGCTCAGCCAGCCCCGACATTGGGGGCAGAAAGACCACAGGGTGATTTCTTGCACCCTCGGGCACGCGTCCATTCTCCGAATCCTTGAGCCGGCAATAGAGCGATTCTTCATTGGCATAGTAGAATTCCAACGCACATGACCAGGGTTTGTCGCGATACACACCCTCGGCGGTGAGAGTGATGAAGACGTTCTCAGTTTTTGACTTTCCATCCGCGCGACTGGATTCCCTGGTGTGAAGGTCCCGCCAAAGCAGGCGGGCGCTGGGCACTGGAATGGA
>JBDKKE010000528.1:0-3029 GCA_039796255.1 Verrucomicrobiota bacterium | reverse complement strand
CATGCCGCTGCGCTGGCTGGATACCCCAGAGTCCTGGGATGCCATGGTGCAGGACTGGCAGGCGGTCCTGAAGTCTGCGGGTGTCGTTTCCGGGGACCGCATCCTCTTCGCCTTCAGCTTCGGCCCCTTCCTCGGCTTCTGGCTGGCCTTTGAGGCCGGCCAGCGCCTCGGCGCCCTCTGCTTTGCCGGAGGCGGCATGAGCACTGCGGTACGGGTCCGCCTCCTGCTGGAGAACGAATGCACCGTCCTCTGCTGCACGCCCACCTACGGACTTCACCTCGCCGAGGTGGCCGCTGCGGAAGGCGTCGCGTTGTCGAAGTCCCGAATCCGCACCGTGGTCGTCGCCGGCGAGCCCGGGGGCAGTCTGCCCTCGGTTCGCAACCGCCTTTCGGCAGCCTGGAACGGGGCGCGGGTCTTCGACCATCATGGCATGACCGAAACCGGCCCGGTGACTTTCGAAGATCCAAAACAGCCGGGGACCCTGGCCGTTCTGGACGGCAGTTTCCTGACCGAAATCCTTTCTCCCGAAACCGGCCAACCCGTCCCGACTGGAGCCACCGGGGAACTGGTCCTCACCACGCTGCGTCGCCTGGGCTCACCGCTGATCCGCTATCGCACCGGCGATCTGGTGCGCCACGAGCCGGGCGTCGGAACCGGCGGACTCCGACTTCCGGGCGGCATCCTGGGACGGGCCGACGACATGGTCATCGTGCGCGGGGTCAATGTTTACCCCTCTGCGCTCGACGAGATCGTGCGCAGCCTGCCGGAAATCGCCGAGTATCGGGCGACACTGGATACCCGGGGCGCGCTGACCGAACTCGGCCTGGAAGTGGAAGCCGCGCCCTCCGTCGCGGCCGAACTGACCCAGCGCATCCAGCGGGCGCTGGCGCTGCGGGCCTCGGTCACCACCGTCCCCGCGGGTTCCCTTCCCCGCTTCGAACTCAAGGCCCGCCGCTGGCGGCGATTGGGCGGTTGAACGTGAGCGATGATGAACCCGGGCGATCGCATCGCGGCCAGGAGATCGGCGCCGGATCGAAAACGCCCTTTCCTCCAGCTCATACTTCTGGCCCTGGTGCTCGCCTCCCTGGCATTCACCCTGGTGTGCCTGCTGTTGTCGGCGGGTCTCTCCAATACTCCGTACGAAACCCAGGACTCGGCCGGGCGTCGGATCGGATTCAATGACCCGATTTCCGCCGAACACCTGGGAATCCTCCTCCGCAATGTCCGTTTTCACACCCTCAGGAACCCGGAGACCCTGTATCTGGAGCTCCAACTCGTTCTCACCGCCTTCGTCGCGTGGCAACTCGCCGGAATCAGCCAGGGCAACTGGCGAAGACTGAGGGGAATCCTTCTCGCTCAGATCCTGGTGTTCCCCTTGGGAGTGATCGGTTGGTACAGCATGCCCTATTTTGTCCGGCGACTGGTGACAGGAACGCTGGATCGCGAGGACTTTACCGACGGATTTGTCGGTCTGCTCCCCACCCAGTCCTTCTGGGTAGCGATCGCCTTCACCTCCTTCGTCGTGCTTGGAGGACTACCCAAATCGTCCGACACCGATCCGAAGCAGAGGGGTGAACCCTAAATCGGGCGTTCACGGTTCGTTAAAATACACCTTCACGTTCCGGGTGGCGCGCCCGGCGGCAATCAGGTCGAGACGGCCATCCCCGTTGAGATCCGCCACCTTGAGGTCCTCGCAGGCCATGGTGTTGTCGTCGATGAGGGTCGCCCGCCACTCCGTGCCCGCGGCATCCACCGGGGTGAACAGCTTCAGCCCCACCTTCACGCCCGGTCGGTTCATCGCCCGCCAGCCAACGACCACCTGATCGCGACCGAGACCCAGAAAATCACCGGTGATCAGGGCGTGGCCGTCCACCAGAGATTCATCGAGAACGGTGCGTGTCCACAGGTTGGTGCCACCAGCCACCGAGGGACGATAAACAGCCAGAGTATTGCCGTGCATGGGTTCGATGGCGGCGACGAAGCGTCCGCCCCCGCCGAACTTCCCCAAGCGCACTTCACCGGCACCCCCGCCCGCGTCGCCTCCGATCTGGATCAGTTCGTTGGCCTGCTTCTCCCGGGACCAGTTGGAGACAAACACCCCCTCCTTCGAACCAATCACCAACTCCTTCGCCGCGTCATCATCCCAATCGACGGGATCGAAATTGTGCGTCTTGTGCAGGGTCTCATTGAGGGTGGTGATTTCCCAGGCATCCCGGGGATTCGCCGGCGGACGATACCGCTGAATCTTCACCCCAGCGCCCTCGCCTTTGCCCGGATTGTTGCCCCGCCCATGCAGCGGCGCGGAGATCAACGTCATCCGATCCTGCCAGTCCTTCACCCATTGAATGCGATGAACCGTCGGCTCATGGGGAAGTTTGACCACCTCCCAACGCTGAGTGCGGTCGGCCGGCGGAATCAGGTAGAACAGCGCGCCACTGTTCACCGTGTCCCCGGGGTTCCACCCGGCACCCACCGCGATCTCCACCTTCCCATCGCCATCCACATCTGCAGCCGCCACGCAGACGTGGTCCAGTTCGGTCAACTTCTCGGCAATGACGTGCTTCTCCCAGCCCGGATTGGAGTACCAGGCGATCTGCGCCTTGTCGGCGAGGATGATGTCCGGACGCCGATCGCCATCCACGTCGGCGATGGCCAGCCCATATCCAACGGCGATATTGGTGTCCACGTTGACCGCGCGAAACTTCGGCTGCGGAAGCGGAGCCGCAGCCACGGCATACATCCCGAGCAACAGCACCGCGACAGGGAGAATGTTCATTGGAGGAGAATGAGCTTCCATGGTGTGACCCTCGACGGCAAAAGCAAAGTGGTCATTGGCCGTCGCCAATCGCCAATCGCCAATCGCCAATCGCCTATCGCCTATCGCCTATCGCCTATCGCCAATCGCCTATCGCCTATCGCCTATCGCCTATCGCCTATTAGCTATCGGCTATCGGCTTTCGCCTCTAGCGCCCCGCGCCCTCCCATCCCTACATTGGCCGTGTGCCGCGGGTGATTCTCCACATCGATAT
>JBDKKE010000527.1:0-4797 GCA_039796255.1 Verrucomicrobiota bacterium | reverse complement strand
GGGTCATCTACGGAGACGAAGGTGGGTTCGCCTCCCATGGTAAGCCGCACATCCAGGCGTGAGAGGTCGGCGTCGATGGCCTGCCCCAGGGCGTCCATGCGCGTCCACTGATCCTCGGTATAAGGCTTGGTAACCCGCGGGGACTCGTAGATCCGGGTGACGCCCATCTCGTGATGCAGTGTAGACTTGCACTCGTCGATGGCGCCGGACACGGGGGCGGCGCTTGAAGGTTCAGGGGTGCAGGACAGGGGGATGTGTCCCTCGCCGGCGAGCAACCCGGACGTGGGGTCGAGTCCGATCCAGCCAGCGCCCGGCAGATACACCTCGCACCAGGCATGCAAGTCGGTGAAGTCCACCTCAGTGCCGCTGGGACCGTCTAGGGACTTCAGGTCCGGGGCGAGTTGGATCAGATAGCCACTTGCAAAGCGGGCGGCGAGTCCGAGATGGCGAAGGGTCTCGACCAGAAGCCATCCTGAATCACGGCAGGAACCGCTGTTGCGGGTTAGGGTTTCCTCCGGGGATTGGACTCCGGGTTCGAGGCGAATGACATACTTGAGATCCCGCTGTAGGCGTTGGTTGAGGGCGACCAGCAGATCAATGGTGCGCAGAGGTTCTTTCCCTGCGGGTACAGTAGTCGCCTTCGCGTTGGCAGTATCTGGGAGGTGCGGGAGTTGTCCGCCATCGTGATGAACGTCGGTGAGGTGACCGGTGGCTGGAGTTGCTGCGTGCGAAACTTCATCCGGATGCCCTAGAATCTCCCGGCGGATACGCTGCAGGTAGGCGGCGAAGCGCGGTGTGAGCGGGCCAGGTTCCAGAAAGGAGGTCAGGTCCTTGCGAAGTGTCGGCTCGTAGGTGAAGGGGAAACTCTTGGCCTCTTCCTCAATGAAGAAATCGAAGGGGTTGTACACGGCCATCTCCGCGACCACTTCCACCTCAATATTGAATTCTGTCAGCTTTCCGGGAAAGACGAGACGTGCATTCCAGTTGGCGAAGGCGTCCTGTTGCCAGTTGATGAAATGTTCCCCCCCGGTGATTTTCTGCGAGAAACTCAGGATATTGGTCCGGCAGTGTGGCGCCGGACGAAGGCGAATGACGTGCGGCCCGTGGCCGACCGGTCGGTCATAGGTGTAGCGGGTCTGGTGGCGAAGTGCGACGTGGATGGGCATGATGTCGGGGGAGGCGGACTGTCGGAAGTGGCGATTTGAAGATGTTCGGAGTCCGGGAGATGCGAATCAGCCGGTAACGTGGAGCTCCTCCAGCAACAGGATCCGTTTGTTCACGTCGCTGTGGATCGGGTGGAAAGGTTGCGTGAGGTTTGAGTGCGAAAAGGACTTCGGCGATGGGGCTTTGTGGGTCGGGGGCCACCGGCGGCGATCAGGCCGATGCGCCCTATGGATGGGAACTCCTCGGCTGCTAGGCGGCGGAAAGCCGCACCCAACTAGGGCTTGTCGGACTGCTGCTGCTGTTCCTCCTGCTGGACAAACTGCTCCTCGTCGTACATGGCGAAGGACAGGAAGAAGTAGGAGCCAAAAAGGGCGTCACCGATGGAGTTCAGCTTCAGTTGAAGGTCATCGAGATACCGGTGGAATCCGAGGCCGAAAATCTCGTCCACGGTGCTGAACTGCAGCTCTGCCAACAGGCGGCCGGCGAGTTTTTCAGCGTCGTTGCCGAATCGGCCTTCCGGAACCCCCGAGATTCGTCGCAGCGCGGTGTTCAGTTCGTCGGCACAAAAGCGCACGGACCGGGGAAAGTCTTCGTTGAAGAGGAGGAATTCGGTCACCAGGCGCGGGTGGACTTCAGCGCCGTGGATGGACTTGTAGGCATCCCATGCGCTGCAGGAGCGCAGGACCGCTGACCACTCCAGGGATTCCGCCTGAGTGATCGCCTTGGGCATTCCTCGTTCGGGCAGCGTGAGGTGCCGAACGTCCAAAATGCGCGAAGTTTTGTCAGCGCGCTCGAGAAACTTCCCGATCTGGGTAAAGTGCCACCCTTGGTTGTGCAGCAGTGTGGCATAGGTAATGCCGATCATCTGCAGGGAGCTGGCCTTGATCTGCTCGAAGAAGTTGCTCGGGCTCTGGCGCCAGACACGCCGGGCCTCGGGCGAAGTGACGAAGAGATAGAGCCGGTTCAATTCCTCCCAAAGCTCAAACGTGATCTGGTCCCGCACCATGCGGGCGTTCTCCCGCGCCTGGCAAATGGACTGCACCAGCGAATTGGGGTTCTCGGACTGAAAGATCAGGAACTCGGTTACCGATTCGCCAGTGGCTTTGGGATGCAGCTTGAAGAAAGCTTCCTCGTCCCCGGTGGTCTGCACGATGGGCAACCAGTGTTGGGCAATGCGCTCCTCGTCCAGATTTCGGAAGTCGAGCAGAAGTTGCAGATTGGTATCCACCAACCGCGCGATGTTCTCCGCGCGTTCCGTGTGGCGAGACATCCAGTAGAGGCAGTTGGCGACGCGGCTGAGCATGGGTTCAGAAAAAACTGACGAGGGCAGAGAGGCGGGCGGATACCAGGCGAAAGGTCATGGAGTGAAGGTGCGGATGGCGCTCATTCATCACCATAGAGCACCCAGGTATCCTTGCTTCCACCGCCCTGTGAGGAATTGACCACCAAGGATCCCTTGCGCAGGGCGACCCGGGTGAGTCCACCCGGAACGATGACGATTTTTTCGCCATAGAGAATGAACGGGCGTAGGTCCACGTGTCGTCCCTCGAATTCGCCATCACCGACATGGGTAGGATGGCGGGAGAGTGAGATCATGGGTTGCGCGATGTAGTTTCGTGGATCCTCCTGGATTTTGGTCCGGAAGGACGCGATCTCCTCCTCGGTCGCTTTGGGGCCCATCAGCATGCCGTATCCACCCGATTCGTTGGCGGCCTTCACCACCAGCTTGGAAAGATTCTCCAAAATGTACTTCCTGTCCGAATCCTCATTGGCGAGATAGGTGGGTACGTTATCGATAATTGGATCCTGGTCGAGGTAGTATTTGATCATCCGCGGCACGAAATAGTACATCACCTTGTCGTCGGCTATTCCGGTTCCGATGGAATTGGCTAATGAAACGTTTCCCGCACGGTAGGCGTTTACCAATCCGGGGACCCCCAGCATCGAGTCCTTGCGGAAGACGGTGGGGTCGATGAAATCGTCGTCAATCCGGCGATAGACCACATGCACCGGTTGGAGACCTTGGGTGGTGCGCATGAAGACGCGGGCGTCGCGAACCACGAGATCGCGTCCCTCCACAATCTCTATTCCCATCTGGCGCGCCAAGTAGGTATGCTCAAAATAGGCGCTGTTGTAGGCGCCGGGCGTCAGCAGTACGACGGTGGGATCGGCAACGCCCGCCGGCGCGATGTACTGAAGCATGCGCAGCAATTCTTGCGGGTAGTGCTCCACGGGTTGTACTCCCACCTGTTCAAACATGCCGGGAAAGGTGCGCTTCATTGCCCCGCGGTTCTCCAGCACGTAGCTCACGCCGCTGGGGCAACGTGCGTTGTCCTCCAGTACCATGTACCTTCCATCCTCCCCGCGGATGAGATCGGAGCCGCAGACGTGGATGTAAATGTCCTTGGGGACGTTGAAATTGACGAACTCGCGGCGAAAGTGCTTTCCCGAGAGCACGTACACTGGGGGGATTACTCCATCCTTAAGGATGCGCTGATCGTGATAGATGTCGTGGAGGAAGAGGTTTAGGGCGGTGATTCGCTGCGTCAGACCACGCTCGAGTAGATCCCATTCGCGGGCAGGAATGATCCGTGGGACCATGTCGAAGGGGAAGATCCGCTCGGCCCCTTGGGAGTCCCCGTAGACATTAAAGGTGATCCCCTGGCGGAGAAAAGCGAGGTCTACCGCCTGCCGCTTCTGATCAAATTCGTCGCGAGCGAGGGGCTCGAAGCACTTTTGGAAGCGCTGATAATGGGGCCGAACATCGCCAGCCGGCGTGAACATCTCGTCAAAGAAATTCTCGGGGGAATACCGCTGCAGCACACTCTGATTGCATGGTGTTCTCAGTCCAAGGTTCAAGCCTCAACTCAGGGAATCGGTTCCGCGGGGTGTGTGGGCAATTCATTGGCCCTGCCCGCAGCATGAATTTGGCGCACTTCACCCGGTCGCAGAGTCCATCAGTAGGGAAGCGGAAACCGGGCGGTAAGGGCCCGGACGCGTTCCCGGACTTGCAGTGCGGTGGCCGGGTTGGCGATATCCAGTAGCACCTCGCTGATCATGTCGGCGATGGCCGCCATGTCCGACTCCTGCATTCCCCGGGTGGTGACCGCAGGGGTCCCCAAGCGGACTCCGGAGCCCTCGAACGGAGAGCGTGTTTCGAAGGGGATGGTATTCTTGTTGGTGGTGATGCCGGCTTCGTCGAGCACCAGTTGGCATTGCTTCCCGGTCAGCCCTCTGGCACCGACGTCCACCAACATCACATGATTGTCGGTTCCCCCGGAAACAACCCGGAATCCATTGCGGGTCATGCCTTCGGACAGCGCCCGGGCATTTTTCACGATCTGTTCTTGGTAGGTTCGGAAGGCAGGTTGCAGCGCCTCCTGAAAGCACACGGCCTTGGCGGCGATGACATGCATCAGGGGCCCCCCCTGAATACCTGGGAAGGTTTGGGAATCGATCGCCTTGGAGTACTTGGCCTGGCACAGGACAAGTCCGCCCCGGGGCCCGCGCAGGGTCTTGTGAGTGGTCGTGGTGACGAAATCGGCGAAAGGTACCGGGCTGGGATGGACGCCTGCCGCCACCAACCCGGCGATATGCGCGATATCAGCGAGCAGCAGGGCGCCGGTTTCTGCG
>JBDKKE010000526.1:0-3780 GCA_039796255.1 Verrucomicrobiota bacterium | reverse complement strand
CCTTGACCACTATCTCGGCTGGCGCCGGAAAGTGGAAGTTCTCGGGACGGGGGGCGGAGGACAGGATTGGCTGCGTGCGGCTCTCGGGATCAGGGTTCCCATAACTAACGCAAATTGAGCCAAAATAATGCCGTCCTGCAGGCGGATCCGGGGTCCGGGCCGGGCAGCAACGCCCTCGGCCGCCAACATGGCTTCCACATCAGGCTCCGCACGCCGCAACGCCGCTTCCGTAGTCATGGCCCGCAGGCGATCTGCCGCCAGGCGCAATGTCGCAGCACGTTCATCAAGGCCTTCCTCAGCCAGCCGCTTCGCTGCCGCCTCCACCTCCGCAATCTCTTCGGCCTTAACAGCAATGGCGCGGGTTACTGGGGTGGTCCGCATCCGCCAGCGCTTTTCTCGCTCGTCACTCTCCACCGCCTCTAGCGTGCCACAAGCCTGGTCAATGGCCTTCATCATGCGCTGCAAAGTGCGCAGGTTCAGGCCATGCTCGGCCATCAGTTCCCGGAGGGTCAAACCCACCCGGCTACCGGAGAGCGACAGGATCAGGCCCAGGGCCTGCGAGAGCTTCTCGTGGCGATCGGGCATTTTTTCCTTCGCCTTATTTCTCCATGGACCAACAGAATGCGGGGATGTCCCGTTCTCCGTTGAAAATCGCCTGGCGAAGGTCACCCGTTTATACCCTACGCAGCGACGGCTTCGGGCGCAACGACGCTGTCGCGGTCCTGTTGCGCCTGGATTGCGAGTAGTGCCGCCCGCAAGGCTGGCAGTTGCTTATGAGCCTTCGGCCGCCGAAACCCCTTGGCGGCTTCTTGCATGGCCGCCCCCGTCCAGCGCAGCGCCATCGCGGCATTCCGCCAGTGCTTCACGTTGCGGCAAACCCCCACTGCACCGCAGCACGTCGGAGGCGAAGTCGTATCCAATTGATATAATGGGGTAAATGAAATATCGAGAGGCAGAGACCATTTGTTCCCGGTATCTCTCCCTCCGCCAGTTCCTCCCGATAGAGGTGTCTCTGCGGCACCGCCCTGCCCAGAAAAGCCCAATGGTTCCGTGGGTTTGCGGTGTGGGTTGTTGACCTACAGTGGCGGAACGAACCAGGAAAACGGGTCTCCATACGCCGGTTGTCTCTGAACCTGTTGACTTGGCCGATTTGGTACGCTTTTCAAAAATCCTGCCATTCCAAAGGCTTCGGCGCGGCGGCGGAGCGGCTTGGTTCGAATTGCACTTGCCTGAAATGCTTACTTCGAAATCGAACCGGTGGTACGCGGCCGACGGATCCCGAGGCTGCGCGGCTGGAGGCGAGTCGCTCACGGCGTATGCCGGCCGGCGCGATGTATGCGTTACGGGCTGGATGTCCGGGCGCCACAAAAACGGATGCCATGTGTTCCAATCGTTATCGACCCACCTCCGCAATGCGCAAATATGTGATTTCGAACTGCTTCACTGCCCTTTGCTCCTGCATCCGGTTGGCGAGGCTGAAGGCGTCGTTCATGGGGTACTGCTGAAAGATGTCGAGTCCCCGATCAAGGGAGATCTTCCAACCCGTTTCGGTGACGATGTGCCGCGCGTGCAGGGTGCCGGTGCCGTCGAAAGCCCAGGTGAAGTCGACGCCGGTACCGGTGCAAGCCGTGACGATGGCGTCGAGGTATTCGCGCTGGCGACCGATATTGCCCTCCTCCGGGCAGGTGATGAGGTGGATTCTGACTGGGTCCTCAGGCGCCTTTTGGCGCAACACGAGTTCGACCAGGTCCATGACATTGCGGACCTGGTAAAAAAGGCGAATGTAAGGGTCGGTGATCGTGATCTGGCTGGCGCCGTCCAGATAAGGGGCGAAAAGCTTCTCGAAGCTGACTCCCTTCCGATTCTCCGGGAACACGTGGTGGCCCTCGGTGGCAGTTGAGCGGCGGGCAAGTGGCGTGGGCGCTATGGGCGCAGCCGATCGAAGGGACGTTGGTTCAGCACCACTAGCGACGGACGGCTCGGGGGATGGTTGCGTAGGCTGCTCGCTCTGATCGAGCGCCGGCTTGAGGTAATAGAACTGCGGGAATTCCTCTTCTTCCACCGTGGTGACCGGGCGCTTGCGACCATCGGCCCCAGTGAAATGGAAATCCACGTCCGGATAGGTGCCGTCGATGCGGGCGAGCTGGTCCTTAACCCGCTTGCGGCTCTCGACCGCGAGGCACAGGAGTTCCTCTACCTCGTCCGTAGTCTCGTCGCCGGCCGGGAAGATGAGCTTCATGAGGCCGGACATCGTTTTGTAGATGGCGTCCCGATCTCGGGTGGATATCTGCGGCCCAAGCCGGAAAAGCTTCTCGAAGCGATTTGAGAAGTCGTCAGCGCGCAGATGGCGCAGGATCTCGGCGAGATAGTCGACGATGAAGCCGAAGCCCGCAGTGAACATGTCGCCGCGGATCACGTCGACCTCCCAGCCCGGCAGATAGGCGTGGAGGCGATCGATGAAGGCCGAGTCGTGGAATTGTTTCGGGAGGGCCTCGAACAGGTCGCTGTTCTTCAACATGTAGGGGACGTTGTGATCGGTGTTGCCAACAAAGACGAAGCTCGCCTCAGCACTCATTGAGTTGATGCCACGCGAGAAAGTCTTGTTGGCCATGTAGTTCTTCATGATGTCGACGAGGGCCTTGTTCGCCGACTTATCCCGGCCGGCGAACTCGTCGAAAGCAACCACGTCCCAGTAACCCACGAGGCCGATGCGGCCGTTGGAGTTGTTGACGAAGAGCTTCGGGACCGTGACCTCGCCGCCCGAAATCAGCTGCCCGTGGGGGGAGAACTCCGAGTAAATATGCGACTTGCCGGTGCCCTTGGGGCCGAGCTCCATCAGATTGAAATTGCGCTCGACGTATGGGATCAGGCGCATCAGCTGGAGGAGCTTGCTGCGTCGGCCAAAGGCCTCGGGCGCGAAGCCGATGCTCTGCATCAGGAGGTCGATCCACTCCCCGGTGCTGAACGCTGCGCGCGCGGAGAGATAGGCCTCGAAGTCGACCCGGGAGATCTGGATCGGCTTAATGCTCTCGAGGATCCAGGGCGAGATGCGCTTGTCCTCGCTGAACTCGTACTGGACATCGGCAATGCACCAGACCGGGGCGACGAGGAGGCGTGGGTTGGCCTTCACAGTGCCGCTGTCGACCGCGACCTTCTTGATGGCCAAATTCTCGAAGGTGGCCTCGTAGGTGTCGGTCTTGTCGTTCAGCGCGACGCTGATCTGATCGATAACTTTGTAGCGGCCCTTTTCCCGGATGGTCGACTGGATAAGCCCGGCCTCGCTCCGATGCACATAGTGCTTGCGCAGGATCTCGCGGACCGTCTGGATGCCGGTCTGGATAGAGGCTTCGTCGTCGGTCGCGCAGTACTGCCCGAGCAGGTACTCGAGCACATAGGTGGGCACGATGGCGTTGCCCTTGACCGCCTTCACCAGATCCTTGCGCACCACATAGCCGGGGAAATGCTCGTTGATCCGCGCGTCGAGGTCGCTCATGGTCCAGTCCTCACAGATCGAAGTCGACGTCGATGCCACGCCGCAGCTGGAGCCGGTGGCTGGCATGGTCCTGATAGTGGCTCGTCTTGCCCACCTGCTCGCGCAGTTTCAGGAAGACGTCCTTGCCATTGTAGGCATCAGCCGCGCGCGAAAGCAGGAGCTTACAGTGTCAATCAGCGTTGAATAGTTTCCAGGTAACAGCGCCCAAAAGTTTCCAGTTGGTCAGGCGGGTTTCGGCTGTTTTTTGCGCTGCTTGAAGCGGAAGGAGTCGTTCCCGGTTTCCAGGA
>JBDKKE010000525.1:0-8591 GCA_039796255.1 Verrucomicrobiota bacterium | reverse complement strand
CGTCTCACCCCCTCCAGTCAGAAAAACCGCCTCAAACGACTCTACAACGAAGCCGCTGCCATCGGAATGCAACTGGTTCCAATTTGACTGATTCCGCATCTGTTAGTCAGGAGTGTTCAGTTTTCAGCAAGAGAGCCGCAGGGGAAGAAGGGAAGCGGCTCGATCTGGCCGACAACTCGGAATGCTCGGCTTGGGCCACTCCCCGCTGGCATTTGGGCTTCCTCCCCGTCCTTGGGCTCCTCTACTCTTTCACCCGCTGATGGGTCGGCTGATCCGTCACTGAACTCGGAACCATTTTTCTCATGTCCCGTTTCCCCGCCTCCCGCCTGTTTCGCTGTGCGTTTCTTCTCGCCGTTGCGGCTCCGTGCGCCCTCCAGGCGCATCCGGGTCACGGAATGGACCACGGATGGGGGCAGGGGATGCTGCATCCGCTGACCGGACTCGACCATTTGCTGGCCATGCTGGCTGTCGGACTCTGGGCGGCACAGCTGGGTGGACGCGCCCGCTGGGTGTTGCCGCTGGGTTTCGTGTCGGTGATGTCCCTGGGGGCGATGGTCGGTCAGTCCGGTGTCGCCTTGCCAGGCGTGGAGTCGATGATTCTGGCCTCGGTGTTCGTGCTCGGACTTGCCGTCGCGACGGCTCGGCGGGCTCCGCTCGCGGTGTCCGGTGTTTTGACCGCCCTGTTTGCACTGGCCCATGGATACGCCCATGGATCGGAAATGGCCGCGGGCGCTGCGCGCGGTCTGTACACCGCCGGATTCCTGGCTGCGACGGCCGTCCTGCTGGGCCTGGGATTGGGTGCGGGTCTGTGGGCGGCGCGTCATCGCCACGAGGCCTGGCTTCGCTGGGCTGGATTCGGCATCGCGGCGGGTGGCTTCCTCTGTCTCGCGGCCTGAACCGTCTTTTGCCCGTCCCTGCTGAACGGGAACCAGGGCAGTGTTTGACTGCGGACCTCCTGGATTCCCTCGGACGGATGAGGGAATTCGGTCCTCGGATCAGGGTTCGGCATCGGCGCGTTCCAGCACGCTGAGGATCCGCTCAAAGGCCTGGCGGATGTCACCGTAGTCGCGCAGGTCCACCGTGAAGCGTGCGTCCCGATTGGAGCGGGAAACCGCGTGGCCGTCGGTGAACAGGATGTTGGCGGTGGCCATCCGGTGGTGGGTGCGGGAGCGGACGTTGAAATTGACGAGGTCCGGGGGACTCAGGAATTGGGTGTCCAGGGCCAGCGCACGGAAGGGCTGTCCGAGACGGTTCAGCCCCGGATTGTCCAGTCGGGTCTGGACCGCGCCGTTTCCGCTGGGTGTGTCGAACAGGAGCGGATTGCTTCCGTGCCGGTAGTAATAGCTGCCCTGGGCCTGGGTCTTCCCCACACGTCCCAATTCGGTGGAGGCATCGATCGCCTGGTCTGCACCCGGACAGAACAGCACCCGTGGCTGACTGGCCAATTGGCTGGCCAGCATCAGTCCGAGTCCCACCGGTCGGCCATTCTGGAGCGACAGCAGGCTGGTGGGGGCGCCGGTGGAGGGATAGAAGCTGGCCGGACTGGTAAACGGGGGGGCGGTGGGGCCGTAGGGGATCCGTCCGTCGAACTCCGCGCTGTACGACTGCACGGCAAGTCCGATCTGCCGGAGGTTGGAAAGACAGGCGGCGCGCCGTCCGGCGCTGGCGGCGGCGGCGAGGCCCGGGATCAGCAGCGCGGCCAGGATGGCGATGACTGCGATCACCACCAGCAATTCCACCAACGTGAATCCCCGGGAGAGCCGGTCTTCCGCGTCTTCCGACCTGCGCGAGGGACGCGTGAGAATGGGAAGCCGGTTCATGATGCAGGACGCCGCGGGTGCGACCGCCCGGAGTGGATCTCCGGATTCTCGATCAGGACTGCGGTGAGGTAACGACCCTCACGAAGATAGCATCCTGCGCGTCCGGGGGAAGCTTCGCGGTGAGATCCGCACCTGTGCCGCTCAGGGGAGCGCCCCAATGGGTCCAGGAACCCAGTGGGGAGGAAATCTGCACCTGATACCCCTGGCCGATGGAGCTCTTCCAGGTGATCCCCCGTTCGCCATCCACCGTCGCCGGCGCCAAAAGGAAGGCTCCGTCATCGCGGCTGACGGTCAACCGGACATTATCCAGATCCCAGTAGCCGCCCATGATCTCGGTATCGGGCTCCAACGCGGAGAAGAGGCCAATGCCGATCCTTCGGTTCGCCCAGGGATCGGTCGATCGGACCTGGGGAACGGTGACTTCGAAGTCGAAGAACTGGGTGGTGGTGCGGAACTGTTGCCGGGAATGGAGGACGGTGGTTCCGGCCACCAGGAAGCGTTCGCCTTCTCCCCCCAGGTGATAAAGTTCCAGGCGCAGCGGGGTTCCCTCCAGCATGCCCCCACCCCCGCCCAGAACGGCGACGGTCAGCGTCAGCGAATCGCCTGGCTGGTAGGTGTAGGGAAACGATCCTTCGGGTTGGGTGGCATCCAGAAAAACCCCGACGCGGGGATTGGCGAACATGTAGAGCGCCTGCGCGCCGTCGAGGTTGACGATGTGATCCGGTTTTCCGGGAGCGGTGTTCTTGAAGACGCCGACCAGCTGATCCCAAAGGAAAACCCCACCACCTTCGTCGTAGTCATCGGGCTTCGGCGCCTTCCTCCAGGACCCGACCTCCGTGCTCACAAACACGGTCGATGGCTGCTCAAAGGACGGGTTGGGCAGGGAGATGACGGTGGTGGCACCGGACAGTTGTGGGGCCAGTACCCACGCCAGGAAGACGCAGGCGCTGGACCCACTCCATCGGGGCCGCCGGCGTGGCGACGTCCGAACCCGGTTGCCCCGTTGGGGATTCACGGGCGCGTTGATTTGCGGTGACCGGCGGCAATCAATCCGGCGAGACCGAGTCCGAGCAGTGCCCAGGTTCCGGGTTCGGGAACGACCGTCGAGGTGACGCGGACATTGTCGAGGTCCCAGTAGCCGGAGCCGTCTCCGGAATTGGCCGTGATCCGCAGTCCGATGTTTTTGCCCGCCAGGGCGTCCCCGGGGTTCACCGGTGCGGACACCACCTGACGGTCCTGCAACTGGGTCACGGAGGGGAAATCGGTCGGCGAAAAGGTGACCGTGGTGGTGGCCACCGTGACGGAGGCACCGGCGCCATCCACATAGAACAGCTCCAGCGACAAGCTGTTCGCCGTGGTGATATTGCCGCCTGCGAGCATTCCCACGGTCATGGCGTACTGGAACCCGGTCTCATACTGGCTGTCCAGAATCTGGCTGAAACCCGCCTGGGGCACGGCCAACAGGAAGGCGGCCTGATTGCCGTCAAGGTTGGTGATGTGGTTTGCCGATCCGGGGGCCGTGTTGGCAAACACGCCGCTCAACTGGTCCTGTCCGGCCGGTTTGGTCCACAGGTCGAGGCGCGGATCGACAAAGGTGGTGGCGGGAAGTTCGAAGGAGAAATTCGCCACGGGCAGCGACGCGGCGTTGGCCCCGCTGGCCAGGGCGCCCATACCAATGGCCAGAGTCAGGGAGGCGGAGAAAGTGCGGGTAGCGGTGAGGGGGGTGAGGCGGGGAGAGATCATGATCAGGCGGGCGATGATAATCGGCGATAGGGCGATAAAGATTGGGGTCTGCGCGACCGGACCATCCGTCCGCAAACCCCGAGGCGGAAGACAATGAACGACGCGCATCCGGCGGGCAAACGTCAACTTGAAGTGGTGAATCGGTGTGCAGCATCGATAAGAATTCCCTTCCGTGTCGGGCCGGTCGGGCCTTGTATTTCCCCCCCGATGGATCCGCTGTTGAAACTGCTCGCCTCCGACGCGTCACTCTCCGCCCCCCAGCTTGCCGCCCTGCTTGGGGTGACCGAGACGGAGGTGCGCGCCCGCATCAAGCAGGCCGAATTGGACCGCCTCGTCCTGGGCTACCGGGCCGTCCTCAATGAGGAAAAGCTCGGACGCGACCTGGTCCGCGCCATCATTGAGGTGCGGATCACCCCGGAGCGCGGCGGGGGATTCGACAAGTTGGCCGAGCGGATTGCCAAGTACGCCGAGGTGCGGTCGTGTCATCTGATGTCCGGCGGCTACGATCTCCTGGTGGAGGTCGAGGGCAGCAATCTCCGCGAGGTCGCCTCCTTTGTTTCTGAAAAACTGGCCACGATCCAGGGGGTGCTTTCCACGGCGACCCATTTCGTGCTGCGCGCCTACAAGGAGCAGGGGGTGCTCATGGCCGGCGCGGCTCCCGACGAGCGTCTGGCCGTGACCCCCTGACCGATCCTTGATTTTCTTCCGTACCGGGCGGATCCTTTATCTGTTGTGACGCCTTCAAGCTCCAAGATTCTGGTGCTGATTGAGCCGCCGACCGCTTACCTGCGCTGCATCGGCCGGGCGGCGGTCGAGCGGGCCCGCGACTTCAAGGTGTTGGTGATGCGCCTGGACTCGGAAGGTATCCGGCGGTTCTGTCTCGATCTCACCGAGTGCAAGCTCATGGACAGCACCTTTTCCGGCGTCCTGGCTGCCCTCGCTTCCAGCCTGAAGACCCTTCCTGGGGAGGACTGTAACCGGTTCGTGCTGGTGAATCCCAACGAGCGCGTCCGGGATCTGCTGGACAATCTGGGCGTCCTTCCCCTGGTCACGGTGCTGCAGAGCGCGGATCACGCTGTGGCGTCGGATCAGGCGCAGGAACTGGCGAAGGGTCCGGATTCCGCGGAAGAGACCCGGCAATGCTGTCTCGACGCCCATCAGTTCCTCATGGCGCTGGACCCGAGGAACATTCCGAAGTTCCGGGAGTTGACCCGGGTGTTGGAGGCGGAGCAGGCGTCGCCCTGAACTCGGAAGACCGGCTCAGCGAGACTTCGCCAGCCGAATCTCGGCCTCGAATCCTACAGGCTGCCGATTGCGCAGGGTGAGTCGTCCCCGGCAGGCGTCCACGCAGGTGCGCACAATGGCCAGTCCGAGTCCTGTCCCGCCCGATTCACGGGCGCGGGCCTGGTCGGGTCGGTAAAACGGCTCGCCAAGCCGGGGCAATGCCTCGGCGGGAACCCCAGGGCCGACATCGGACACGGTCAGAAGGACCGACTCTCCCTGAACCGCGGCCTGCACGGTGATCGGACCCGCGTGACCGGCATAGCGAAGGGCGTTGCGCAGCAGATTGCCCACGGCCCGAGCCAGCAGTTCCGGATCGGCGTCGACGCACAGTTCCTCGCCCAGGATGACCTGGACGCGGGAATCTTCCGGAGCCTCCCGTGAGAGGACCCGCGTCACCAGCTCCCGCAGCGGCACCCGGGTGAGCGCGAGATCCTTGCCTTTCAATCCTGCCTTGGAGAAGGACAGCAGTTCGTTCACCAGACCGGACATGTGCCGGACGTCCTCCCGTAGATCGCCCAGGTATTCGCGCTGGGTTCCGGTGGCCTGTTGGTCCAGCACCCCGAGCGCCATTTCCATGCGGGCGAGCGGCGAACACAGTTCGTGGGCGATGTCGCCGAGGAAGCGTTTCTGTCCGGTGACGAACCCCTGCAATCGGGCAGACATCCGGTTGATCGCGCCGCCAAGTCGTCCGAGTTCGTCGCCCCGGCGATCATTCAACGCGACTTCGAACGTCCCCTCCGCAATCGCCTCGGTGGCGGCGGTCATTTGTCCGAGGGAACGGGTGATGCTGCCGATGAAGGGGACCCACCACAGCACCGACAGAAACAGCACCGCTCCGCCGGCCAGCCACCAGGGGGTAAGGTCGAAGAACAAACCGCCGCCGCTCAGGGTGGGCGATTGGATCACCAAGCGTCCCATCTCGAAGCTTCCGGAGTCGGGAGGCGCCAACGGAGCGGGAACCACCACCCAATAGGAGGGCGGGGTGCCGGCTCGAACGAATCCCCGCATTCCTCCGAAACCCGGCCGGCGCTGGGGCGCGCCGCCTTCCGGTGGCGCATTGCGCCGCGGACCCCCCGGTCCCCCGGGGCCGCCGTTACCCCGCAGCATGCGCATGCGTTCCAGCACCTCCGGAGGAATCTCCAGGCGTGCGCCGGCCAGCGGTTGGCCTCGATCGTCCAGAAGGGTGAAGCGGATGCCGTAAGTTTCCGAGAAGCGCTCCAGGGTGGCCGTCCAGTCGGATCGCGGTCGGCTCCAGAGTTCACCGAACAGCACCTCCGACACCTTCTGCACCCGTTCACCCACAGAGCCGGCGATGAGGGATTCGAAGCGAAACTCGGACCGCACCAGGAGTCCAAAGACCACGGCCAGAATCATCAGATTGAGGGCCAGCCATACCAGAAACCGGACCGACAGGGGGATGCGCCACTTCATAGGGCGTCGGGGTTGATGAGCATGTAGCCGGCGCCCCGGTAGGTTCTGATGAAGCGGGGACTCTTGGGGTCGTCTCCCAGCTTGCGACGCAGGGCCGAGATGTGGACGTCGATGGAGCGATCGAAGACGTCGTAGTTCCGGTCGCGGATCTCCTCCAGCAGTGCCTCGCGGGAGCGGACGCGTCCCTTGGCCCGAGCCAGGGATTCCAGCAGGTCAAACTCCACCGGCGTCAGGTCGAGCGGTTGATCACCCAGAATCGCGGCCCGCGTCTCCGGAGAAATGCGCAGGGGGCCCACCACCAACTCCTCCGGGGAATCAGGTTCCGGCGTCCGCGTCCGCACCGCCCGCCGGGTGACGGCGCGCAGGCGGGCCAGCAGTTCGCGGGTGGAAAAGGTCTTCGGCAGGTAATCGTCGGCGCCAATCTCCAGTCCCACGATGCGATCGGCTTCGTCGCCGCGGGCGGTGAGCATCAGGACCGGCACATCGCTGGTCTTGCGGATCTGCTTGAGCACTTCAAATCCATCCAAGCCGGGCAGCATGAGATCCAGCAGGATGGCATGCCAGGTATCGCCCGTCGCCCGCGCGACCCCCTCAGGTCCGGTATGCACCGCCTCGACCTCGTAGCCCATCGGGGCAAGGTAGTCCCGGATGAGGCGGCAGAGCTTCCGGTCATCGTCAATGACCAGCACGCGGGTGGCCGATGAAGTGGAGGGGTTCATGCGGATATCGCGGAACCCTAGCCGGGACACCGGCGTCAGGCCGCTCGATTTACCGCCGCTTTACAATTTCGTCCCCGTGCGATCAGGGATTGTTGACCAGCCAGACGCGGATGGCCCCCGTCTGGGGGTGTTTCGGATCCAGGGTCAGGACCTTCTCATAGTGGGGCCGGGCGAGGTCAGACTCGCCGAGATCGCGGGCGTAGAGGCCGGCCAGGGCGAGATGTGCCGGGGCATTTCCCGGGTTGAGGGTCAGCGCCCTCTCCAGGTGCTCAGCGGCATCCCGCGGATACCCGGCGCGGGCCAGCGAGGCGGCGAGGAGCTGGTGGGCCGGAGCCGAGGAAGGTTCCAGAGTGGTGGCCGCCTCACCGGAAATCAGGGCGACGCCCACATTGGATGCCTCCAGGGCGGTCCGTCCGGTCTGCAGCCAGGCGGCGGTCCAGGACGGATCCAACTGCACCGTGCGCTGCCAGGCTGCCAGGGCGGCTTCCCGATCGGTCGCCGATTCCGCCTTCTGGGCCTGGGCCTGGGCCGCCGTCCGGTCACCCGCCGTCAGCGAAGGCGGGGTGCGCCGCGTGTAGCGGGGGATCACCGGTTTGGACGGAGGTTCCGCGGGCGGCGGGGGTGCTGGCTGCGGACGGGAGGTGGGCGAGGCGACGGTTGCGGAAGGCGGGGTGGCCGTCGGTCGATTGGTGGGGACCGCGGCGCGGGAGGCCACTTCGGTGCGCTCCGGCGGGCGGGTTGCGGGAGGAGTGTTGGTGGCACCGGTTTCCGATCCGCGGAACCACTTGACCGGATTTCCCCAGTTCACCGGACTGACCTTCTGCCAAAAGCTCTTTTTGCCCGCGGCCTCGGGGGTCTCGGCGACGGCCGCCGGCGGCTTCGCGGTTGAAGCGGCAGCGGCTGCGGGAGGCGTCAGTGCGGGCGATGGGGCATTGGTGGGCGCGGCGGCCACCGGTGCGGTTCGGGTCGCCGCGGCGGGAGGCGGCGGGGAGGTGGGGCGCGTAGGCGTCGGATCCTTCGCCGCCTTCAACACGGGCACTTCCTCGACCTGCACAATCTCCACCGGATCGGCAGCCTGCGGAATCGGCAGGGTCACGGTGGGCGTGGTGGGGGGAGTGACCCGGACGGGCGGCGGATTGGAGGCCACGAGGGCCACCGGAGGCGGATTGCTCACCACAGTAACCGCCGCCGGGGTCGGGGCGGGGACGGTGGGTGGGATCCGGACCGCGGGATTGGTCGGAGCGTTGGGCAGTCCGGAGCGCGGCGGGTTGGCGGCGACCTGAGGAGAATTGGTGCGCGGGGCAACGGCGGGCGGCGCTGAATTCGTGACGGGTTTTGGCGGTTGCGCGGCGATGACGGGAACGCGGTTGGTCGCCAGCGTGGGCGGGGGGGCCAACTGCGCCTCCAGTTGACGCACCAGTTCCGCCACCTTGGCCGACTCGGCCGGATCCGGAGCGGCGGCGAGGTAGGCATGGTAATGTTCCAATGCGCCCCGGCGGTCCCCCAACTGCTGGGTCACGATGGCCAGGTTCAGCCGGGCGCCGGGATCCTGCGGATCGAGCCGCACCGCCTGAAGGAAGCGGGCCTGGGCGTC
>JBDKKE010000524.1:0-3358 GCA_039796255.1 Verrucomicrobiota bacterium | reverse complement strand
AACGCTTGCACCCCCCGTATTACCGCGGCTGCTGGCACGGAGTTAGCCGGTGCTTCCTTTAGGGGTACCGTCAAGTATCCAGGGTATTAACCATCCTGACACTCTTTCCGTCTCACAGGGCTTTACAACCCGAAGGCCTTCATCGCCCACGCGGCGTCGCTGCGTCAGGGTTTCCCCCATTGCGCAATATTCCCTACTGCTGCCTCCCGTAGGAGTCTGGACCGTGTCTCAGTTCCAGTGTGTCCGATCACCCTCTCAGGTCGGATACCTATCGTTGCCTTGGTAGGCCTTTACCCCACCAACTAGCTGATAGGCCGCCGGCCCCTCCATCAGCGCCCTTGCGAGCTTTCATCCCTTCTGCGACGAAGGGATCGTATGCGGTATTAGCCCACCTTTCGGCAGGGTATTCCCCACAAATGGGTAGGTCACCGACGTGTCACGCACCCGGACGCCACTCAACCAGACCGAAGTCTGACCTCGTTCGACTCGCATTGGTAAGGCACGCCGCCAGCGTTTATCCTGAGCCAGGATCAAACTCTCCATAACAACTGCCCCCGTCCCACTGGACGGAGTTCAAGTTCTGTGCAACCGAACTCAGCTGTTCTTCGGCGCAATGCCGAGAACGCTCTCATACCCTGACAGATGCTGTCAGATGCATCTTGCGATGCGTTTGGAAGCATTGCTTCCTTCCACGCTTCAGTTGTGAAGGTGCGCGCGTCTCTGCGTTTGGCCCCCGGAAGGATCCGGTAGCCGGACCGCGCCTCTCAAGATCGCTTTCGCGCCTTGACTGGAAGGAGCGGTTTGGCATGTTGCCTTCCGCGCCCCAGAGTCCGTTTCCGGCCTCCCGATCCCGCTTCGCTTTCACGTTCCCGCGTTGGCGACCCTTCTATGGTAGCTAGTCCGGTTTTCGGCTGTCAAGCCTTTTTGCGATATTGGCCGATATTGGGTGGAAATTGCCGATTTTCTTTCGCGGTGGCCGTTCGGGCGCGCTCAGCTGCGAGTGCCTCGTGGATCGGCAGGAACGGCTTTCTACAGAGAAGTCCGCCGCGTTCTTCCATATCCCAGAAGCCGAAATGCATCCAGTGCCGCTCGTGCCACTCGGTCATGTCGACCAACGGGTAGAAGCAGACCCCAGCGATAGGAATGCCGCTTTCCACGGCCGCCCGCACCTCCTCGGCAATCATCTTGAGCCACGGGACCCTCAGGTCTCCCCAACAACCGGTCTCCGTAATCAGGATCGGATGCCCCGGATACCGCGTTGCCACCTCTCCAAGCATTTCCCGGAAAGGCCGCCGCCGAGGGTCGTCGAACGCCAGATGTCCGCCTCGCCGGTGTTCCCACTGTCCAGTGAGGTAGTAGTTCACCCCTATGACATCGAGGAAATCAGGCCGCCCCCCGAGATCCACCCAACCGAGGCCGCCAAGCATGTCCCAGGACTGCCATTGGTATCCGGTGAACTCGGCAGCCTCGGCGGCGAGTTCGGGCGCATCACCCGGAGCAACCGCATGGCACACCGGATCAACGTTTACGAACCGCGCCTCAGGATCGACGGCCCGGATTGCCTCCATGCCCACGATCGCCGTCTTCGCCAGCTTCATCTTGAGTTCGTAGCCACGCTCCTTTCCGTATGGTGCGAACCATCCAACCTCACCGGCGGCCCACGCCAGAAAGCTCGGTTCGTTGATGGGCGTGTACCACTGTCCGGGACCATCCAGGCCCACCAGGTAGCGGGCCACGGTAGACGCGTACCGAGCGAACCGGTCAGCGAATGCCTCGGCGAAGGGGTCGAGGTCTTCCGGATACCCGTAATGGAACAGATCCCAGATAATCCGTTGGCCGTGGCGCAAGGACGCGTCACGGATGGTCCGGACCGGCGCAAGGTCAATGGTCCCTCCATCGTCAACCCGGTCCCAAGCAATCCCTTCCCGAAGGACCACGATCCCCAGATCACGCGCACCCGCGAGATCTTCATCGAGAAATCGATCATGCTGGGTCTCAGCGACGAGATTCCGCCTCACCCCGTGACGGTCCAGCTGGGTGGAACACTCGTAGCCTCCAAAGAAGAACCCTGGGATGGTGATTGGCGGCCGAATGGTCGGCGGAAGCCTCTCTTCGTCGCGTGCGGCGGTATCGTTCCTGTCCAATCCGTTATCACCTCAGGACAATAATGACGCGACGTCACAAGGACCGTTCCGGCACCCGACGGACTACGCCCCATCTGGGTGGGTACTCCGTGCCCCGGTATTCCGTAAAGTGCCTGCCAGTGGTTCGTCGGCTAGTGATCTCACGCGCCATTAGCACTCATGGGCCGGATTTTCGGTCGTGAGAACTACAGGTCTGTCCAGCTCCCCTGGCGTCTTTCGATTCCGCAAGGAGCTCGCATCGGTCGCGTTGGCAATCGGAATTTCCGTGTTCCTTATATACGCGCTGCCGATTGCTGACTATCTCGCCGACTGGAGCGCCCTTGCCGACATCGCCACTGGTTTGGCCGCGTCGCTTTCGTTCCTCTTCATCGCCATTTCCACCGCCGTCTCCAGCCTCAAGATCCGTGAAACGGGTGCGCCGTCTGTCGGCACCCACCCGCATCCCGATCCCAGACGGACTGGGATCGTCAATCCCCTTACGGCGCTGATGCTCGTGGGAGTGCTTGGTCTCTGCAGTCTCGAGTGGTACCTGCACCGCGACGACCGGAACCCGTTCCTTGCAAGTAGCCGTCCCGAGGCCAACGAGGACACTTGGCTGACCGCGGACGGATACGCCATGATCCTTGACGGCCACATTGCGCAGAACGACGGGACCTTCCTGCTCCCGATGCTGCGGATGTTCACTGGAGACGCCCCACCCGAAACGAGTGAGATGGATCGCCGCGCGGGACACCTCTACCTCGTGGCACTCCTCGAACGGCCTTTTGGAACCTATTGGGCGTTCGCGGTTGCCAACCTCTTGGCCTGGGGCACGGCGTCCCTCTCTCTATTTTGGTTGGGATCGCGCTTCTGGCCAGGGACAAGCGTCGGACTGGTAGGGTCGGCACTTGTCGCAACAAGCCAGGGGTTCATCTTCATGGGGACCGCACCCCAGGGACACGCCGTCGCGTACGGTGCGTTCGCACTTCTGCTCGTCCTCCACGCAAACCTGTTCGACGGGCCTCAACGTGGCTCACTCCAGAGTGCCATTCGCCTCGGCTGGGCGACCGGTGCCGGCGGGCTGATCTACTTCGTTCACATCCCCTTCCTGCTATTCGTCTGGTTGGCAACACCAATAAGGACATACTGGCGGGGAATGGCAGCGGCCACGCTGGTCACCATCGTGCCTCTGGCCTGTTGGGAGCTGGTAGGCACCTCGCTGGGCCTCTCCTTCA
>JBDKKE010000523.1:0-6958 GCA_039796255.1 Verrucomicrobiota bacterium | reverse complement strand
GCCAGCTTGACCCGGGAGCTGCTTCCGGCGTTGTCCTGACGTGTCACCTTGAGCCAGTCATCGTAAAATCCCAGCCCCGCCAGCACGACCAGGGAAAGGGCTGTCAGCAGCACATGGGCGTTCCATTGCGCCCAGAGAAGCACGGTGAGATCCAAGACCAGGACCATGAGGATGCCCCCCATGGTGGGGGTGCCGCGCTTGGCGAGGTCAGCGGTGGCGGCTGTGGCATCCGCCCCTGCGCCCACGTCCTTCGGTCGGTAATCCTGGCGGAACTTCAACTCACGAAGCCAGGCGATCACGTGGGGCCCCATCCAGAGACTGAGCAGGAGCGCGGTCACCGCCGCGCCCGCACTGCGAAACGTGACGTACTTGAAGACCGTCCAGGGGGCGAACGGCAGGAGATTGGACAGGTGGTACAGCATCGTCAGATGGCTTCGGGCAGGTCAGCCGTCTCGCGGAGTTCCATCTGCTTCATGAGCGCGGCAACCAACCGCTCCAGTCGGCTGGATCGCGAGGCCTTCACCAAAACGGCATCCCCGGATTTAACGAAATGAATCACCGCTGCGGCCGCCGCCCCGACGTCGGCATAGGCCCGTCCACGCCCGCCGCCCGCCGCGGCCGCGGTCACCGCCGCAAAACGGCCCACGGCAAACACGGCCTCGACCCCCAGCCGCGCCGCCGCCCGACCGACCTCCGCATGCGCCGTCTCGGCGTAGTCTCCCAGTTCGGCCATGTCGCCCAGTACCGCTACCCGGCGGCCGGAACAGGGGAGGTCGGAAAGTGTCTGCAGGGCGGCAAGCATCGAATCCGCATTCGCGTTGTAGGTGTCGTCCAGCAGGTGCACCCCCGCCCCGGCCACCAGGCTCATTCGCTGGGGGGCGGGCTGAAAGGCGGCCAGTCCCTCCCGGGCCACCAGGGAATTCAATCCCAGCTCCCGCGCCACCGCGAGGGCCAGCAGGGCGTTCACCACCGAATGACGCCCCGGCAGAATCATGGTGTACTCACCATTCCAGGTGGCATCCGGTGACCTGACCGAAAAGGTGGTGCCACTCCAGTCCATTGCCCGGATGCCTGCCTGCCAGTCATTCCCCTCCCCGAAGCCCACGCGAATCACCCGTGCATGGGTCCGCCGCACCAGGGCCGCAGCCTCAGGCATGGAACCGGGAAGCACGAGAGCGCCACCCTGTCCGGCGGGCGGAAGCAGCTCGGCAAGCCATCCCTCTTCATTGACCACCCCTTCCAGGGTGCCGAAATACTCCATGTGTTCGCGTCCAATGCTGGTGATGACGCCGATGCGCGGCGCGATCAGCCGGACCAAGGGCGCCAACTCTCCGGGATGGTTCGTTCCAGCCTCCAGAACTGCGGCGCGATGACGGGACTCCAGGCGCATGAGCGTTGACGGAACCCCCACGTCATTATTGAAACTGGCCACGCTTTTCAGGGTGGGGAAGGCCGCACCCAGCACCGCGCCAATCAACTCCTTGGTCGTCGTCTTGCCGTTCGAACCCGCCACGCAAACGACCGGCAGGTCAAATTCCCTCCGGTAGGCCGCCGACATCCGGCCGAAAGCGCGCCGGGGATCATCCACCAGGATTCCCGGAAGTGTCGCCGGAAGCGCGGATGCCCGGGCCCGCGCAATCATCGCAGCCGTCACGCCCTGAACCGCCGCAGTGTCCAGAAAATCGTGCCCATCAAAACGCTCCCCAGCGAGCGCGACGAAAAGATCACCCGGCCGCGCGTCGCGCGAGTCGGTGGTCACACGGCGAATGGACAGCGAGGGGGATCCGCCACGCAACTCTCCGCCGCACGCGGCAGCGAGTTCCTGGAGATTTCGAGCATCCATCACAAGGCGCGGTCCGGTCGCATCACAGCATTGCCGCCAAGCACAACAACAGCAGGGTCAGCTTGAGCAGGGTATCGCCTTCAATCTGGGCTTGGAGGTGATTGGGCACGGCAGGAATTGGATTCGGGATCAGGTTTGGACGCTGGGTTGGGGACGGTGAACGCGGGTCAGGACGCTGGCAGCCACGGTGCGAAACGCTTTCACGTTATTCCTCCATATCCGCAGGCCACCAGCGTCACAAAGTGGACAATCCCGACCTGCCAGGCCCGACCTGAAAGACACGCGGTCCTGAATCGATTGCAGGTAAAGGAGAGGTTCATGAGGTTAGGGTTGACGCGCCAAAACCCCGCCGTGGGGGGACGAAGCCGAGGCGGTCGCGTCATTGGTGCGGATGATCGTCGGTGCGAGTTGGAGAACATTGGCGACGGCGGAGGCGATCTCCCGGAAGACCGGTGCGCACGCCTTGCCGCCGTAGTACGACTTACCCGCCGTGGTGGGTTCGTCTGCGGTGACAATGATCGCGACCTCCGGATGGTTGGCCGGAAAGAACCCAACGAAGGACGCATAGTAATGCGATGCGTCGTAGGCCTGCCCCACCGACTTGCGGGCGGTTCCCGTCTTTCCGGCAACCTCAAAATCCTCCAGCGCCGCAGTCTTGCCCGTTCCCTCTTCGACCGCCTTGCGCATTGCGTGAACCATCATGGCCGCGGTGTTGGAGCGGACCACGCTGCGAACCGCCTGGGGAGGGTAATCCCAAAGCGGCTGGCCATCTGCGGTCAGCACCTTGCGAACGAGCCGCGGCTTCATCAGGACGCCCCCATTGGCCAACGCCGCCACCGCCATCACCGATTGCAGCGGCGTTACCCGGAGGGCGTATCCAAACCCGAGGGAACTCGGGGTATAACCATCCCAACTGGGCAGGCGACCGGCCGATTCCCCGAAATTGAGAACCACATTGGCGCGTCCATCCTTCTGCACCACCCGATTGGTCCAGCGCTCCGCACATTCGATATCAGTCCTGGAAAGGAATCCAAAATCGCGGATGTACTTCAGGAACTGGTTGGTCTGAAGGCGCAGTGCCAACTGGACCGCGCCCACATTGCTGGAATTCGCAAACGCCTCCTCCACCGAGATGATGCCCAGGTGATGTCCCTGGTCGTCATGAATCGTCCGTCGAATTCCAGGCACAGCCCAGTGTCCTCCGTGACAGTTGATCACCTCCGAAAGGGTCGCCTTGTCCTCATTTAAGACGGCGGACCACGTGACGATCTTGAACGTGGAACCCGGCTCGAAGGACTCAGTCAGCGCACGGTTCTTGAAGGCACCTGCGGACTCCCCCTTTCGATTGCTGGGATTGAAGGTAGGCCGGTTTGCCAGGGCGAGAATGTCCCCCGTCGCCGGGCGAACGACGATGGCGGTCATGGATGCCGGATTGAGACGTTCCATGGCGGTGTCCAAAGCCTGCTCCACCGCCTCCTGAATCCGCACGTCCAGTGTGAGCACCACCGTCATACCATCCGTCGGAGGCAGATCACGCCCCCGGCTCGGCACGTATTCCCGCCCATGCACCATGCGGGTCCTGAGAATGCCGGGCTTGCCCTGGAGGACGGCGTCGCACCGCTGCTCCAGTCCCTGCGCTCCCCGCATCGGCGGGGGAAGCCCGCGATCCTGAAGATCCACGGAAGTGTCGTTGGTGGTAAATCCCAGAACGTGGGCGGCCAACTGGTCCTGCGGGTACCGTCGCAGGTGAACATATTCCGGGAAAAAGCCCTTCCGACGACACTGCGCTGCGGCCTGGTCCAGGTCGCGCCTGCGGATGCGAAGTCCCTTGGATTCAGCGAGCTCCGCCCGGTGAACCTGCCATTGAGCCGGCAGATTCCACCAGGCCAGCGTCTCGCGATGGAGGCGCTGCCGCTCCTTGAGCTGTTCTCGTTCGGTGCGGAGCGCGATCTCGGCGGAAAACCGGTTGGTATCGATGGCGGCCATCAGGCGGTCCCAAGCCTCCACCGATACGTTCGTGGCGACCATGTTCGCCCTGCGCGCCCGCATCACCACCTGGCGATTGGTGGAGACGATCAATCCATTCGTCAGGCCGACGAGGTTGGTGTAGGGAAAGTAGACCGGCTGCAGCCGTGCCAGCACCTCAGCCTCCGGAAGCTCAAGGATGGGCGCGGCAATCCGGGCGACATCCCCAGAAAACGGCCCCATCAGGACCGGGTCCGCCCGCACGACCACGGCCAATCGAGACTGCACGAGGGTGATTCCCGAGGCATCGCGAATCTCCCCACGAAGCGCCGGACGGTTCATGACCACCTCTGGCTCTCCGGTGCCGGAAGGGGTGGCATCCTGGGGACTGATCAACTGAAGATGGACGAGTCGCACCGCAATCACTGAAAAGCCGGCACACAGCCCCCAGGTCAGGAACCAAAGCCAGCGGAAATGGTGGGACCGGTCCATCAGGCGTCAACGTTGGGTGCGGAGATTGAGAGTGGCGGTGCCCGTCAGGGGCCCGACGGACACGGACGGGAGATCGGATATCACGGGCACCGGAGACTGCGTGGAATCAGACTTGGCCGCGGCGGCCAGCGATGGGCGGGGGAGTAGCGGAACGACCCGGCGCTGGCTGGGCACAATGTTGGTAAGGTCCAAATGCATCTCCACCATTTGACGAACAATCGGTTCGCGCCGCTGCTGGCGCGCGAGTTTCTCGCGCCATTCCTGCACCGAAGTCTTGGCCCACTCGGTCTGCTTCTCCATGGCCTTGATCTCGATCCCCAAGGCGTCGTGAGCGCGACGTTGCAGGGAGTACCCGATCGTCAGACCGGCGATTCCAGCGACGGAAAACAGGACAAACCCCACGCGTTTCCAGCGCAGCTCCAGTGTTTCAGTGGATTCGCTTTTGGCCATATTAGTGCTTCTCCAAAACCCGCAGCTGGGCACTCCGGGAGCGGGGATTCAATTCAATCTCCCGGAGGGACGGCCGGAGCGGCTTTCGTTCGACCAAGAAAGCGCGCGGCGCACGGGAAATCCGAAGATGCGGCAAATCCTCGGAAGCGCCCGCGGGAAGATCGTAGTCGCGGCACTCGGTGCGCATGAAGTCCTTGACCACCCGGTCTTCCAGAGAGTGGAACGTGATAACTGCCAGACGCCCGCCCGGTTTGAGCAATTGCATGGCGGCACCGAGCCCTCGGGGCAGCGCCCCCAGTTCGTCGTTGACCGCGATCCGCAGAGCCTGGAATACGCGGGTCGCGGGATGTGTTCGCCGCCCGTGGCGCGGGCAGACACGGGCCACCAGGGTTGCCAGTTGCCGTGTGCTTTCGATGCGGTACATCGCGCGCTCCTCACCAATGGCGCGCGCAATCCGCCGGGAGTCCCGCTCGTCTCCATATTCCCAGAAGATTTTGGCCAGTTCCGCCGGCGGCTGCTCGTTGACCAGGTCGGCCGCCGTCTGCGAACGACGACGGTCCATCCGCATGTCCAGAGGCCCATCCTCCTGGAAACTGAAGCCCCGTTCCGCAGTATCGAGTTGATGGGAACTGACACCGAGATCCAGCAGCACTCCATCGCAGGTGCCCTGGGGAACCCAAGTGGCGGACTCGGAGAAATTCATCCGCCGCAGCTCATAGCGCCCCGCAAACCCCGCCAGATCCTCGGTGGCTGCCGCCACCGCGTCGCCATCCTGATCGCACGCGTAGAGAAAACCCGTCGGAGAACTCGCCTCCAGGATCGCCGCGCTGTGACCAGCCCCACCGCAACAGCCGTCGAAGTATCGGCCGCCGGAGCGCGGCCGGAGCGCGGCCAGCACCTCGGTCAGCATTACGGGTTGATGGGAAAAGTCCGACACGGTCCATGCCCTATTCCCCGGGAGCCACCACCGTGGTCGGACGCCGATTGCGGAGCCGGTTCCATGCATGGTCTTGGTCGTCCCGCCGTTCCGGGGTTGGCGGCGTTTCATAAAGCACTTTGGCGCGAGCCCGGGGCGCACCGTCAGCGAGGTCGGTATCACGAAAATCATTCCGTACTGGCCGGACCTGCGTCAGCAGCAGTTCGCCCTGGACCAGTCCGTCCGCGCTGTCACGACGCCGATTGCGTCCGAACAGCCATCCGAACCAACTCCGCCTGCCACGCCGGATGAACCGGGGTCCAGCGGTGGCCCGCAGGCCGGCGGCGGCAGGTGACAACCGGATCTCCCCAGGACGCGACCCCGAAGCCCCAAAGAGGCCCGCCTGTGCGGGAGCCCCTGTTCCATCTTGGGGTGACTGGCCCGTTGGGGATCCCCGCAGAATCCGCTGTATGAGTTGCCCTGGGTTCATGGATCAGATCAGTTGAGGAGTTTGTAGGCTTCGGCGGCCGTCGCGGCCTCCGCCTGTTCACAACGCTGGTAAGTGGTCGGATCCCAGATCTCGAAATCCGCCCCACCTCCGGCAAAAAGCACTTCCTTCTGCAACCCGATGGCATCCGCCATGTCCGCTGGAAGACAAAGCCGGCCCGCGGGATCGAGTCGCATGGAAGTACAGTTGGCAAAAATCGCCCGCCGCAGCGTTCCCGTCCGGTCATCTCCCAATCCACCCGCCGCCAGCTTGTCCTCCAGTTTTCGGAACCGCTCCGGAAGCATTCCCAAAATAAAACCGTGCTTGCGTCCCGAATGCATATGCGGCCACAAGATCAACGTGAATTCGCACTCAGGATCCTTCGGACGCCAGATCGCCGGAAAGGCGACCCGCTTCTGCGCGTCCAGTTTGTGCGTGTGCCGCCAAGTGAAGGACGTCCGATCAGCTCCCAGTGTCGGCGAGGACACAGGAATCCCCGTTACGGGGTCGCCACTTTTGGTGACTGGATCGGGCATGGTGCGAGGGCCAAACTCCTAAATTCAACTTCTTGGCCCTAGATAACCCTATTTTCGCCTAAACCGTCAAACGGTTTCCCCTTCTTGGTGTCCCAAGTTGTTCACAATGCCCTGATTTCGGAACTCGCTCCTTGGTATCGACCTGGCGCTCAGAATGTTATCGTTTGCGCAGAAGAGAGGGCCTACCTCGTGATTGATAGGGGCCATCAGGGAGATTCAAACCACCATGGGGCTCCGCGGGTCTCCCTTTTCCTCCCTGATGATCCATT
>JBDKKE010000522.1:0-8194 GCA_039796255.1 Verrucomicrobiota bacterium | reverse complement strand
GGAAAATCATTCGTAGGCCAGTCGTGTTGACTGCAAGAGGGTGCGCGAAACCTGCGCCAGCCCCAAGCTTTGGAAAGGAGAGAACGGTAGGTTTGCTCCTTTGCCGTCCTCCCCTCTCCGTTTCTTGGGGGGCCAATTCTTTCCGCCGAAGGCGGCTCTTTTCAATGCCCTGTTGCGCTCCCGCGCCGCTCCTTCGTGCCCCAGGGTCTAAGTCGCCAAGGCAGACGCCTGCATCTGCGGAACAGGGTTTGCGGCAGGCCGATCCTGCCGCAGGGCATACTCCCGGCCCGGCTTGCGGGTGCGCAGGATTTCCAGCGCCTGTTCGCGCGCGTCCTTGCGGCTGATTCCCAGTGCGTCCAGGCCCTGCTGGCCGACACGGGAGATGATTTTCCCGATCTTCTGGGCCCTGGGTTTGGAGACTTGCTCCATGGGCTTGGTGAGTCCCTTGAGCGAGTACCAGACCTGGACGACGAGCTTGCGTGCCAGAGCGGCAGCCGCGATCGGGACCTCGCCCTTTCGGCCCAGCAGCTTGCGGCCCCAGTCGCTGTTGGGATGGTTGGGTGAGCGCAGCAGCGCGTGGCCTGCCTCGATGAGAAGAGTGCGGAGATCTTTGTGCCCATGCCCCTTGATGCCGCCGGACTTGGTGCCCTTGCCGCTGTCGTCGAAGGCGGGGTTGAGGCCGGCGTACTTGACGAGGGACTTGGGGGACTTGAATCGGTTGATGTCGCCGACGCAAAGAGCACGAAAACGGTGACTTCCGCTCAATGGCAGACCAGGGAACGCCTCATCTCACGGAGGAACTCCCGACGAGTACGGCAGCTTCTCCAACCGACCTTCTTTCTGCTCTTTGCGTTCTCTGCGGTTTTCTCCAACGGCTCTCTCCAGGATGAAGTCCATCCCTCGGGAATCGATCGCCAATACTCCGGTGCGCTGGGCGGAGTTAGTCGATCAGGGATTGAACGCCTCCGTCACCGGGCGGCCAATCCACGTCGCCGGCGGCTTCAGGCCGAAGGCCCAGGCGATGGTGGCGGCGGTGTCGTAGGTGTTCACCGGCTTCGAAATCACCGTGCCCCCGGCGACGCCCGGTCCACGAACAATCCAGGGGATCTCCAGTTCCGCGAGGGATTCGCCGCCGTGCTTGGTCCCGACTCCTCCATGGTCCGCCGTGACCAGCACCAGGGTCTTGCCGCCCATCCCGGCCTCTTCAATGGATTGCAGGACATCCCCAATGAGGGAATCCACCAGCTCGACGGACTTAAAATAGGTGGACGACTTCCACCCAAACGCGTGGCCGGCGTGATCCACGCCGTCGAAGTGGATGAACAGGAATTGCGGGCGGTGTGCCTTGATGTACTTCGACGCCTTGCCTGCGGTTTCGATGGCGTCCTTGACGTGCTCGACATGGTTCACCGTGCTGCGCTCGAAGAGACGTCCGAACCCCTCCCAGTCATGGAGACACGCCGTGTGGGCATCCGGTTTCTGCTCCCGGATCACCCGGAAAATCGTGGGAAACATGCCCTCCGGTCCGGTCTCGATGGCGGGAAAGGTAAACCGGTTGGTCTCCCAGTCGTTCGAAGTGATGCCGTGCTGCTCCGGACCAGCGCCCATGATCATGGAGGCCCAATTCGGAGAACTCGAGGTGGGCATCACCCCACGCGCGTGGAGGGTGTAAGCGCCCTCCCGCATCAATCGGTGCAGAACGGGCGCGTTGGTCTCCGTGAAGGCCAGCGAGCCCATGCCATCGCATCCAATCACGACCACCGACTCCACACCGGGAACGGCGGCGCGGGCAACCAGCAGGCACGCGGAAAAGACCAGAAGGTGGAACAAGCGGGTGGTTCGTCGATCCATGACCCGAGCATGCTACCCATCGGAGGCGGTGGAGACTATCCCGAAGGTCATTCCCCCTCCGGGAATGATGCCCCCATTCTGAGCGAACGCGACGCGCCACGGATCGCCCACCGCCGGCATCGGGGCGACTACCGTCCCACGTACTCCAGTCGCACGATCTGCGTGTCGCGGTTCCCCAGCCAGGCCGTTCCGTTCTCCAGCACGTACAGGCAGCCATCGGCGCCCAACTCGAGATCCATCGGACGCTTGAAAGTCATCTCCGGACAGAACCGCTCCATGCGCAGCTTTCCCGAAGCGTCCGTCGCGATGCGATTGTCCGCGTCGAGGTGAACGGCAATGATCCAGTTCCGGGACCATTCGTAGATGAACAGGGTGTGATCGAATTCCGCGGGCAGTCGCGCTGCGGAGGTGGATTTCGGATCATAGTGATAGACCGGTCCAGCCATGGCCGTCCGTCCACCGCCGCCATTGACCACAGGAAACCGGGTGGATTGGCCGTACGGATACCAGACGAACGCGGGTTGCGCCGGGGGCAAATCCCGGGGTCCGGTATTCAGGGTAGAAAGGTTGAGCGGATGAGCGGGGTCAAACGGCTCTCCAGATTTCCCGGTGGTGAAGTCGTAGGCGCGGTAGGGCTTGTTATCCCCGCAGAAGTAGGGCCAGCCGAAATTCCCGGCAGACCGGGCCTGATTGATCTCGTCGAATCCTGCGGGTCCCCGCTCTGGATTCGGTCCACCGGCATCGGGACCCACCTCGCCCCAGTAGAGAAACCCCGTGCGCGAATCGACGGAGATTCGGAACGGATTCCGGTTCCCCATAACGTAGATCTCGGGACGGGTCTGGGGCGTGCCGGGGGGAAAGAGATTTCCGGCGGGAATGGTCACTGAACCGTCCGGCTCCGGATGCACCCGGAGAATCTTCCCGCGAAGGTCATTGGCATTGGACGACGATTTCTGGGCGTTCCATGGGCCGCGATCCGTGCGTTCGTCGATCGGGGAATAGCCGTCGGATTCTCCGGGATGGGTGTTGTCGCCCACCGAGGCAAAGAGGTTGCCGGCAGCATCAAAAGCGAGGGATCCGCCGGAATGGCAGCACTGGTCCCGCTGGGTGGGAATCCGGAGCAGGACCTTCTCCGATGTCAGGTCCAGCGCGTCGCCGGTCAGGGTGAAGCGCGAGACGCGGTTCGTTCCGACCTTGTGTCCGGTGGCATCGACATGGGTTTCCGGCTCCGCATAGAAAAGATAGATCCAGGCGTTGCTCTCGAATCGGGGATCCAGGGTGATTCCCAGCAACCCGTCCTCCATTTCACTCGAGACCACCAGCGAGGCGAGGGTGGTCGTGGTCTGGGAACGCGGATCCAGGACGCGGACGCGTCCGGCCCGCTCGACGAAGAACACCCGGCCATCTCCCGCCACGGCAATCTCCATCGAATCCACGATCACATCCTCAGCCTTGCCATCGCCCTCCAGATCCCGGTCGGCCTCCAGGACCACCTTGCGAAACCCTGAGGACACCGCGGGGACCTCCGGCGTCTCGGCAGCCCCAACCGGGAGGGCGAGTCCGAGGAGAAGGATCGTAAGAATTCGTGAGCAAAAGGTGCTGAAACTCATGCTGCGGACAGGCTGACAGAAGTCGGCCTGTCGGGCACGGACATCTCACAGAAATCCTGATTTCCCGCATCCGGGGCCCGAACTGCGGCGCCGTCCGTTCCGACCATCTCCCTTTGCCGGACGGTGCAGTCGGGCGGTCGGTCTAATCGTTCTTCTGCACAATCCGATAAAACAGGAGGGCATCGCCGGTGACTGGCAACGAGTCCCGCCATAAGGACTGGCTGAGCGGGAACTGGTTGGTGGATACCGACTCCCAATGGAGGAGATCCGAAGACCGCTCCAGGACCGAGTCACGCGCCGGGGCGGCACTGACCTTCAAATCCAAGATACCCTCCGGAGTTCGGGACAGCGCCCGGACGACCGGGGTCCGGCCGGCCGCAACCCCAGTCCCCTTGAGGCGCACCAGCGGCCGGCGGGGCAGTCCGTTCATATGGGTAAAATCACCACCCACCAGGATGGCGCCATCCTCCTGGAGTGCGATGGCGTGAATGCAGTCGTTGTCGGCGTTCTCGAAATTGAAGACGACCGGCTCAAAGGACCGATCCAATGTGCCGTCGGGCAGCAGGCGGATCAGGTGGCTCTGCATGTGGTCCTGCCAGTTCATCGGCTGCGCCTGCAACGCGATCAGCAGGCGTCCCTCCCGATCGACGACGAGTTGCGTCACATAGGCAAGTCGGTTGCTGGGCATGAACGAATCCAGTCCCGGACGGAAGCTGGGATCCAACTGTCCGTCCGGAAGGCACCGGAGAAGCGGATGCCAGCGACGGGGCGTCTTGGACTCGAACAATCCCCAGGCAAGGAAGCGTCCATCCAAGAGACTGGTCAGACCCGCCACTCGCAAAGCGTCCAGCGGCAGTGAGACGGCATTCACCGTGGAACCGTCGGCCAAGATTCGCTGCACGCTGGCATCGCGGGATGCCACAAGCAGTCGCCCATCGGACTCCACCGCCACCGCCGCAATCGGGGCGGATCCGAGGCCCGACGGCTGAAACGTGGAGTCCACTCCCAGATCGCCTCCCAACCTGGCCAGGCCCAACGGCAGGACGCTGGTGCTGAACTCACCAAAGGCGATCCACTGATCGGCGCCGTAAGGGACGGCTCCAGACAAACCGAACGAGTTTCCGGAAAGCTTCAGTGGCTGACCGCTGCGGAGCAATTCGCCATCGAATGAGGTTACGGTCATCTGTTCCGAGTCGGGCCAGACGCCCGCACCCACGTCGCCCGAGAAGATGATCTCCGAACCCCGGACCCGAACGAAATCCACACGCCGGGAGGATCCATAACCCCGCGACGACACCGGATCGAAGGTTTCTGAACCTGTCACACCATTTCCCGCCCAAGTCACTCGTCGGCAGTCCACAAGCGCACGGCTCCGCGGAGCGTCGCCCCCCGGTAGGGCGAGGTTCCCACCGAGCCGTTCGCATCCCGCCGAACTCACACATCGGAAATCCTCCCGCGTACAGCTCCGCGGAGCGTCGCCTTGCCGTCGTCGGTTCCTGGGAAGCATCTCCGCTTTCCGAAATGTTCACGGTGCAGGCCCCTCCCAAATTCGGACCACGAAGTCCCCACGAAGCGAAGCAGGTGACCTTCCAACGCGCCCGGCGGAGCCCATGATCAACGATATAAAATTACCCCTTCAGAACCCAAGGAGTTCATCGGGGTCTCCAGAAGGGATCCGCCACCCTGAAGAAGTCGAGAGTCTCGTGACCTCGCCTGCCACGGGTTCGTGGAGAGGCCCCTCCCCGATTCCGCTTCAACGACCCACGGGGGTGGGGGTTCCCCGGGTCTTGAAGGTGAGCACGGCCTTCGGTGGTGCATCGCCCTGGAACTCGGCGTCAAACCGGACGTGATTGACGCCGGACCGGACCTTCGGGACCCGGGTGGACAACGCCACGGACTTCACCTGGCTGCCCTTGGTGTCGTAAATCCGGGCGATGCCCTCGTCCTCGACCAGCAGAGTTTGCCCGACGTCGATCTCCACCGGGATGGAGAGCGTGACCGAACGATCCATTTCCAGGGTGGGATTTACCAGACGTCCGGCGGTCCCGACGACCCGCAACTTGAACTGGAGCGGCTGGGCCTCGTCGGGGTTGGGGACATCCCACTCGGCGCCGGAGGGTTCGCCGGGCTGACGCACCTGCTGCTCGTGAACGAAGTCGGAGGACGCATGGAACGGGAACAGGTTCCAGCCTCCCGCCGTCAGCGGTTCCAGGTGGAATTCGAGCTTGGGATTTCGCAGTTGCTCGCGCTGGACCGCGCTGAACGCCCCGCGACGACGGGCCGCTTCCCATTCCCGAATGGCGTCCATGATGCGGTCCGTATGGGGATTCCTCCGGAGCGCCTCCGGGCTCGTGGCGAGGGCGAATCCGGCGTCGAACCCGGCGGCGCGCGCGAGCATCCATTCCATGTCCGACGGTACGGTGGTGGGTGTGAGCAGATACCAACCCAGCATTTTGGGGATGTAATTGCGTTCGCAGAAAGCCTGATTGTTGAGGCGATACTCCTGCATGCTGTCCCGGAACCCGCCATACCAGGGTTCGCCCCAGTTGCAGTAGCTGTTGATGTGCCAGTAGAAGTGGGACAGCGGCGGGCTGGTTCCGTTGATCACCGTATGGTCGAGGTGATCGTAGAACTCCTTGGCAAACACTTCATTCCCGTAGGTGCCTTCGCCCGGGGCCAGGCATCCCTCGTGACCGTCGAAATCCATGTGGCTGAGCCCGGACTCGTTGAAAACGCGGGCCAGGTTGCGCGCGATCTCCCGCTGCAGTTCCAGATTCGGGAAAAAGACCTTGTACGAATGATCCATCAGCTTGCCGACCGTGGCGCCGGCGGCATGCCCCGCCGCCCGGGTTCCATAGGCCCCGCGTTGGCAGTCCAGCAACCGCCAGGGGGCCTCGGTCGAGACGGATCGGTAGCGAACCAGTTCCTGGTCGATCATCACCGTCTGCAATTCATTCATCAGCCGATGGGCGAAATACTCGGGCGAGGCCACCGGAATGGTTGGGGTCTCCGCGTCAATGGACGCCGTCAACGGGCTCTCCCCGGTGCGGGCGAGCCGCGGGTCCGGCACCGGCGTGATGTACGGATCCTGGGTCTGAATGAAGTTGGAAAGCGTGTGAGCCCCCAGGCGGATGCCGAGGGAGCGGGCCTTGGCCACACAGGCCTTCAGCCCCGCGATGCCGCCGGGGAAAAATTTCGAACTCGGATCGTAATGCCCCCAGCTCTTAAACGGATCCCCGTGATACAGGCTCATGAGGTTCGCCCGCTTTACGTGGGCGAGGATCTCATCGACATTGGACTCCGAGAAACTCGCGATGAGATACGACCGGCCGCGCTCCGGGGACACTTTCGCCCAGGTGCCTTCGACCATCGGGTGGGGCAATCCCTCCGCGACCTCGATCCGTCCGATCGTTTCCAGCGCCTCGGGCTCCGGACAGCCAAAGAGAGCGATCTTCGAACCGACGACCGTCTCCCCGGGGATGGCGGGAACCGGCATGTTGGGGGCCCGTTTGCTCCAGACCGCAATCCGTCGCGGCTTCGAACGGTCCATCGAATAGGCCTGGAGCACGCTGCCCCAGTCGGTGGGACGCGCGGCATACGGCCGGTCGGCGCTGCCTTCGTCGTTCTCCGGATAGCCACCCAGCGTCTTGGCGTTCAAGGCCTGGATTCCCACGGCGAACTCGCCGTCCCGCACCACCCCCACCACTTCACCCACCGTCTTCCGGATCGACGTGGGAATCGGACCCCAGAGCGCCAGGGACACGCGTTCCACGGCGGCCGCGGGTTCGAGCCCGACCAGCTCCAGCGTCACGTGGCGGTCCTTGGACTCCACCCTCACCCGGGCCGTGATCCCGGACGTCCCGAAGCCGAGCATCAGTTCCCGGGCGGCGGGATCCCACGAGGCGAGGGTGGGCGCCAGCAGCGTGCCGTCCACCCGGAGACTCAGAATCGGCGCAGGTTGTTGGGGAGCGAGGAACTCACGTCCGTCCGAACGCCGTTGAATGGATTCCCAAGATCCCGTGGTTCCGGCTTGAAACGTCGCCGCGGACGTTGGCCAGGGGGGGAGCGGCGCCGCCGTCGCCCACGCGGCCACCCAAATACCGACGACGGCCGCCAACACGCCCCCGCGACTCAGGACAAACATCATGCACGGAGGTTCAGCGAGGCCTCCCGGAAATTCGAGCGCGAAGCGCTAGGACTAAAGGCGCCAGGACTAAAGGCGACGGGAAAGAAAGAGGATCGCCGCTGTGAAAACTCCCCTCCCGTTCGATGTAAAGCTGGCCCAGATGAGGGCTAATGCGGCTACCGCAATCAATAGACCCGCTGCAGCCAAACCCAAAGAGTCATCCTCCATTCCACCTTCAATGACCATCATGGCTACGAGGAAGAATAAATTCCCCACCAATGCGACGATGACGCGGGCGATCAATACACCCCATCTCTGAGCCCTCGTTTCACTCTGGCACCCCCTAACGATAATCGGTGGTCTGGGTCGAAGCGGCTCCATGCTCATTCATCCAACGCCGGAGATCCCCGACCTCCGCCGGGAAAGCGCACTGGCAGCGAATTCAGTGCCCCCACCAGTACGCGAAATCTCAAACCGGGAGCGGCGGTTCGTGTGCAGTGATCTTGTCAGCCCGTTCACTGCTCCGATTTCTCTAACGCCTGGGCAACCTGCCTGAACTGGGGATCTGTCACAATATCAGTCACAGTTTTCGGTTGCGACGGCGCCG
>JBDKKE010000521.1:0-5923 GCA_039796255.1 Verrucomicrobiota bacterium | reverse complement strand
AGCTACACTGGCAGTGGGGAAGAACTGGTGCTATGTCGGTGGCAGCTTCAGCACCTATCCAGCTAGTTCCTTGTTTCGCTTCGATGTTCAAACCGGGGTGACGGAAGCGTTGAATGTGGAGGGCATCAATGATGTTCGGACGATGGTCGCCGATGAGGATCGTGTCTATGCGGCCTCTCGGCGAATTGGCGCCGGCCCACCGGGCCGATTGGTGGCGGTGTCGCACGAGAACATCAGGCGCACGCAGTGGTCGCTAGAGGTTACGGACGTGTGGAGCCTGTGGTTGATGAACGGCCGGTTGTGGGTGGCGGGAGATTTTCAAACGATCGGAGGCCTGCCACGCAAATACCTCGCTTCGCTTAATCCGCAGACTGGTGAGGTGCTGCCGGAAGAGGCGGATTTCCAGTTCACTTTTGTAGCTTTCCCAGGATTCGACATCATCGGACAGTTCGGAGATTATCTCGTGATCTCCGGATACTTTAGTCGGGTCAACGAGCACGCACGCGACCGGATAGCCATGGTCAATCCAATTACAGGTGAGGTGCATCCATGGAATCCGGGATTGGATGGATATCCAGGTTCGCGGCCAACGGTGTTCGTTGCCTCCAAGGGGCAGGTTTTCCTTGCGGGCTACTTTTCAGAAGTTGGCGGTTTGGAACGGCAAAACTTTGCCGTGTTCGACCTAGTCGCCCCGCCAGAAATGTCTGCCCCGACGCTTGAGGCGACCGATTTCACCGCTCAAGTCAAAGCGGCGTCCACCTACGCGCATGTGCTTCAGCGCTCGGGCGACCTGGCCCGTTGGGAGAACGTTTCCACCAACACGCCCACCACAGCTGAGTTCACCGTTTCCGACCCCGCCCCTGCGTCCACCGAGCGCTACTACCGCATTTTGCTTCAGTAGGAGTAGTCGGATCCAGGGAACCATCGGTAGGGCATGGATCGGGCCCCCGAAGCCCATGGATCCGAACCGCCTGCAGACGGGACTTGGGCAGTGTCGCGATTCTCGGAATCGGCCCAGGCCCCCACGCGGAGTCTTGCGGCGTGGGCTGGGCCGCGCTTTCCTCGGGGACCTAGCATTCCCCCGCATTCCACCGAGCATCGACGGCTGGCGGCGATCATGTTCACCGACATGGTGGGCTACAGCGCATTGTCCCAACGCAATGAAGCGCTCGCGCTGGAACTGCTGGAGGAGCATCGGGAGGTGCTGCGGTCCGTTTTCCCGCGGCACCAGGGGAATGAAATCAAGTCCACCGGGGACGGATTCCTGGTGGAGTTTGCCAGCGCGCTGGCCGCGGTGCAGTGCGCGATGGAGATCCAGAGGCTGATGCGCCAGCGCAACGAGGCGCGGTCCGCCGAGCGCCGGGTGCTCATCCGGATCGGCATCCACCTGGGCGACGTGGTGCGGCGGGAGAACGATGTCTTCGGCGACGGGGTGAACATCGCCGCACGCATCGAGCCGCTGGCCGAGCCGGGCGGCATCTGTGTGTCGCGGGCGGTGTATGAGCAGATCGAGAACAAGGTGGATCACGCCCTGGTGCAGTTGAGCCGGCCGTCCCTGAAGAACATCCAGGCCACCGTGGAGGTTTACCGCCTGGTGCTGGACGAGGTGCGGAAGGTTCCGGTCCCGGTTGCACCCTCACGCAGCCGTTGGATCGTGGGCGCCGCCGTGGCGGGAGTGATGGTCCTCGCTGGCTTGGTGGCGACGGTGCTGACGCAGCGACCCGGTTCGGCGCGGACCCCGGAAGCCAGCCGCACCAATCCCCCGACAGTTCCCGCTTCTGTTCCCGTGTCGGGAGCTGTAGCGCCCCCAGCACTCCGCGCCGACCTGCGACTTCTCCACTCGTTCGGTCCGACCAATACCGACGGCGTGAATGGATGGGGACCGTTGGTGCTCGCGAGGGATGGTTTTCTTTATGGCACTGCGGTGAACCGCGGACTTGGGGGCGGTGGCGTCATCTTCCGGCTCGGCGCCGACGGCGGCAACTACACGCTGTTGCGTTCGTTGAACCGGACGAATGATGGCGCGGAGCCGACCGGGGGACTGGTGGAGGGACCGGACGGCGCTCTTTATGGCACCACCTTTCGCGGCGGCGCGGCGGATGCTGGCACGGTGTTTCGGATCACCCGGGACGGCAGCGATTTTCGCGTGCTTCACGTGTTTGCAGCGACCAACGATTGCCGCAATCCACAGTCCGAACTACTGGTCGCGGCCGATGGACTTCTTTACGGCACGGCCGCGGCGGAGTGTTTCGCGTCGCTCCGGACGGGGATCGGCACGAGAAATGGTCCTCCGAAGTGCGGGCGGTTCCTCCGGTGTCCGCTGAATTTGAACCACGGATGGCGCGGATGAACACGGATGGGAGGGGAAGGTTACAGATCTTGATGAGCTGACGGGGGGGCGCGGGGAGTGACTCTGCAATTATGGAAGGACTCCGCTCCCTCTTTATCCGTGTGATCCGTGCTATCCGTGGTTTCTCCTCCGGTTCCTGTCTCCCGCGGTCAACGTGAGGTGCGTGTGCCTCCTTCAGGAAGTGGGTCTGCATCGAGACGGCGGTGGCTCATTGGCCGGCGCCGGGGACGGGTGGGCGGGGCTTGGGGACGATGACATAGCGATTCTTCCAACTGTTCACCAGATCGGTTCCGGCCTGACCGCCGTTCTGATCGGCAATGAGTTTTTCGAGTTCAAACAATGCGTAACCCGCCTCCTCCCGGGCCGGGTCATTGGCCGGCGGGGTGTTGCCCGTCGCGGTCTTGTAGTACTCGTTGAAATTCCGGTAGGCCGCGAGTTGGGACAGGGTGAGGTAAATGGCCAACTCGCCTTCGCCGCCCGCTTGAATCTGCGCCTGGCGTAACTGTTCGATGGCAGAGGGCGGAGTGGAGTTCGTTGAAACCAGTCGGCGACGCCAGGTGTCCAGAATACCGGTGGCATTGGTGGGGTTGGCTTTGAACGCCGGCAACTGCGCGTAGGCGTAGTCGATCTCAATCAGGCCCGGAAGTGCGGTGAGCAGAGCGGCATCGCGGGGATAGATCTGGCCATTGGCGGATTTCTCCGCGTCGCGGACGGTGTTCAACGCATCATCGAACTGACCGAGACGCCATTGAGCGAGCGCCTTGAGGGTCAAAGCGGTTCCCCACAGTTTGTCCGCCTTGAGCTTGGAAACATCGTCGGACGACAGGTGCTGCAGGCTCAACAGGGCGGCGGCGTATCCGGCGCGGGAACTGGCGGTGCCCACCACCTCGCCATCGAGTTTGGCGCCCGGCGATTGATTCCATCCGGCGGGCAGGCCGGCAGTGGCACCACTGAGCCGGAGTTCCGCCAACTGCGACCGGTTGTCCTGGGTGGCCGCAGAGTTGAAGGCGTCCTGGGCTTCGCGCAGGCGGTTGGTGCTCTGGCAGGCGGGCAGCGCCAGGAGCAGTCCGAGTAGCAGCACGGAAGGCAGCAGGCGAGAGAGACGGGGACGATGAGAGGTCATGAGTCGCGGGAAGAGTCGGTTCATGGGGAAGGCGGTTGGGGATTCAGGCGGCAAGTTTCTTGGAGAGGGCGGCGGCGAAGGCCTCCAGGTCGAATCCGTCGTCGCTGACCAGCGAACGCACCTCGGCACTGAGCGCCTGCCCGAGTTTCTTCACCGCGGCGGCGGGCGTCAGGCTGTGATCGGCCATGACCTGCAGGGTGACCTCCACCACCTCCGACAGCGCCTGGCGTCCCAGGAGGCGCCAGGCGACGGCCGGATCCTGTTCGGGGTCGAAGATGGTGGTGAAAATCGTGTCGGTGACCGCCACCAGCACCGGAGTCCCATCGGGAAGCTTTTCGAGGAAATCGAGGCGGAGTGACGCCGAACGGAGCAGAACCTGAAGAATCTCGGCCGCCGTGGCCGGAGTGAGACGGTTGTCGGCGCGCTTTCGCAGCACCTCCACCACGCCCTGCAGCACCTCCTTGAGGGCGGGACGCACCTTCCCCGCGGCATCCATCAGCCATCCCGGGTTGTTGACGAACTCATTCAGCACGGCGTCCACGACCACCAGCAGATCCGCCCGTCGGAAGGTGGGCGTCCACCGGGCGTCCTTCGTCTTCTTGGAAAGCTGGGCGAGCGTGGTCTTGGCTGCGGCCAGGAGGAGATTGCGCTCGGGGTGGTTCTCGCGGTCTGGCCAGAAGAGGTCGAGGTTTTCGGATGTCCGTTCCAGCACCAGACGGGCGATCTCAGGGAACAGGTCGGGAGAGATCAGATTGGGAATGCTCCCCAGATCCCCGGCAAGTCCGGTCAGGAGCTGACGGAATCCAGGATTCCCGACGGGAAAGAGATCGGGTTGCTGGGCCACCACCTTGAGCGCGCTGTGCAGGACCAGCTCCAACCCCTCGCGTCCGAAGACGTCGGTCAACTCCGCATCATCGTCGAGCACCAGTTGCAGCAGGTCGTTGCCCACGGCAACCACGAGGGCCTGACCACCGGGGCTGCGCAGGCCGAAGTAACTGCCGGGATCGGAAAGCACCATGCGCCCACCGGAAGCCAGGGTAGTGCGGAAGACCAGTTCCCCCCAGTCCTTGGCCTTCAATTTGGCGGCCTGTTTCTCGCTGGGCGAAAGCTTGCTGGAATTGATGGCCGCAAGTCGTTCCGCGAGGGCCTTGGTCAGCGCGGTGGTGGTCGTCTTCACCAACTCCTGGACCTTCGGATCGCCACCCATCAGCGACGAGTTCTCAGCGAACGTTTCCAAGGTCGCGATCATCAGGCGCGCCGGAATCTCCGCGAGGTCGCCCTCGGCGAAGTTGAACTTTTCGTCCAGACCGCTGAGGAAGCCCGCCAGGATGCGTCCCCGCGAGGAGTTGGGATTGGCCAACTCCGGCCTCTGCAGGGCGTATTCGATGCCGATCTCAATCAGGGTCCCGCCCACCCGCTGCAGGGTGGAGGGGAAGGGATCGTCCCGCCGATTCTGCCATTGGCGGACGGAGAGCAGCGCGGAGAGTTCGTCGGGATCGGCCGAGGATCCGTTGCTCCATTTCTGCCCGGACTCCTCGGCGGTCAGCAGACAGGCATACTGGGAATGCAGTTCCGTGAGTTCGTCCTGTTCCGGTTTGCCGAGGGCGTTGCCCTTGTCCAGCAGCGTCTGGATGCGCGGGTTGCCGGCCACGACGGTGCCGGTCTGCATCCGCACATAGCCGGTGATGAATTTGGGCCCAAACCCCTCCAGGGTGAAGAAGTCACGCGCCTCACGCCAATCGGTCTTGGCCACGAAATTGGGCAGGGGCAGGACCAGTTCCCGCCGTCGGGTGGCGTCCACGTAGGCGAGACGGATTTGTCCCGAGAGCTTGATGCCACTGCGAATGGCCAGCATGAGCAGGGCGGCGGAATCAGTAACCATGGTGAGGGCAGGGGAGGGGTTTAGGCGAAGGTGTGCTGGTCAGCGACTGGCTTCCAGCCCGTCTTCCGAGGCGACCTTGAGGACGACTCTCGGGATGTGGGTTTTGCAGGTCGGCGGGGCATGAGCGCAGTCTTCGGCGCACGAGTCAGACATCAAGTTCCGAATTCGGCTGCGCTGATGCTCCCGAGCATTCACAAACGACATCGCCCTCCATTCACCCGGCAACACCGAGGAAGAATTCAAACCACGGATAGCGCGGATGAACACGGATGGGAGGGGAAACCTGCCAATCTAGATAGGCTGAGGAGCGGGCTGCCATGCAAGGCCTCTCTCCTCTCTTCATTCCTTCTATCCGTGCTATCCGCGCTATCCGTGGTTTCTCCTCCGGACCCCATTATCCGTGGTCATCCGGGGAGGCGGAGCTTTCGGACCCATTGCTGGTTGGCTTCCCAGTAGGTCGCTTTCTGTTTCATGACGGGATCGTCTGCGGAGGGCTGCACGCGTCCGTCCTCGTCGGTGGCGCGGGAAACCACGCTGTGATCGCCCGGCGTGGGATTCGGCCAGTCCC
>JBDKKE010000520.1:0-4167 GCA_039796255.1 Verrucomicrobiota bacterium | reverse complement strand
GCTAGTGCATTGCTGTCGTCGGAGCATTTGCCCGGCATTGCCGATCAACCCGGTGAGAAGCTGACCCTGCAGGTTCCCGGACCGTCGGCGGACGCGCGGCAACTGCGTTCGCAAATGGAGTCCGCGCTAAGGACGGAACTGGGCGAGTCGCGGTCCGAACTCGTCCTTCACTGGGGAGAAGCCTGGCTGGACGAACGGTTTGAACGAGCCGTGGCGAGCACCTATTCCGTGGTTCGCCATCCCGACGCCACCTACGGAATCCGCATCGACACCGGTTCCAGCTCGATGTCGGTGGGGGGCAGCGACGCCTTTATCGACTACATCCCCCATCATTTGCGCCCCTGGTTCGAGCCCTTGCAGCATCCCTCCGTAACCTCCCGACCACCGCAGCCATAGAGTGGGTTCACCCACCGACCATCGGCTATCGCCTATCGCCTATCGCCTATCGCCTATCCGCCCCCTCCCCGCGGTCTCTTCCAGATCGGCACGACCTGTTTCATGGAGTCGATCAACCATTGGCAGGCCTCGAAGGCGTCGCGGCGGTGGGGCGAAGCGACTTCGACCCACAGGCTGGGTTCACCGGCGGGCACGAAGCCCAGTCGGTGAACCAGGCGCACGGATCCCACCGCCGGCCATCGTTCCGCCAGTTGATCGAACAGCAGGCCGAACTGGTGTTCGACCATGGAGCGGAAGGCCTCGTACTCGATGCCGGAAATGGTTTCGCCATTCTCATGGGCGCGGACCACACCGCTGAAGCGGATGACCGCTCCCATCTGGTCGGAGAGTCCGGCGGAGGCGATGCAGCGCGCCTCGTCAATCGGCGTGGTGGTCAGTGTGAGGGAGCGGTGCATGGCCGGCGGGGACTGCGGGGTGCGGGGCGTCACCCTCCCTGGACCGGCGGGAAGAGGGAGATTTCCTCACCGGACTGCAGGACTCGGGACGGCCCCTCGTACTCCACACCCACGGCGATGAGCGTGGAATTGCGCAACGGAGCGAGTCGTGGATGCGCGGCGTACACGGCCCGCAGGGCATCCTCGACCGTCCCGCCGGCCGGGATCTCCACGACGGTGCGCGGCGATCCGGCGAGATCGCAGAAATAACTCCAGAAATGGACGGAAACAATCATCTGAGGTTGATCGCGTGCGGAGACTACTGTGAGTGGGTCCGACAGGACAATGCGACAGAGGGCAAAGGAGGGACGAACTGTGAGAGTCCCCATCTCCTCGAAGGGGGGTCTTTGCTTTCGGAGGCATTCGCGATTTAGTCGCCCGGATGAAGGTCATCCCGTTGCCCGCCTGCGACTACACACCCAGGCCCTACACCGGTCCCTCCAGCGACGAGGTGCTGGCCCTGCGTCAACAGTTCCTCAACCCGGCCATCTTCCACTACTACCAGAAGCCCCTGATGATCGTCGAGGGGAAGGGACAGTGGCTCTTCGATGAGAAAGGGCGTCGCTACCTGGACGGCTTCGGCGGGATCGTGACGGTCAGCGTGGGACATTGCCATCCGCACGTCGTCGCGGCGGCCAACGCGCAGAATGAACTCATCCAGCACACCACCACGATTTATCTGCATCCGAACATCGCCCTCTACGCCCGTGATCTCGCGGCCAGGATGCCGGGCGATTTGAAGGTCGTCTATTTCGTCAACTCCGGCTCCGAGGCCAATGATCTCGCGCTGCTCATGGCCCGTGCCTACACCGGCAACTACGATGTCATCGCCCTGCGCAACGCCTATCACGGCGGCAGCCAGTCGACGATGGGCCTCACCTCGCACTCCACGTGGAAGTACAATGTGCCGCACAGCTTCGGCGTGCAGCATGCGATGATGCCGGACACCTACCGCGGGATTTGGGGCAGGGATGATCCGGATGCCGGACGCAAATACGCCGACGATGTGAAGAGCCTGATCCAGTTCGGCTCGTCGGGACAGATCGCGGGTTTCATTGCCGAGAGCATCCAGGGCGTCGGAGGCACGATCGTTCTTCCGGACGGATACCTTCAGCGTGTTTACGAACATGCCCGGGCCGCCGGCGGCGTATGCATCGCCGATGAAGTTCAGGCAGGCTTCGGTCGGACGGGAACGCACTATTGGGGGTTTGAAACCCAGGGCGTCCTCCCGGACATCGTCACGATGGCCAAGGGTATCGGCAATGGATGCCCGCTGGCAGCGGTGGTGACCACGCCAAGAATTGCGCAGGCCCTGGCGTCGCGAATTCACTTCAACACCTTCGGCGGGAATCCCGTCGTCTGTGCCCAGGGCCGCGCGGTGCTGGAAGTGATCGAGCGGGAGAAGCTTCAGGCGAACTCACTCCGGATCGGCCATCACCTCAAGGACGGCCTCACCCGACTGGCGGAGAAACATTCCGTTATCGGCGACGTCCGCGGCCTCGGTCTCATGCTGGGCGTGGAGTTGGTGAAAGATCGTCAGACGAAGGAGCCGGCGAAGGAGGAGTGCCTCGCGGTCTTTGAGAAGTCGCGCGAGCTCGGCCTGCTCATCGGCAAGGGCGGACTCTGGGGCAACACGCTGCGCATCAAACCGCCGATGAACATCACTCTGTCTGATGCGGACTTCCTGCTCGCGGTTCTCGACGATGCCCTTTGCAGCCTTTGATTTCCGCAACTGCGGGCGCAGTGGATGCCCTGTTCCTTTCACGCCAGGCCGCCTCCGTCCCACCGTCACGATTCTCGATGATTGAGGCTCTGGGGCCCCCGTTCTGAGGGCGCGGTGAGGGTCGCACGGTGGTCCCACGGATCGACAGTCCTTTGGAGAGGGTACAAACGTGGCACGTGAAGAGGGCAACCGTTCGCGACTTCTGACATTCCACCTTTAATACACGTACGCGGAACCTCCGGAACGCCGGGCCTGCCACTTTAGCTGAGCCCGCGGACGGTTCTCCACGTGGCCGTCAGCGAACCCGGCGTTCAGGCCGCGCAGCCGGCCTGCCCACTGATGGCCGCCGGAGTTGTCCTGGATTTCCACGACCTGGCGGTCCGCGTCCCACGTGCCCAGATACCAGTCCGAGATCATCGGCTGGGTTGCGACGGTGGGGTCGTCCACACGTCTCGGCCAGGACAACGGCGTGCGCACCTGCAGCAGACCCGGGTCCGGATACTCCAGCGTTTCCCCCAGCTTGCGGGGCACCCACCACATCAGGTCTCCGAAGTAGTAATTGACCCGCTGCACGTGGGTCATCTCGTCCACCAGATCGGCCGGGGTGAGCAATTCGCGTCCGCGCAGCCATCGGAAATTGGCGTCCGTCACCCACCGTCGCGTCGGGCGCGTCGGACAGAACCACAGGGGCAACCCAACGCCATAAGGGGCCAGGTTGGTGACCATTTCATGCGCCAAGATGTAGGGTTCGATGAAGGACAATTGATTGGTCGGCAGCCGGAAGGAGGGGAGGCGTCCCTTGCCGTCGTCGGTGGCATAGACATTGGCCGCGACGCCCCATTGCCGGTACTGGCTCAGGCAGACGGTCACCTTGGCGTTGAAGCGGGCACGCAGCAGTTGAGGGACCAGCAGTCCGGCAAGGATTACGATCACCGCGAGCACCACCAGCAGTTCAACGAGAGAGAAGGCGCGACAACCGGCGCTGGTGGATGGGCGATGAGCCTTCACGGAAGTTCGGACAAGCGGCGATGGGGAACCTCACACGAATTCCGCACCGGTCGAACTGGGTCTAATAATTGAGACGGCGATCCATATTTTGAACCTGTCACTCTATTTCTTTCATTCTATGCACAAGCGAAGTTTGGACACCGTTTTCTACCATCGTGATCACTGCCTTCGCTCATTTTTGGCGGCGAGAGGGGCGGCCGCATCTCCCCTCAGGACTTCCGGGGCTGGTTGGGAAGGTGGCCGAGGCGGCGGCGAACGGATCGCGCGTGGGGCGATCCGTATTTTAAACCTGTCACTCTATTTTGGGCAAAGGCCACCAGACCCTCCGCCACCTGCTTCGCGATGGCAAAGCCGCTCCCCTTCGCCGTCTGCCAGCCCAGGGCGATCCGTATTTTGAACCTGTCACTCTATTTTTGAACCTGTCACTCTATACATTCGTTCATTTTTGGCGGCGAGAGGGGCGGCCGCATACACCTCAGGACTTCCGGGGCTGGTTGGGAAGATGGCCGAGGCGGCGGCGAACGGATCGCGCGTGGGGCGATCCGT
>JBDKKE010000519.1:0-5363 GCA_039796255.1 Verrucomicrobiota bacterium | reverse complement strand
CAGGTGTAGCGCGTCATGGATGTCCTGAATGCCTTTGAACAAGAGCGGTTCAGCGGACGAGCCGCGTACATCCGGACCGACAATCAGGATGCGTACCTTGGAACCCGGCAAACTGCGTTGGAGCGGCCGGAAGATGGTCTGGTCCGTGCAGACCGGCAGCAGGCCATCCGGCTTCCGCCCGGTCATTTTCTCCACCGCTCCCGCCAGATTGTATGAATTGGGAACGAAGCGCACCTGCGGCAATAGATATGAGTCGCGGGAGAGTTGCCGCCATCTCTGGTTTTCCTCCGAGTCAGCGAGCGTTGTATCCGCAAAAATAAACTGGTCGCCCTGCGCGTAGTAAACCTTGACTGCAGCCGTTACCGCGAGCAGCTCGTGGGTGTTTATGAAGTACGTGGAAATCACCACGTCGCTGGGTGGAACATGCGGAGCCATCGCCTGGCCGGACGGGACTTGCACCACCCGCATCTTAAACGTGAACCAATTCGGCTTCGGCGTGTAAGTCACAATGGTTACATCATGGCCACGACGCTGCAATTCGTCAGCCTGGCGGAGCAACGTCTGGTTGCCACCAGTTACACCAAGAATGCTTGATATTAAGTAGGTAACGCGGAGAGAAGCGAGCGATTGCGCATTGCGGCTTGTCGATTCCGCTTGGGCGGCAGCCTTGCGCAGCACGTCATCGGCCCAGGCGCGCGTCTGGGCATTGTAGAGCCCCGGATGGTTGGACACGATGGTCGCGATTAAGCGTTCGCGCTCCTGGTTCGCGGGCTGGGCCGCGGCGGGCTTCGCTTTAGTGGGCTGGGAGGACATGAGGATCGACATGGGAGCTTGTCTGGGGCTGGCGGTTGTGGAACCGGGCTGGGTGCCGGCAGCAAGCCAATCGAGAATCTTGCGGGTCCGGATCTCCGCCGTATGTTCCAACAGAATCTTTTGCCGCGCATTGGTGGCCATCTCCATGGCAAAGCTAGGATCAGCCTTCAATCGCCGAAGATGTCTGGCCAGTTCGTCCGGATTTTTCCGATCGAACAACAGAATCTCCTTGTCCGCAGTGAACAGAGCCCGATTGCGCGGGCGGTTGGGTGTATCCCATGAAACTACGGCCATTCCGGCCGCCATGCTTTCCGCCACCCGGCCCGCGTAACCCTTGAAGATGCTGGGCAGGTTGACCGACGCAAAGCCAAGACGGAAACCCTCCAGCCAGAGGTCAAAGAGCTGTCGACGGACCTTGCGCAAAATTTCGACATAACCCGCCAGCAAGCCCGGATCGCATCCCCGCTGTTTGCGCAACTCGCCGAGCACATTGCGATGAAGGTTATCGAAAATCTGCGGCACGGTGGTCCGCTGTTCTGGGAGCACCGGCATCGAGAGCAGCCCCTCCAGAGGCTTGCACGCGAGTAACGCCGCCCTTTCCGAGCCGTAGAGGGCACCGGAAAACGTGGCGAAGTCCGCCGTAGGACGCACAATGCGGTCGCACACACAACGCCTCGGAATCATGGGAGGATACCACAGCGCTTTCACCGGTAGCGTCGCGGCAAAATTCTCCGCATCGATCTCGTCCGCGACGAGCACATGCGTCATGTAACGCAATTGCGCCGCAACGAACTCCCGTCGGCCACGGAAGTGCGGAAAGACCGACAGTTCCTCGGCGGAATGCTCCATCGACTCCATAGTTAATCCCACCCGGACGGGCGCCAGCGAAGCGAGCCAGCAAAAGAACTCATCCCCATACCGGTTGTGAGTCAGCCACACCCAGACTTGGTCGAACTCCCGTCCGTGGCACAATTCGCGCGCATATTTTAGCAGGGAATCGGGTGAATCCGCGGGAAACTCAAACCAGGCGGGCAAAACAAAACAATCAGCGCCGTTCGCCTCCAAACCCTCTTCGATCGCGAAGTTCCCCGTGTAGGACCACGATTTGGCCTGCTTCCAGGCCATGAATTCGAGCGGAATCAGGAGGATCCGCGGTTGGCGCTTATCGGCTGCTGAAGCCGCAGTCCCCTGCGGTGCGGTCGCCTGCCCCCCTGCAACCGCGACTTCAACACGAGTCAGGACCGGTTCCACCGCTGAGGCCGTTTCGTTCGACCTCGGGACAGGCACCGAGGTCAGAGCGACTATGCGGTCCAGTATTTTGGCGCTTGCCGCCATTTGCTCCGGGGTCGCTGCTCGCGATGACCTCCCGTCGGTCTCGGGATAAGACAATAGCTCCGGCGAAAAGTTTTCAGCGGCATTTTTCATGGGACGGCGACTGGGTTTAGGAACCTATCAGGGCGGACTCAACACGAATTCTGCTTTGCACCCTCCGTATGGAAGCCTCGTGGATATCGATGCGATTACCCTGCAAAAGCCCCTTGCGGACCAGACCCTGCAGTTCCGCCCAGGCTTCGAGCCGGACGATCGAGGCGGAGACCAGGTCCAGCAATAGATCGACCCCTTCCTGGCGCGTGTCGTCGCGACTGGACAGGACTGAGCCCAGCCGCAGCTGATAGAGGGCAAAATTCGGATCCAGGGCCACGGCCTGCCGGGCGAAGGCCGGATCCGAAAGTTGAAAACTCAAATAGTAATTCACCGAGGCCATGATCAGGGCATAGAGGCCTGCGTTTTTGGTCTCCCCCCGGCGAACGGAATCGATCACGGCGTCGAAATAGCTCCGGTAGTTAAAAAAATCTCCTGAAAAATCCCAAGGAAACACGTCTTCAAACACATCGCTGTCCCACCCGGCGAGTGGCGCCAGCGTCATCCGCCGCCCCATCTCAATCGCCTTCGCCTTTGCTTCGTCGGAACCGAAATGAAGCGCCGCCCGAAACCAGTTGAACTGCATAACAAGGCTGCGCGGATGCTGCTCCACGCCGATCGCATAGAGCCCAAGCGCCAGATCCAACATCTCCGGGACCGCCGGCGGAGGCTGACGTCTTTGGATAAGATGCGCCGCAACCGCCGGCATCGCCGCCTGAGCGTAGCCGAGCAGTGTGTCGCGCGCGATATCGATGATGAAATGCGGGTGCTCGTAACTGGCCGCCAGGCTTCGGTGCAGCTCGATCGACCGATGCAGCGTGCAGTTGTAGAAGGCGCAGGAGTGAAACCAGCCCAGGTGGAAAATCGTCCGCTTTTGCCTCATCTCCGGGGGCGGGATCTGACGTGGCTGGTAGGACTTTGAAGCCAAAAACGTGAGGTAGCGTAGATACTGAGAGCTGACCCGCCGCTGGCTGAATTCCTTGCGGATGTAATCCCCACCCCGCGTCGCCCGCGACTTGATCGTGGCCCATTCGCGAGATATTTTGATGACAGTTTTGATTAGTTCACCCGGCTCCCTAGTGTAGGCGAAGACCCCTTCGTTTTCTCCGACATAAGCGCGCAGCACGCTGCCAGCCTGCAACGCGAGGGCCGAGCCCATAGCGAGTGCCTCCAGCCCGCGGGTCGGCATGGAGCCGTCGAACCGCACATAGGGCACACTCATCTTGGAACGGGCGACCAGTTCCCAGTATTCCCTCTCCGACAAGTGCCCCGCCACCACCTGAATTTTCAGGGCCTCATCCTCCAATCCCAGAAGATCAAAGATGAACCGCGCCTTGTCGGGATGGTAGGGATGAACCATCGTCCCGGAGAGGAATAGATCAATGTCCCGATTGTCGTTGGCACGAGCGGGCAACGCAGCGGGCAACCCATAGGCCTTTGGGAAAGTGGAAACGGGCACGGTGAGCATTTCATGCAGACTCTGCCATTCGTGCGGCCCACATGTGATGATCTCGTCAAAAAGCCGATACCACGGGAGAACAGCTTGGCAGTGAATGTCATAGTCCTCCGTATGACCAAAAAGCGGACAGTCGAGTTCGTTGAGATTGTGGGCCAGGGGCATCCACTCGATTTCCCGGCAAATAAAAAAGTCGGGGGTGAAGCCCGTCGGCACCAGTTGGTGAATATCGGCGTAAGGAGGGATACGAATGTCTCCCCCCAGATTCCTGATAACAAAACGTCCATCCGCTGCCCCCTGAAGTAGGCTGCTGGCGAGGCCCGGTTGCGGAGGCATCTGCGCCAGCACTTGGATTGCCGGCTTCACGACCAATGCTCGAAACTTCTTGGCGCGAGGAGAGTCCAGCCCCTGCAAAAACGCAGCCGCGCCGCGATCGTCGCCGTCGATCCAACACGCCGCTGCCGAATAGAAACGAGCCTCTGGCCGCGAAAAGCGCGCAAGCCCGTCGAGTGCCCTCTTCGCATTGCCGATCAACCCGTGCGCGGCGTAATATTCCCACGCCTCGACCTCTGGGCCGAGGGCGATCGCCGCGTAATTTCCCGATTCCAACAAAGTGGAAAGATCCACGGAACCCGCGACTGGCAAGGGCGTGGCCAAAGATGGCACAGTGCGGGCGGAGCCTGATCTGGGGGCTTCCAGCTTCACAACGGTGCGTCCTTTCCTTCGAGCAGTTTCCGGCGCAGCTTGATCTTACTCATAGCCTCGACGTTCTGGCGCTGCGCTAGTCCGAACTTTCTTTCGACCAACGCCAGATAGGCCGGGTCGGCGAAATATCGATGCCAGGCTTGGTCGCGGAACGCCAAGACTTCGCCCGCACTAAGATGCCGGGTCGGTAGCGGCTGGCTGTCGTAGGAAAGGAACGCGTAGCCGGCGTAGTCGGAGGGCAGCTCCCAGCCGTTCGCCTTCGCCGTGTAGTAGAGCGGGCTTCCGGGTAGCGCCTGACAGGGATACATGTTCGCCGTCTCGGTGTTGAGTTCAAGCGCGAGGTCCAGCGTCTGCTGCATGCTCTCATGGGTATCGTCGGGAAAGCCGAAGATGTAGTTCGCAATGACGTTGATGCCGGACGCGCGGACCGTGCCGACGACTTCGCGAATGTTGATCTCCTCGAAACTTCCCTTCGAAACCTCGCGGCGGATCTGCTGGTTGGCCGCCTCGACCCCGAGCGCGAGCCAGCCAATGCCGGCCTTGCGGAATTTATCAAGGTACTGATGACGGACCGTATCCACGCGGGAATAGGCCCACATCCGCAGCCCCAGGTCCCGCTCAATGAGTCCGTCAATGAGCGGTTCAAAGTAGTTCTTGTTAAGGAAGAACATCTCGTCCGAAATCCGTACCGACTGAACACCGTAGCCTGCGAGTTTTTCAAACTCCTTCAGAATAAATGCCGGAGACCAGAAACGCATGTTCGGCGAATGAGCGGACACCGTGTTGTCCGCGTTGTCCGTGCGGTTCACAATGTTGACCATGCAGAAGTCGCATTTGAACTTGCAACCAAGAGAAGTGTAGAGTGCCGCAAACGGAGTCCGCTTCTCGTGGCTGAACTCGGCGTGCCAGAAATGGGCGCGATAGAGATCGAGCCGCTTGTCGCGGTACGGCAGCAAATCCCACGCGT
>JBDKKE010000518.1:0-11920 GCA_039796255.1 Verrucomicrobiota bacterium | reverse complement strand
GACCCGACCAGGTTGCCGACTGGCTTTCGCTCATTGGTGATGCCGTGGACAACATCCCGGGTGTCTCCGGCGTGGGCCCCAAGACCGCCGCCGAGCTGCTCCGAAAGTACGGTTCCATTGACGGAATCTATACGCGGTTGAGTGAGATCAAATCCGAGTCCCAGCGGACTGCCCTCTCCGCCGCGGCGGATGCCGTCCGGCGGAACCAGCTGATGATCCGCCTGCATGAGGCGAAGGTGGGTGGGCCGGAACTTCCCACCCTGGTTCCGGGGCAACCCAAGCTCGCCTCCCTGCGCGAACAGTATGCCCGCTGGGGTTTCCGTAGCCTGCTGGCCGAAGTGGGCGGTGCAACCGCTGAACCCACCCAGGGCAGCCTGTTTTAGCCCGGAGAGTTCATCGGTATTCGTCGCGAGAGGCAGCAAAAGCCTGGGTGGCAAGGCGGCCGAAGGGATTCGGAGCCGGGCCGTATAGGAACCTACTGACCGGTGAGGAACGCCGGGCCAAACCGGGCTGGGTGATGCGTTTCCCTCCCTCCGGAGACCTCTCATCAGCAGCAATCACCAAGGATCTTTGCAGAATGGGTTCCGAACCCGCTACCGTTGGTTTGATGTCCGATTCCCTCACGCCCCCGGTCGTCGAACCTCTCCTTCCGGTGCGTTATCGGGTGGAGTTTTGTACCCATGGCTTCGGCAATGAGGCTGCAGATGGCTTTGAGTCCGGAGCGCCGCTCTATCCCATTCACGTGGGCGACCGGATCGATCCGCAGGGCTGGACCCGATCTCCGCGGTGACTGATGGATCGAGGTCGTGGCTCTCCTTTGGATCCTCGGACCTGCTCCCAATCCGGCCAAGACGTGGCTTTTCCTCGATGAGCATCCGGACTCCATCAAGGGCGGATATTTCATCAACAATCCCGACGCGACCGCTTGGCAGGATGTCGTGGCCTCCTACCATAATGGCACCTGTGGCTTTTCCTTCGCCGATGGGCATTCCGAGGTCAAGAAGCGGACGAGTGGGAAGTCGAAGTATGCAGTCATGTACGTTAACCCTCCGGCCGTCAGGAATTTCGATGGTTCCGGCAGGTCGGACTTTCGGTGGTGGCGGGAGCGCACGGGCTACATCAACGGCTTCACCGGCCGAGGTCAGTACGGTTACGAGTAGGGTTGGAATGCCTTTCGCCGGGGTTTCGGCGGATCCTGGCCGTGGAGAAGCGCTGCTTGCCAGAATCAGGCGATCAGGTCATCTGTGACTAACACCCTCTGCCTACCTGAAATGAATACGGCTATCCTACTTCGCGGACGTCGCGGGTTCACCCTCATCGAACTCTTGGTCGTCATTGCCATCATCGCCATCCTGGCTGGAATGCTCCTTCCGGCACTGGGCAAGGCGAAGACCAAAGCCCAGGGCATCGGCTGCCTCAACAACAACAAGCAACTGGTCCTGGCTTGGCACCTGTACGCCGGTGACTACAACGACGCTTGCGCCAACAACTTCACCATTCCTGACACGGCCAGCGCCATTACCACCAAGAAGTTTAACAACTGGGTCAACAACATCATGACTTGGGGTACGACCGGTATCGAAGGCCAGAGTGTCACCAACGTGGCGTGGGTGGTGAACGGAGTGCTGGGCAAGTACACGGGGGGCGCCGTTGGCGTTTACAAATGTCCTGCGGACATTTTCCTTTCCCCCGCACAGAAGAGGGCGGGTTTCACCCGGCGACTTCGCAGCAATTCAATGAATGCGTTTTTTGGACGCTCCGACAACAATGCCAGCTCGGTATCAGGTCGCAGTTGGGCGTTCGGCGGCGCGTACCGCCAATTTCTAAAAACCACCGACGTGCCAGCGCCGACGATGACCTATCTGACGCTGGATGAGCATCCCGACTCCCTTAATGACGCCTTTTTTGTCACCGACCCGGCGGTCAACAACTGGCAGGATCGACCCGCTTCCTATCACAACGGCGCCTGCGGTTTCTCCTTCGCAGACGGGCATGCCGAGATCAAGCGGTGGATCAGTGGCGCTTCCAAGTATGCCGTGAAGTACGACTACGGCGCCGCTAAGCCCTTCGATGCAGCGGGCAAGCAGGATATGGCCTGGTACCGGGACCGCATCCAGATGATTCCCTATCGCTGACCGCGGGTCGGAGGGTACACGTCGTGATAACGGCCGGGCTGGGGGTTGGCGATTCGAGTCGTTTCTCCCGAGGTCCAGCGGATTTCCGCCCAGCGCGGGGTCGATGCCCGGTTTCCCAGCCCGAAATGGACCGTCGCTGGATGCTGCGATCGATGGGAATCTCCAGTGACCACGGTTCGGACCGCCCGGCCTGTTGCACACCCGAGGGTAACTACCGCCCCCATCGCTGACCCCGCGCCATCGTGGAATCGGAATCCGATCCATGGCGCTAATCCTGCCAACCGGTTTCGAAAGATGCGCAGGGTTTGCCGTGGCCTTGGCCAGGTTTCATAGCTGGTGACCACGAGATCGACTCGTCCATCGGCATCCAGGTCGGTACCCACTAGGTTCCGTGAGTCTTCCTCAATGGCGACTCCGAATAGGTGTCCCACCTCCTGAAAAGACTGCCCCTCACGGTTGAGCAGGAGTCGGTTCTTCTCATATCCGCCGTAGGAGTGACCACGTCCTTGGGTCCGGGCCACCTTGTCCTTAAAGTAGAGATAGGCGGCCGGATCATCGTCCGAGTCCCCGACAAAAACATCGTGTAACCAGAATTCGGACTCGTAGTCCCGGACCGATCCCCGGCTTTCCATTCCGTTGGCAATGGCGACGTCTGGCCATCCGTCATTATCAAAATCGGCAGCAGTGCATCCCCAGGACCATCCGGTGTGCGCTATCGAGTCATTCAACCCGATTTGCTCGAAGCCGCTCCCAGGCCGCGAAAGCCAGAGACGATTCCCATGGGTCAGCCGGACGCGTGCGGCGCGGTCGAGCCCAGGAGAGGGCCGCCACAGCCCGAGATACTCCAAACGATCCACGGTGGGCGAATTCATTCCGATCATCAATAGGTCCAGGCGTCCATCCGCATTGAAGTCCGAAATCGCGTGGCCCATTCCGAGCGCCTGGGGTTCGACGACCCAGCGTGCGGTGACGTCGCGAAAATGGCCGCGGCCATCGTTTTGATAGAGATCCAGCCCGGCAAAGTCGCTGACCACGGCTAGGTCGAGATGACCGTCGTCATCGAGGTCGCAGAACGAGGCACTGTAGGTGCGACGACGACGCTTGGGTTCTAGCCCGGATCCAACCGTCGCGTCCGAAAACAGTCCGCCTCCCTCGTTGCGAAGCAGGTACGAGGGCAGGCCGTCGCGGGCGTCGTCGCAGGGAGTGGGCATGGATCCGGCATCATACGGCGGCTTGTACTGGGTCAGGAACACATCGAGGTCGCCGTCGCTGTCCATGTCGCCGCAGGTTAATCCCATGGCGTGAACGAGATCGCGCGGGGGCTCCCACACTGGAATCCCCGGCACATCGAACCGACCGGCCGCCGATCCGGGAAAAAGAATCAGACCGTCGTGGCGAAGACAGAGAAAGTCGGACACTCCATCGCCACTGAAGTCCGCAACTAGGGCCGTGCTGAGGAGGCCCGGTTGGTTGGCGGCCAGCGGTGAGGCGTGAAACTTCCCATCCCCCCCCAGGCGGTAGACTCGGTTCAACCCGGCAAGGATCACCTCCGGATGTCCGTCACCGTCGAGGTCGTGGACGATGAGGGGATCGACCGAGCTGGAATTGACGGGTGGGGTGAGCGTCTCCTCCAGCCACTCTTCGAAAGGCGGGGGTCCCTCACGCGTTCCAAGCCGGATCCGGCTTGCATCCACCTGACGAACCGCCAACCGCTCCCCAGCGTGACTCCCAGGCGTCCAGTGAATGGTCAACTCACCCTCCAAGGATGCACGGTACAGGCGCGATGCATTGGTCAGATGCGCACTGAAGTAAAAAAAACTGTGCGCCGGCCGGCCCTGCGCCTCCATCTCAAACCCAACCTGGCGAAACTCGGTCTGCACCAGCCGCCAGCCATCACGGTCCAGAGCCCCCAGTCGGAGGCGCCAAGTTTCAGAGGACAGCAGCGTTCCTTCACCGGAGGGCGACCAGATCTCGATGCCATGCACCGAAGAGATTGCCGGCAACCATCCCGGAATCCGAACTTCGCCCACTGCGAGCGCGGCCGCCGAAGCGAGCTTGTTGGAAGCGGCATTGAGGGTGTCCCACCAGAATTCCACCGTTCGGCTGCACTCCTGCGCCAGCATTTCCGGGGCCCAAATCGTCTCGTTCATACGCTGCTCGCGGGCCTCAATCTCCGCCTTCCTTGCATTCAGCTCGGGATTAATTCGAGCCGAGGAATCGAGGTGTTGGACTATTGGGCCTCCGACGGGAGCGGGACGCAGTCGCCAGAGTGCCACAGAGGCCATCACCACGACCAATGCCCCTAAGGAGAGCAGGAAGAGCCGCACGTTACCGATTCGGTTAGGCTCGGAACGACGTTGCGCCACAGCGGACCGTAGGCGTGATGCCTTTGGGGTTCAAGAAGGCCCGCGCTGTGGAATGCTGGCCTCCGACCCACTCTCGAAGGACCTCATCATTGTGTGCGCGACGAACCAATCGCTTGAATCCGCGGACTGCCCAACCCACCGCGGGCATATCTCACCCCCACGCGGAGAGACGTTCCACGTACGCCGCTGAGCCGTCGCGGAGCCAGCCGTCGAGCTGGGCCTGATCCTTGAGCTGTTGCCCGCGGAGGCGTGGCACCACCACAAACTGAGTGGACATCTCCGGCAGCGCCGTCAGATCGCTCCACAGTTTCTCAAACTGAGCCACCGGGAAGACGTCTTCCTGACCATGCCCCCAGCGCTTCTTGACGTCCTTGACCGTCACGTAGGTCGGCAGCTTGGCGGCCAGGACCCGGATGGCGGAGCGGATCGCCTCCTCACGTCCCATCAGAATGTCCTGCCGCGTCAGTCCCAGCGCCCCGAGGAATTGGTCGAGGTCGATCCAGGTGCTCATCGAGTTGTAGTAGCTCAGCTTGAATTCGTCCTCTTCCCTGGGCATGGCCAGCCCCTCCACCAGTCGGACGCGTCCGTTCACCCGGGCCAGTCCACCGCCCCGGTCCTCCAGTCGCCGCGTGATGACTTCGAAGGTCAGGCAGGCGCCCCCCTCCAGATGCTGTCCCAACACCGTGGGATCGGCCGACACGCCGAGGGTATCGATATTGTGCAGCAGGAGGTGTTTGAGCTGGGGACGCTCCGCGAGCAATTGGGCCAGAACGCCATTGCGCAGGAGATTGGGGATCTCGAAGAAGTGTCCCACCGGATGCAGGCACTGCAGCGGGACATTGTCGGTGTAGTCACCCGCCTCGCCGGCTCCGCGGGCCCATTGAATGAGCGCCGCGCGCAGGCTTTCCCGGACTTTCTGCTGCTGGACGTCGAGCATCTGCTGCGGCATCTCCTCCCATTGGAAGCGCAGGTCGCGTTCCGTGGGAATCATTCGCAGTCCGACATTGCGTCCTGGCGACAGATGCAGCGGCCCTGGATAACCGTAATTGCCCACGTCGGAGAGGAACTTGGCGGTCGGTTCGTGGGTGGCGTAGCTGGTCGTGATGAGGTGGGGCAGGGGAACGCCGTGTTCCTGGGACGTTTTGCGGGACTTGGCCAGGTGGGTCTCGACGAAGGTGCGGTGGCGTCCGGCCAACTTCGCATAGGGGTGCAGCGCCTTGCAGGTGCCCGCACCGCCGGTCCAGCGGGATCCCGCGCCGGCCGCCAGTGTCACCACCGCCACCTCGCCCCGTCGCAGGGCCTCCTCGCCGCGCGCGCGGAGCGCCGCCCGGGTGAGGTCTTCGGTTGAACGGGAGAGATCGACGACGTCGCCGGAGCGGACGTCTTCAATCACCGCATCCGCACGCAGCCGGTTCTGGGCGAGTCCAATGCGGCCCTCCTTGAGATCGGTCCGGATCTGCTCGTGCTGGGCGCGGTCGAATCCATTCTGCTCCAGCAGGTCCGCCAGGGATGACCCGTCGCCCCGTCCCGCCTTGCCGCGCGGAAGCAGGGCATCGAACAGGGTCTGAACCATGCCCCGCAGTTCGGGACGCGTCCGCGCCGCGGCGCCGAATTTGTCCAGTTCCGTCCGTCGCACCGCGGGCAGTTCATGGCGGTCCTGACGCAGCAGCACGGGGGCGATCAGGGCGTAGTACCCGGAGGGCATCAGGCCCGCCTCGCCCTGGAGCAGATCCGCACAAGTGCCGTGTTCATTGATGGCGTAGTCGAACACCACCGGATCCATGGCGAAGGGCAGGGCGCTCTGCAGGTCCCGCTTGGTCTCGAGCATCAGTTTCTGGAGTCGGTCCTGGGCCTCCAGCTTGCGGCGGGGATCGAAGATGAATCCCATGCCGCCGCCGGACATTCCGCCCAGCATCCAGAAGCCCCAGAAATCCGCGCCAAACTCCGCCTCGCAGGAGGCGATCAGGCGCTCGGTGAAGGCATTGGACGCCCACGGGATGATGGTCTGGATGGGATCCCGGAAGTTGCGGGTGGTGGCGGCGCCCACGGCGCGGATATCCCCGCGCTTCAGGGCGTTGATGACTTCATCCAGCACGGTCAGGGCATCCTGGCGTCCATGCCACTCCGCCTCGCAGCGCAGCAGGTACTTCTCGGTCACCATTTCCAGAATGGGCCCGACGTTCTGGGCCATGCCGCCGTGCACCACCACCAGCGAATCCATGAGGGCCTGCCGGGCCTGCTCCGGAATCTCATCGCGGGTGAACACATGGTGGGTCGGCATGAGGCGTCCGCGCGAGATGCCGGACTCCGGATCGCCCTCTTCCGCCGGGACCCCGGTGATGAGCTTGATGCCGGGCCAGACCCCGCCGGAATCCTGCCAGCCGCCACCACTGCCGCCCAGCCATTCCCCGAGCAGCGCCCGCGCCAGCACGATCCTGCGGTCCGCCTCGGTCAACGGCCCGGTCAGGCTCGTTCCGTGGGTCTGTCCGGTGGCGCGCATGCAGACGCTGATCAGCGATCCCAGCAGGTTGGTGCTGACGGCGAGACGGGAACCTTTGGGAATGTCGTTTACCGAGGAGACGATCTCCAGTCCGCGTCCGGCTCCCACCATGCGGGTCAGCAGGTCGCCCAGGGACTGTCCGGAACCCTCGATGCCGGGAGGGACCAGACCGGACGCGATGACCGCCGCCTTGAGCAGCCCGAGGTAGTCGCGCGCAAAATCAAAAACCTCGGCCAGGGTGGTGAGATCGGCGGTGGCGCCGAGGTCCACCGAGGTCAGGCGGAGCACCGGTTCGTCCAGCACCCGGAACCAGGCGCTCACCGGGGGTCGGGGCGCGGCGTCCCGGCCATGCACCCCCAGGTCCACCGAGACGTTCAGGACCCGTGCGCCCTCGGGATAGTCCATGCCGAGGAAGAAGATGTCGCTCCAGGCGGAATGGGTGAGATCCATGCGGACCGGCGTCTGCTCCCGCAGGATCGGATAGGTGCCGTCCGCCGCCCGTTCGAGCAATTCCGGGCGGATCCGCAGCGGCTGGTCCGCCGGATGCCCCATGCGGAACATCCACTGATTGCCCCGGACGGTTCGCACGCTGCGCCGGACCTGATCCGCCAACGTCTGAAAGGCGAGGCGGTAGTAGGCGGCCGCCAGAGCCGAGGAGAGACCGTCGCTGGCCCCCTCCGCCTGTTGCTGGGCCAGAAAGGTTTCGATGGCCTCCTCAAACCGGCGGTGCAGCAACTGTTCGAAGCCCTTGAAGGGAATGGCCGCGGCCGGCCGGTCCGCCGGTGCCGCCGTCGCCAGGCGTGCCGGCAGGTGGAATCGGTGCAGGTCGTAGAGGAAGAACAGGGCCCGGACCCGCTCGTAGAGGTTTTCCGCGCGGCGACGGAAGGCATCCAGTTCACCGGCCGCCTCCATCAAATCGGGCACCGAGGCCGAGCGGCACAGGGCGGCGATGGATTGATTGCGGACGGCGGGATCGGTGGAAGTGATGAGGCCAACAAGACTCGGCATAACCGTCCGCCAATGACGCCTGATTTGGCGAGATGGCGTCAACGTCCGCACCGCTGAGTTTTTCGGAGCCCCACGGGAGGGGCGCGTTCCACCCGCGCCCCATTTCCATCCCGCTGCGTGCGTGGATGGCCTCCCGGGAACGCGTGGATGCCCTCCCTGCGTCGCAGCTGAAGATTGCCTGCCTGAAGCCGGCGGGCAGAGTCTTCTTCCATCCCCTACGCGTAACCGAGCTTCTCACCGGAACCCTCGGCGCCGCGTTTCTGACGGTGGCGGTCACCGGTCGAGCGCTCACAAACCGGTCGCCGACGCCCGCCTCACCGGCATCGCCGGCAACCGGGTACGCGGCATCATGGCCTGAACGGGAGTGCGCAGCCCGGGAAGCGGCGGAGTCTGGTGGGGCCGTTTCCGCTCAGCCCTGAATGAGGGGATGGATGACGTTTCCGGCGACGTCGGTGAGGCGTTCGTCGCGGCCGCTGTGGCGGAAGGTGAGACGGGTGTGGTCCAGTCCCATCAGGTGCAGGATGGTGGCGTGCAGGTCGTTCACGTGGGCCCGGCCTTCAACGGCATTCAGTCCGATCTCGTCGGTGGATCCGTAAATGGTGCCGCCGCGGATGCCCCCGCCGGCGAACCACATGGTGAAGCCCGTCGCATTGTGATCGCGGCCCCGGCTGCCGCGCTGACTGACCGGGGTGCGGCCGAATTCGCCGCCCCAGATCACCAGGGTGTCGTCGAGCAGGCCGCGCCGTTTCAGATCGGTCAGCAGGGCCGCTACCGGCTGATCCGTGGCGCCGCACATCTTCTCGTGGTTGGCGTTGACGTCATCATGGGCGTCCCACTGCCAGGCCACCGGCCCGCCACCAGAATAGAGCTGCACAAACCGCACGCCGCGCTCAACCAGGCGGCGCGCAATCAGGCAGCGCGTGCCGAACTCCGCGGTCTGGGGGCGGTCGAGTCCGTACAGGGCGCGGGTCTCCGCGGATTCGCGGGTGAGGTTCACGGCGTCCGGTGCTTCCGACTGCATGCGGAAGGCGAGTTCGTAGCTGTTGATGCGCGCCTCCAGGTCGCTGTCGCCGGGCGTAAGTTGAACCCGGTTGAGGTCCTGGAGATAATCCAGCATCCGTCGCTGCCGCGCGCCCCCGAAGGCGGGGTCATCGGGAGCCAGGTTCACGATGGGATTGGCCCCGGGGCCAAACAGCGTGCCCTGCTGGGAAGCAGGCAGGAATCCGGGCCCCCAGCAGGGAGCGCCTCCCTCCGGGGTACCCTGGGGTTGGGACATCACCACAAAGGCCGGCAGATTCTCGCCCTCGGTGCCCAGTCCGTAGGTGACCCAACTGCCCAGACTGGGGTGGCCCATGAACATCCGGCCGGAATTCATCTGATAGTGCGCCGGGGCGTGGATCACGCTGTCCACGGCGCACGAACGCACCTGGGCGATGGTGTCCGCATGCGCGTGCATTCCCGGGATGAGGTCCGAAAGGTCCATGCCCGACTGACCGTAGCGTCCCCACTGCCGCGTGGTGCGGAGACAGAGGGGGTCGTTCTCCAGGAACTGGCTGTTGATGCGTCCGAAACTTGGGGGAAGCGGTTGTCCGTGCAGGCGGTCGAGCACTGGCTTGGGATCAAAGAGGTCCATCTGGCTGGGACCACCGACCATGAAGAGGAAAATGCAGCGTTTCGCCCGCGGCTTAAAATGCGGCTGAAACCGGGGTCCGCCCCCTGGGGCGGGTTGCTCCGCCGCGAGCATCTGGGCGAGGGCGACTCCGCCGAATCCATGGCCGGCGCGCTGCAGGAACAGCCGTCGTGACAGTCCGGCCGACGGCGCGGTCGCCCCGGGACAACTCAGCGGTGGGCGGGGCTTAGGGGACATGGATAAACTCGTTGCTGTTGAGGAGAGCGAGGGCGAAATCGGTCCAGCGATCGGGGCGCGATTCCGGCGGGCCGTCCAGGAAGTCCTGGGTCAGCTTCAGCTCGGCCGGCGTGGGTGGACGCGCATGGCAGCGGAGAAAGGCCTCCCGAATCCGGTCCGGGTCCCCGGTTCCTTCCCGGAGCAGCGACGCTGCGAAGGCCCGCGCTGCGCTTTGGGCAAAGCGGCTGTTGAGCATCACCAGCGCCTGGGGAGCGTGCGTGCTGACCGGACGCTGCGGACAGGGGGTCTGGGCGTCCGGTACGTCAAAGGCGTCGAAAATGGGATAGTGCACATTGCGCTTCCGGTGGAGGTAGGCGGACCGGCGCCATTCGACGGCGGGATCGGTCTCTTCCGGCCACAGTTCAACCACCTCCGCCTCGGTGAAAATCAGGGATTCCACTTCGGGCTCCAGGTAAATATGCGCCCCCGGTCCACTGCGGTGTTGGTTCAGGAGGCCGGCGACCGCCAGCACGGAGTCGCGCAATCCTTCCGCCTCCATGCGGCGACGGTTCGTTCGCCACAGCAGGCGATTCGACGGATCCAGATCCGTCCCGTTCGAGACCTCGCGGTGGTCGGAGGATGAACGTTGGTAGGCGCGCGAGGTCACCATCAGTCGATGCAGCGGCTTGAGGTGCCAGCCGTTGCGCATCAGCTCCAGAGCCAGCCAGTCCAGGAGTTCCCGGTTTATGGGCGGATCCCCATGGGTGCCGAAGTCGGAGGGCGTCCCCACCAGGCCGCGACCAAAGTGGTGCTGCCAGAGCCGGTTCACGATCACCCGGGCGGTGAGCGGATTGTCGGGGGACGTGAGCCAGCGGGCGAGCGCGAGACGGCGGCCGGAATGGGTGTCGTCGATGGGGTCCGTGGGCAGCGCAAATCCTCCCGCGGCGGAGGCGTCATCGGAGGTGGCCGTGAGCAGGATGCGCGGCGGGTGCGGTTCGACGACGGCGCGTTTGTTCTTCACGTCGCCGCGCCCGAGCAGTCGCGTCTCGGGAATGGGTTCGCACGTTTCGGTCAGCGTCATCGCGCGTGCCGGCGGCGGCGGCAGTTGGCGCTCCAGGTCGTAAACCTGGCGCTTCAACGCCTCACGGGCAGCGAAGTCGGCGGGTTGGGCGGTGTTGGTGACGAACGCCTCGGCGACTTCCTCCCACTTCACCTGAAGGGCGACGCCAATGCCCTCGACGAGCCGCGCCTCCTCGGGGGTGCGGGATTCCTTGGGTTTGTCGCGCAGCGCCCGCTCCGCCTCGGTGAGGTTCTCTTCCTTGGCCTGCGCCAGTCGGGCACGGTAGGGCTCCTCGAGTTTCTTCAATGCCGCTTCCAGGGGCTTGATCTGGCTGGTGATGCGCTGGGTCTCGCGTTCGAATCGCTCCTGGTCGTGGTCGTCGTGGATGCGCACCTCGGTGAGTTGCGCGCCGGCAAAGAAGGCCTGCAGCCCGTAATAGTCGGTGGCCGGCAGTGGATCGAATTTGTGATCGTGACACCGTGCGCAGCCGAGGGTCAGTCCGAGGAACACGCTGCCCACGGTGCCGGTCGCCTCGGTGAGTTCGTTTTGCCGCCGCACTTCGGGGTCGATGTTTCCCGACACCACTTCACGCGGGCCGGCGCGGGCGAATCCGGCAGCGATCAGGGCGGCGGGATCCCCCGGGGCCAGTTCGTCGCCGGCGACCTGCATCTGGACGAACCGGTCATAGGGCAGGTCCTCATTGAAGGCGCGAATCACCCAGTCGCGGTAACGCCAGGCATCGGGCCGGTCAGCATCCAGTTCGAAGCCGTTGGAGTCAGCGTAGTGCGCGAGATCGAGCCAGTGCTGGGCCCAGCGCTCACCAAACGCGGGCGCTGCCAGAAGGCGACCCACGACCCGTTCATACGCGCCCGGTGACGCGTCGCTCTGGAAGGATTCCACCTCGGCGGGAGTGGGTGGAAGTCCGGTGAGGTCGTAGGTGACCCTGCGAAGGAGTTCCGTACGGCTGGCGGCCGCCGCGGGCCGAATGCCCCGCCGTTGCAGGGC
>JBDKKE010000517.1:0-5200 GCA_039796255.1 Verrucomicrobiota bacterium | reverse complement strand
CATTGGCGGCGAACTCCCAGTTCTCATTGCCGTAGGCCCGGTACCATTGGCCGCCGGCGTCGTGGAACTCGTATTCAAAGCGCACCGCAATACGGTGGTCGGTAAAGGCCCACAGTTCCTTACGCAAACGGTAGTCCAGCTCGCGGGCCCATTTGCGGCGCAGCAGTTCGATGATCGCCGGCCGGCCGGTGACAAACTGGTCGCGGTTCCGCCATTCGGAATCCTCGGTGTACGCGAGCGCCACGCGTTCCGGATCGCGGCTGTTCCAGCCGTCTTCGGCGAGCTCGATCTTCCGGCGCGCGGTTTCCTCGGTGAAGGGCGGCAAGGGTGGGCGGGTATTCATGGGGCAAAGGTGGAGGGGAATCAGGTCGAAGCCGAGGGCGGCGACGCCTCCGCCGCCGCCCTGGAACTGCGAGGTTTACTTCGCGTTCTTCTTTACCAGGCCGGGCCAGTTTTTGTCGGCCTTGGCGACGTTGCCTTCCACGTCCTCATTGAACGTCTTGAGGATGCCTGGATTCAGATTGAGATATAGCTTGGCGCCGCGTACCTGCCACGTGCTGATGTCCACGGGGAAGAGCTTGCCGAGCGCGACTCCGTAGGCACAGAACCCCCCAAACTGGGGTGCGTATTTCGCCGGGTTTTCCGTGAACAGTTTCTTGTGCTCCTCGGTGGCGAAGTAATAGGTCGCACCCTGGTAATCCGCCACGATGAAGGGTGAGCCGTTCACCGGTTTGCCGTCCGTGAAGAAGGCGACGGTGTCGTAACCATTCACGGCGGCCTTGCTCGCGCCGGAAACGTTGACCAGGTCGCCGGCGAATGCGGAGGCGGACAGCAGCGCAAGGATGGCGATGGATTTGAGGATGTCTTTCATGCTCTTGATTCCTTCTTTGGTTCGTTGATTCTGCCATTTGGTCAGGCACAGCCACAGGCCGGGGCGGCACAGGCTTCGACGGTTCCTTCGGTCGCCGGGGGCGTCGGTTCCGGGAAATCCACCACCGTCTGCGCGACGTGGTTCACGTAGTTGGTCAGAATGTTGAGCGCCACGTTGGCGACGGTCTCGACGATCTCGGCGTCCGTGAGTTGTGCGGCGCGCGCGGCCTTGAACTCGGTATCGCTGAGTTCGCCGCGCTGCACGACGACGTTGCGGGCGAGGCTCAGAATGGCCTCGGTCCGCTCGTCGTTGGCGACGACCTTGCGCGCGTCGGCGATCTGTCGGTCGCTCAAGCCGGCCTTGGCGCCGAGGTAGGCATGCGCGTTGCGGCAATAGCTGCAGTCGTTGATCTCCGCGACGACCAGCGCAATCTGGTCCCGAACCTTTGCCGGCAGAACGCCGCCGGCCAGCGCGGTATCGAAGCCGACGTACGCTTCCAGCGCAGCCGGTGAATTGCCGAACACGCGGAACAGATTCGGCACGCTGCCGAGCTGGGTCTGGACGGCTTCCAGCAACTGCCTGGTCTTGCCGGAGGTTTGAGTTGGGTCGAGCTGTGCGATGCGATTCATGGTCGTTTGGATTTCGTTGTTGTGACCGCAGTGGGCGGCGTTGACCCAGGAGCGCTGGTGGCGTGCCATCCGGTCCCGATTCCTAAAAACACAAAGATCATTGGGCTTTTAGCGAGTATCTTCCCCATGTGATTACGACGAATAATCGTAATTAACGAACTATCGTTGTGTCGGGTGATGCAATTTCGTAGTCATGGACGGTGCACTGCGCGGATTTTCCGACGTTGATGGTTTCGATGGCGCAGAAGCGTTCGCTTCCCGAGTTGCTGCGCGCCGTCGTCACGGGACTGGCGCAGTGCTCGAATGTGGTGCTGGTCCGGATCTGGCTCATTGAACCGGGCGATATCTGTGAGGAGTGCCGCTTCCGGGCGGAGTGCCCGGACCAGACGCGGTGCCTGCATCTGGTGTCGAGCGCGGGCAATTCCGGCGACCCGAAGGCGGACTCGACCCGTCTCACAGGACGCTTTCGGCGATTCCCGATGGGCGTGCGGAAGATTGGACGGGTGGGGCAGACCGGCGAGCCGCTGATCCTGCCGTCCGTAATCGGGGACGAGGAATGGATTGCCGATCCGGACTGGATCCGGCGCGAGCGAATCCAGACGTTCGCCGCCCAGCCGCTGGTCTTCCGCGGCGAAGTTCTCGGCGTGCTGGCCGTCTTCGACACCGGGGCGCTCGAGCAGTCCGACTTTGACTGGATGCGCGTCTTCGCCGACCACGCGGCGGTCAGCATCGCCAATGCGCGGGCGTTTGAGGAGATCGAGTACCTGAAGGCCCGGTTGGAGGAGGAGAACGGGTATCTTCGCCAGGAAGTCAGCGACGCGCTCGGCGTGAAAGACATCGTGGGTGGCAGTCCCGGGCTGAAGAAGGTGATGCAGCAGATCCAGCTCGTGGCGCCCACCGACGCCACGGTGCTCATCACGGGGGAGAGCGGTACCGGCAAGGAGTTGGTCGCCCGCGCCATTCACGAGCACAGCCCGCGCAAGGGGCGCGCCCTGATCAAGGTGAACTGCGGCGCCGTGCCCGGGGCCCTGTTCGAGAGCGAGTTCTTCGGCCACATGCGCGGTGCCTTCACGGGCGCGGTCAGGGACAAGCCGGGCCGGTTCGAGCTGGCCGACGGCGGCACGCTCTTCCTCGACGAGATCGGCGAAGTTCCGCTGCCCATGCAGGCCAAGTTGCTTCGGGTCCTGCAGGAACAGGAGATCGAGCGCGTCGGCGACACCCGAACCCGCAAAATCAACGTGCGCATCGTCGCCGCGACGAATCGGGATTTGAAGAGGGAGGTGGCCGCCGGGCGTTTCCGTCAGGATCTGTTCTATCGCCTGAGCGTGTTCCCTCTCGATATTCCGCCCCTCCGTGACCGTCGCGAGGACATCGCGCCACTGGCGCTGCACTTCGTCCACCAGGCCGCCCGCCGCATGAATCGCCCGGTGCCGCGACTCACCCAGGCCTCGGTAACGGAACTCACCAGCCACGACTGGCCGGGCAACGTCCGCGAACTACAGAACGCGGTGGAACGTGCGGTCATCCTCGCCCAGGGCGGGCCACTGCGCTTCGAACTGTCCGCGCCGGCCGAAGAAACGGACCGTGCGCACCCGCGCCCCCCGGCCGCGGCCGCGCTGCTCACGCGCGCCGAGCTGAAGGGGCAGGAACGTGACAGCCTCCGGGCCGCGCTGGCCCAGGCTGGCGGACGGATATTCGGCGCGGGGGGTGCGGCCGAACTGCTGGGGATGAAACCCACCACGCTGGCGTCGCGCCTCAAGGCGCTCGGACTGAAGCGCAATCCGGGCGCCTAGGCGGGATGTTAAAAGCGGTCGGTCAACGGATCATGCATGGGAGACCAATAACCTGACACTTTATCCTCCCATGCGCCTGGGTAGGGGCGCGTTCCACCCGCGCCCCCATCTGGATCCGCTGCGCGGGTGGAGGGGCAGCGGGGATTGGGGGAAGTTCCTGGCCCTGGAGCCACCCGGGTTCCGCTCCGTTTGTCCACGCACGCGGCGGATCTGAAGTGGGTCCGGGGTGGAACCGGACCCTACCGATTGGGTGGGGGAAGTCCCAGCGCCTGACCGCCAACTTGGGAATGTTCCGCGCCCAACCGGAGGGGGATTGCAATCGCGGGCGGTCTGACCCGATTCTGCTTTGTGGATCCGTTTTATCATCCCCAATGCGGGGCTCGGCTGGTGGATGGTCTGAATTCCACGCTGAGCACGGACCGGGATGGGCGGGAATTGGGTGAGACGTTGTCGCAGTGGGTTGGGCCTTTCCCGGATCGGGGCGATGCCGCGGCGTTGCTCGCTCCCGGGGGAACGCCCATGACCTACGCCGTCCTGGATCTGCGGATTCGGGAATGGGTGGGTGTCTTGAATTCCCTCGGCGTGGGACGGAATGACCGTGTGGCCCTGGTGCTTCCGGACGGACCTGCCACGGCCGTGGCCTCGCTTGGCATTGCATCCGCGGCGACCTGTGCCCCTCTGAATCCGGGGTTTCGTCGCGCCGAGTTTGAGGCTCACTTTCAGCGAATCCGGCCGCAGGCACTGGTGGTGTCAAACGATGGAAATCCTGGCGCGATGGAGGCGGCCCGTTCCCAGGGCATTCCGGTGTGGAAGTTTTGCGGGAGGGAGGGGCCCATTGAGGTGGATGGAAAACCACTGAGCCGGCGGATCGATGGCGGATGGGCTCGTCCTGGCGACACGGCCCTGCTGCTGCCGACCTCCGGGACCTCTGCCAGCCCGAAGTATGTTCCGTTGACCCACCGCAATGTCTGCTTCGCAGCGCAAGGCATCCGCGCAGCGCTGGAGTTGTCCGGGGCGGACCGATGTCTGAACGTGATGCCCCTGTTTCATATCCATGGGTTAAGCCTGCTGTACGCCTCGCTGGCGGCGGGGGGCAGCGTGGTGTGTCCTCCGGGATTCGATGCCGGATCATTTCCCGGGTGGCTCCGCTCGTCGTCGGCGACCTGGTATTCAGCGGCGCCGTCGATCCACCGGATGATTCTCGACGCCGTGCGTCACCATCCGGACCTGCCGGCAACGACTGAACTCCGATTTGTCCGCTCTGCCTCGGCCCCCATGCCGCGGCCCTGGATCGAGGAGATCGAATCTGAGCTGGGGGTCCCCTTCATCGAGGCCTACGGAATGACGGAGGCGGGGCCCCAGATCGCCAGCAACCGGCTTTCACCTCACCTGCGCAAACCCGGTTCCGTCGGCAGGGCCGCCGGGCCTGAGGTGACGATTCTCGATGATGAGGGGCGGCCCGTCGCCTTGGGCGAGACCGGCGAGGTGGCCATCCGGGGAGTCAATGTGATGTCGGCCTACGAGGATGATCCGGAGGCCAACCGGGCAGCCTTTGTCGGGGAGTGGCTGCGCACCGGGGATTTCGGTTACCTGGATTCCGACGGCCACCTGTACATCACCGGCCGGCGGGCCGACGTCATCAACCGAGGCGGCGAGAAGTTCTCCCCCCTTGAGATCGAGGAGGTGCTGCGGGAGCATCCCGGAGTGGCGGAGGCGGTGGCATTTTCCACGCCCCACCCCGTCCTGGGACAACATGTCGCCGCCGTCGTCGTGCCCCGGAGATCCGCTGCGGATAACCCTCCGGAAGTGAATCCTGCTCGGCTCATCCAGGAGCTGCGTGAACGGGTGACGGCGCGGTTGGCCGCCTTCAAGGCGCCCCATCCCATCCTGGTGGCCGGAGAGATTCC
>JBDKKE010000516.1:0-2661 GCA_039796255.1 Verrucomicrobiota bacterium | reverse complement strand
AATCGTTTACGTTCAACGCGTTGTCAATGTAATATTTCGATTCGTTCTGCCAGCTTACTCTCACCGGATTCCATCAATTGAGGATCTCAATTCCCCACCATCGACTTTTAAAACAGGCTCTGAGAGAACTTCTACAAGATCGGCGGCTTTAACGGCCGCCACCAACGTATTGAATTGACCCGCGCCGACCGCCACAACGACGATATTTTCCGAGGCGGCGTGGCAAAGGCCCATGGAAGCAGCGGCCATGATGGCCAAGAGAGTCTGTCTGATTTTCATTTTGGTTATCAAATTGTACTGCCGCAGAGACGCGGCAGACCTAAATACGCCCGATTCAACCTTCGTCAAACGCGTGAGAGCAATCAGGTCAGATACGTTTCAGTGACAATTCGCCGTATCGTGCAACTTCATCCAGGGCCAACTTAAACTGCCCCTGAAACAGATGTCCCCGCCGTCGGTGCGCTCAGTTCAAGCAGCCGCGTAGCTCACCTGCAACCACCGGACCGCCTCGCTCAGGTTAGCCTCCCGGCACCGAAGCAGCAGGTGGTAATGGTTGTCCATCAGTACAAACGCGTGGATATCCACGGAACATCTCTGCGGCAATTCGGAGACCAACCCCAGGAACCGCCGCCTTCCCCGCGGCTGACGACATGGTGCCACCCCCCGCGACGTTGACCCTCAGAAACCATGCTACCTCGTGAGGCCCCTCGAGAGGCCCCTCCTTGCAGCAACACTATCAATGATATAGATCCCCCTGTTGAACGCCCCACTCCCGCCGGAGCGCGCGCAGCTCGGCTTCCAGCTGTTCGGTGGTCCGGGCGGGCGAGACACCCGTCACTTCACTGGTTCGTGGTTTTTGTCCCGCTTCGCTGCCGAACAGGTTGGAAACCTGTCCTACTTCAGCCCGGTGACAGCTCTGCTCCGGCAGAGCCAGTGGGTGTCCGGCAAGGGGCCGTGTGGCCGGGGCGTTTAGGCGCCTTCAATTGCCCCGGTGTCGGTGGGGGGGCAGTGCCTGGTTTCGCTGCCGGACAGGCGGGACGTCCGTCCTACGGGCGCCTGCAACCAATCCGGCGTCCGCCCATTTTCAGGGCCGGACTTCATAGTAGGCCGCCGCGTCGGGGGGCGCGGGATCGGTGAAGAGCAGCGTGAAGCCGTCGCGTTGGATCTCGGCATTCGGCACCCGTGCCCAAGTCTTCAGGTCCGGACTGCGCCAGAGGGCGAGATCCAGTCCGGGAAGATCGCTCAGGGCCAGGTGGAAGCGGGTCGCTTCGCGCCGGGTGAGGGTGACGTGGAGCAGCGGCTCGGTCGGGATGGGCAGGCCCAGCAGGCCCGCCCATTCCGAGAAGCTGGCATTCTGGAAGCGCTGGAAGTTGTCGAACCGCACTTGTTCCTGGACGAGCGCGGTCTTCAACGCGGGGCTGGCGTGCTGGGCGAGGGCGATACAGAAGGCGTTCACCTGGGCGATCATCGGTGGATAGATTGTGACCGTGTCGCCCTGGCCCGCCAGCAACGCGACCACGCCCGGCTGATACGCGGCAATCAATTCGTGCGACTGAACCATCAGCGAGGGATGCTGGATGAAGATCCGGACGATCTCGGCCCCGTGCTCCCGGTAGAGGCCCGCCCAACGCCGCCCGTCCGCGGTTTCCTTCATCAAGGCTTCCAGAGCGTAGAAGGGGGTCGGGGACACGGTGGAGGTTTGGCCATTTCCGACCGCATGCAGGCGGATCCGGGAGACTGTATTTTCAGGGGGAGGGGGAGGGGGTGTGGAGTAGCACTCACCAACCTCGTAGATCGTAAGCAACGGGTGCAAGAGTGGGCAAAATGCCAAATCATCGAGGGCGTCCCCTACGTCGTTATTGTAGCGGATCGCCACCAGAAGTAGCACCAAGTCGTCAAGTTCATCGAGAGTTCTAACTCGCGACACCCCCTCATAAACGAGGGTTTCTGCGTACAAATCACCCGCTTTTGCATAGACCGTGCAGCAGTAGGGCGGAGTACTTCCTTTGACATTATGTTGCCCCGGAAAGCCGGCCACGGCGCCATTCAGCACACCGCCAACGACCCCCGAGCCGCAGACATTGGTCCACTTCGTCGCCAACTTGGGCACCGGCAACACTTGGCCGGTGGAAAAAACGCCCTGCAAGTGGAGCACCGCCGTCTGGTCTTTGGGCAGTTGCAAATCATCTCCGAGACTGATCCCCCGAAGAACCGGAAACACCACCTCCCGGTTCACCTGGGTCACCTGCCCGAGGGCGTCCGTCAGTGTGACGGCAATGGTCCGCGCGGAGTATTCCCTGACATCGTTGGTAAACCAGTCCGGCGTCAGCTCGCTGTTCCCGTAGCGCAACTGCCCGAGCAACGCCACGATCGCTGCGTCATTTGCCGGTTCTTTCAATACGCAGGTCATCGTCTGTCCGCCGGTGATGCCGACCTCGCCAATGTCGAGGGTATTGAAAGTCACCGTCTGCTTGCCGTTGACCAGCACCCCTAAGGCGACGCCTTCGGCCGCCGGAAACGCCGGGTTGGGTTGGAAATCCAGCCGGTCGAAGGCATTGCCCCCGGCGATGGACACCTCCACCAGCCCGCCCGCCCAGTCACCCTCGGGCAGACTGATCGCCGGGTGGGGCGCCACGAAGCAACCGCCCAATTCACCCGCGC
>JBDKKE010000515.1:0-4146 GCA_039796255.1 Verrucomicrobiota bacterium | reverse complement strand
AACTTCTGCTCGGGTTGCGATAACGCGTTCATGCAGTCATTTCTGTCAGTACAGAAATAACAGTCAAAATGATTTTTCGCAAACGGCAGAGACGGGGAAGCGGTTTTCACCACGGAGGCACAGAGACACGGAGAAAGCCGAAGGGAATCCCCCGAAACGAATCCCGCACCGGTCAGAGTTCAAGGCCGATGCCATTCAACCGCTTTAGCGCCCCACCCGCCTTCCCCTCCTCTGTGTCTCTGTGTCTCTGTGCCTCTGTGGTTGATTCCCCCTGTGGCATGCTATCCGCGGCGTTTCCCCCGTCCCTTGGCGGCGCGTCCGTACTGCGTGGCGCGGGCGGTGGATCCAGGGGACTTGAGTTCCTGGCCTCCCAGTCGTTGCTTCAGTTCGCGGATCTGGTCGCGCAGCAGGGCGGCCTTTTCAAACTCCAGGTTGTTGGCCGCCTGAACCATCTCGCCCTCCAGTTCCCGGACGGTCTCGGTGATGTCGAATTGCTCCACGCTCTCGTGCAGCGCGGCCGCCGCCGCCGCCCGCCCGCCCGACTGGCTGGACAGGCTGCCCTCCACCGCCCGCGTCACCGAACGCGGCGTGATGTTGTGCTCCTGGTTGTAGGCGAGCTGGCGTTCGCGCCGGTAGGCGGACACCGCCAGGAATTTCTGAATGCTCTGGGTCCTCACGTCGGCATAGAGGATGACCTTTCCGTGCAGGTGCCGGGCCGCGCGTCCGGCGGTCTGGATGAGGCTGGTTGCGCTGCGGAGGTAGCCCTCCTTGTCCGCATCCAAAATTGCCACCAGTGAAACTTCAGGAAGGTCGAGTCCCTCGCGCAGCAGATTGATGCCCACCAGCACGTCGCATTCGCCGCGGCGGAGGGCGCGAAGAATTTCCACCCGTTCAATGGCATCAATCTCACTGTGCAGGTAGCGCACATTCACCCCGAGATCGCGCAGATAGTCCGTCAACTCCTCCGCCGTCCGCTTGGTCAGGGTGGTCACCAGCACTCGTTCCCCCTTCTCCACCCGCTGTTTGGCCTCCTCCATCAGGTCGTCGATCTGCCCCTTCAGCGGCTTGATCACGATCTCGGGATCCACCAGTCCGGTCGGCCGGACAATCTGCTCCGCCACATTGGACGGACCTGCCAACCCCATCTCCAGCGGTCCCGGGGTGGCGCTGACATAAACCGCCTGTCCGACGATGGAACGAAACTCCTCGGCATTCAGGGGACGATTGTCGAGGGCACTGGGCAGGCGGAAGCCGTGCTCCACCAGAACGGTCTTGCGCGCCATGTCGCCGGCGTGCATGCCCTGAATCTGAGGCAGTGTGGCGTGCGACTCGTCCACGATCAGCAGGAAATCCTGGGGAAAGAAATCCAGCAGCACACCCGGACGGGTCCCGGGGGCGCGTCCGATGATATGTCGGGAGTAATTCTCGATGCCCGAGCAGAAACCCAGCTCCTGCAGCTGTTCCAGATCGAATTCGGTGCGCATCTTGATCCGCTGAGCCTCCAGCAGTTTCCCCTGCTTTTCGAACCACGCGATGCGTTCCCCAAGTTCCTCACGGATGGTGATCAGCGACCGATTGATCTTCTCCTGGGGAGTGGCGAACTGCTTGCTTGGAAACACATTCAGGGCGTCCAGGTTCTCAATGGCCTCCCCGGTCAGCGGCTCGAACCGAGTAAAGCGCTCAATCTGGTCGCCAAAGAACTCAATGCGCACCGCATCCTCGGCAAACGCCGGCTGCAACTCCACCACGTCGCCCCGCACGCGGAAGCGGCCCCGCTCGATCTGGACATCGTTGCGCGAGTACTGCAGCTCCACGAGACGGGTCAGCAGGGTGTCGCGTCCGATCTCCTGTCCGACCCGCAGCGGAATCACCATGGACTCATAGTCGTTGCGGTCACCGATCCCGTAGATGCAGGAGACGCTGGCCACCACGATGACGTCCCGCCGGCTGAGCAGGTTGGACATGGTGGACAGTCGCAGCCGCTCGATCTCATCGTTCACCGAGGAGTCCTTCTCGATGAAGGTGTCGGTGCGGGGGATGTAGGCCTCGGGCTGGTAGTAGTCGAAGTAGCTGACGAAGTACTCGACCGCATTGTTGGGGAAGAACCCCTTGAACTCCGCGTACAACTGGGCGGCGAGCGTCTTGTTGTGGGAGATGATCAGCGTGGGCCGGTTGAGGCGGGCGATGGCATTGGCCATGGTGAAGGTCTTGCCCGAGCCGGTGACCCCGAGCAGAACCTGGTGCTTCTCACCGCGGAGCAGCCCCTCCGTCAGCTTGGCAATCGCCGTGGGCTGGTCCCCGGCCGGGGCGTAGGAGGAAACAAGTTCAAACGGCGACATCGCGGGCACAGCGTAGGGCATCCTCCGGATTCGCGCGAACCGCCGGACGTTCGGATCACGCCTCGCGCCACCGCTGCGCGATCGGCACCCGTCGCCCCACCCCAAAGGCCTTGGTGGTGACCTTGAGTCCGGGCGCCGCCTGACGCCGCTTGTACTCGGATCCCTCGATCAACCGGACCACGCGCCGCACATCAGCCTCGCGCAACCCCTGCGCCACCAGATCAGTCACCGACTGGGCACCGACGACATAGCCCTCCAGGATGGCGTCCAGAACCTCGTAGGGCGGCAGGCTGTCCTGATCCGTCTGGTTCGGACGCAACTCCGCGCTGGGGGGCTTGGTAATGCTCGACTCCGGAATCGGCGGGCAAACGCCGCGCGCCGCCGCATCGTCATTCATCCAGCGGGCCAGGCGGTAAACCCAGGTCTTCGGCACGTCGCTGATCACCGCCAACCCTCCGCACATGTCGCCATAGAGCGTGCAGTAACCGACCGCCAGTTCCGACTTGTTGCCCGTGGTGAGCAGCAGCGAACCAAACTTGTTGGACATCGCCATCAGCGTCACGCCGCGCAACCGGGCCTGAAGATTCTCCTCCGTGGTGTCCTCGGCGCGTCCGGCAAACAGCGGCTGCAACTGGGTCTTGAGCGTCGCAAACGGCGGCTGGATGGGGACGACGTCAAAGGCAATTCCCAGGTTCTCCGCCAGTGCCCGGGCATCGGCGATACTGCCCTCGGAGCTGAACTCCGATGGCAATGCCAGTCCGCGGACCTGCCCCGGTCCCAGCGCCGCCACGGCCAGTGCCGCGACGACGGCGGAGTCGATGCCACCGCTCAGTCCGAGGACCACCGACCGGAAGCCGCACTTGTGCAGGTAGTCCCGGGTACCGAGCACGAGCGCGTCGTGCAGCATGGACTCGTCGGTGCGCACGCGTGGCGGAACCGTTCCCGATGCCTCCGTATCCACGAGGAGAAAGTCCTCCGCAAACGCCGCGCCCTGCGCCATGAGGGTGCCATCGGCCCCGTAGGCCACGCTCTGTCCGTCGAAGACCAGCTCATCGTTGCCGCCCGCCAGATTGCAATAGAAGATCGGACGTCCCGCCTTGGCCGCCAGACTCGACAGCATGGCCTGACGGGTCCGCTCCTTGCCCAGATGCCAGGGTGACGCCGATAGGTTGACGATCAGATCCGCCCCGGCGTCCGCCAGGGTCACCGCCGGATTCGGACGGTACCGCCGCGCAGGCCAGAAATCCTCGTCGTTCCAGAGATCCTCGCAGATGGTGATCCCCAGGCGGTGTCCGCGGAAGGGCACCGGAAGATTCTCCGCGGCCGGCTCGAAGTAGCGGTCCTCGTCGAAGACATCGTAGGTCGGCAACAGGGTTTTGTGCCGAATGGCCACCACCTTGCCGCCGCAAAGCAGCGCGGCGGAGTTGGTCAGCTCCCGACCGGGACGGATTGGGTGGCGCCCGACGAATCCCACCAGCAATCCGGTCTCGCCGGTCTGCGCCGCGAGGCGGTCCAGGGCCGCAAGATTGGCGTCCACGAACGCCGGACGCAGCAGCAGGTCCCGGGGCGGATAGCCGGTCAGTGCCAACTCGGGGACCACTACGAGTCCAGCGCCCGCGGCGACTCCCTGTTGGTAGGCGGACAGGATTCGCGCCTCATTGCCCGTCAGGTCGCCGACGGTGGTATTCAGTTGTGCCAGGGCCAAAAGCATGGGGCGATTATTTCAGTCCAAACTGCTCGCGAAGAGTCTTCCGGGTGGCTTTGACGAGGGAACCCACACCGATCCCGTTGCGCTCGAACCAGCCGG
>JBDKKE010000514.1:0-5052 GCA_039796255.1 Verrucomicrobiota bacterium | reverse complement strand
GCCCCGACCCCGCTCAGCGCCCACCGTCTCCGGGTGGCGAACGTCGCGGGGGTGTCGGGACGGGGAAAGATCCGCACCCGGGACATCCATTCCCCCGTGCGGGGAGGATCCACGACGGAGGGGGAGGTCAAACTCTCGGCGCGCGCTCCGGCCGGCGGCACGACCGTACGGCTCTCCAGTTCGAACGAGGGAGTGCTCCGCGTGCCGGCCACGGTTTTCATACCGGCAGGGCGGAAGTCAGCGTCGTTCGTGGTCAACACATCCTCGGTCGGGCGCGCCACCTCGGTGGAAGTCACCGCCCGGTTGGGTGGGTCGAACGAATCGTGCCGGGTGACAATTGTTCCGCGCCGCGGGCGCGGAGGACGTGACTGATTGAGGCGGACAAATTCACAGGGGGTGACCACGGTTCCTGCGTGGTCACCCCCTTTTCATTTTGATAAGCAGGTCGGAATTGTTGTTCCGTATGCCAGTTACTGAAGCCCCACTGGCCACCGGTCGGGACGTTCATGCCGCCACCCAATGAACCCATCTCCCGACAGCGATCCCAATCTCGATTCCCAGTCCCCATCGCCGTTGCCGTCGCCGCCGTTGCCGCCCGGTCCATCGGGAGTCCTTAGCACCGGCATCGACGCGGCGACCCACGCGGTGATGATCGAGTTTGATCCCGGGGTGATTTCAGACGAGGGCGTGCGACAGGTCGCCGAACAACTCGCCCCGCTGGGGCATCAGCAGTACTGCAGGACGATTCTACATCTGGGCGGGCGCGCCTCTGGGGCCGCGGAACAGAAGCTGGAACAAAAGGCCCAACGAATCCCGGGTATCCGGCGCGCCAGAGCCACCTTCCTCGGAGGCGTGATGACCGTCACCTTCGATGATGCCAAGCTCTCCGAAACGCAGCTGATTCACCAGGTCCGCGAAACCGGCGCCCCGGTAAATCGCTACACGGGGGAGTCCGAAGCCCGACCCCAGAATGCGCGCGAGTGGTTCACCTATTGGACGTCAGGCGCCCGCCTGGAAGCGGTCTTCATGGTGCTGACGCTGGTCTTCATGGTCGCCGGCTGGCTGACGGCCCGGATGGCCGGGCTGGCGTCGCCCGCGCTCTACGCCGCCGCCTATCTCACCGGCGGCTACTTCGGGGTGCGTGCCGGAATTCAATCGCTGAGGCAGTGGACCATCGATGTGGATCTGCTGATGGTGCTCGCCGCACTGGGAGCCGCCGTGGTCAACGCGCCCTTTGAGGGGGCCATGCTCCTGTTCCTGTTTTCCCTCTCGAACGTCCTGCAGGCCTACGCCATTGACCGCACCCGCAAGGCGATCAAATCGCTGATGAAGCTGCGTCCCGAAAAGGCGCTGGCCCGTCGCAATGGCACCACGGTTCTCCTCCCGGTGGGGGACCTGGTGGTAGGGGACATCCTCGTCGTGCGTCCGGGCGAAAGCATCGCCCTCGACAGCGTGATCATCGAGGGGACCAGCGCGCTGGATCAGGCATCGCTGACCGGCGAGTCCATGCCAGTGTCGAAGACCGTCGGTGATCCGGTGTTCGCCGGAACGATCAATCAAACGGGAGGACTGGAGATCCGCGTCACCAAGCTCGCCAAGGATTCCACCATCGAGAAGTTGGTCCGCATGGTCGAGGAGGCGCAGACGGAGAAGGCTGACACCCAGCGATTCCTCGACCGGGCCGAGCAGTTCTACGCGATCGGCGTCATCCTCTTCACCCTCGGGCTCATCGTTGTGCCCACCCTTTTTCTCGACGAGCCGTTTCGCGCCGCCTTCTACCGCGCCATGACCGTCATGGTGGTGGCGTCGCCCTGCGCCCTGATCATCAGCACCCCCGCCTCAATCCTCTCCGCCATCGGTGGGGCCGCACGAAGGGGAGTCCTGTTCAAGGGCGGCGTCCATCTGGAGCGCGCCGCCACGGTCAAGGTGGTGGCCTTCGACAAGACCGGCACGCTGACCGAGGGCAAACCGCGGGTGACCGATATGATCGTCGGCGACCACGTGGTAGACCTGCGGGTGACACCCGAAGATTCGGCGTTGGAACTGCTGGGATGGGTGGGCGCGGTGGAGGCGAAATCCGAACACCCGCTTGCCCAGGCCATCGTCACCGAATGCGGACGGCGCAACCTCCGGCTTGCGGAGTGCTCAGACTTCCAATCCGTGGCCGGCAAGGGCGCGAGCGGGCTGGTCAACGGCCGCCGCATCGCCGTTGGCAATGCGCGGTATTTCGCGGGGATGAACCTGCCTCCCGACGACCGCTTCGCCCGTCAGATCGCCACCCTTCAGGATGAGGGGAAAACCGCGGTCATCGTTGGTGAACTCGACGCCACCGCGGGGACCGCACGCGTCCTGGGCGCCGTCGCGGTCGCCGACGTCCTGCGCGCCGACGCCGCCGGGGTCATCCGCCAGTTGAAGGCCGACGGCATCACCCGGGTGGTCATGCTCACCGGCGACAACACCCGCGTCGCCAACGCCATTGCCCGGCAGGCGGGCGTGGATGAAGTCCATGCGGACCTGCTGCCGGAGGACAAGGTTCGCGTGATCAAGGAACTGAAGTCCCTGGGACCGGTGGCGATGGTTGGCGACGGGGTGAACGACGCTCCGGCCCTCGCGACAGCCACCGTCGGCATCGCCATGGGCGCCGCCGGAACCGATGTCGCCATGGAAACGGCCGACGTCGTGCTGATGAGCGACAATCTGCAGAACATCGTCTTCGCACTCGCCCTCAGCCGACAAGCGCGACGCATCATCATTCAAAACCTCACCTTCGCGGTGGCGGTCATCGCGGTGTTAATCGTCTCCGCCCTCGGATTCAAACTGTTGCTCCCGCTCGGAGTCATCGCCCATGAGGGCAGCACCGTTCTGGTGTGTCTCAACGGTCTCCGCATGCTCGTCTATCAACCGCGCCAGGCACTGCGGGCCCCTTAACCGAAGCCAGCCTGGAATTCGGTACCGGGACTCAGGCCGGGACGCGGCCCATGCGCGGGTCGCTGATGCCGTCCCGGCCGGTCTCGATGCGTCCTGCGTAGCGGCGTCCAAACTCCGGCGCACCAACGACACCCAGCCGAAAATCATACCAGCCCCGGTTACCGCCGAGCTTCAGGGTCAGCGCCACGGAATGACCCTCACCCGGCAGGGTGACCTCCAGCGCGGTTTGGCCATAGGAAAGATCCTCCACCCGGACCGTCCGTGCCTGCGAGTCGCGGTTGGTCAATCGCAACACGCCATCGCCCGTCGGCGTCGCCCCCTCGCGCGCTGGCTCCAGCGTCATCTCCAGGCCCGGATCCATCGCGCCTCCCTGGAACTCGCGGAAGAAGCCATTCGGCCCGTTCACCCGCAGGTGGTAGCGGGCTTCAGCGAAGTCCGTCAGCGCCCAGGAATCGGACACCCGATCCCCTGCCGAAACCGCGTAGTTCCGGAGGCGCACCGCCTCACTGCGATCCGCGCCCGAGGCGGCACGTCCGTTGCCCAGGCTGAACACCTGAAACGGCGCCCCGGCGGCGCGCTCTCCGAACACCTCTCGCCCGGCCGCGAACTGCAGCACCAGCGCCTTCCGGTCGGCGCTGAGGCTTCCATCCACCGCCAGTTCATAGGGCAGGGCCGAGGCGGGACGCGTCCCCTCCTCCTGATGCGGCATCCAGGGCGCTGCCACAGGATTGCTCCGCGCCAGCACGAGGTCGTCTGCCGAAAGCCGGCGGTAGCCATCGGGCAATTGGCGAAACTGCGCCTGATGAATGGATTCCAGGAAGGCATCCCGCTCCACGGGTTTCGGCAGTTCCAGTTTCTCACCATGGTACGGACGGAACACCGAACTCAGGTCGCCACATACCGTCCGCCGCCAGGCGCTGATGTTGGACTCGCGAAGCACCTTCCCCGTCCGGTGGCTCAGCAGTGCTTCCAGCATCTGGAGGATCGAGGTGTGGTCGAACACCTGCGAGTTGACGTAGCCCCCGCGACTCCACGGGGACGCCACCACCAGCGGCACGCGGAAGCCGAGACCGATGGGCCCGGCACGCTTTTCCGCGCCCGGATGCGACTTCACCCGCTCGTCCTCCTGCTCCATGCGAACCCATTCCACCGACGGATCCAATCCCGTCGACACCTTGCCCGTGTCGGAACGCCCGGGCTCCGGTGGCACGAACGGCGGCACGTGGTCGAAGTAGCCGTCGTTCTCGTCATAGCACAGCACGAAGATCGTCTTGCGCCAGACCTCCGGATTCTTGGTGAGGATGTCGAGGCACTCCGAGAGGTACCAGGCGCCGTACCAGGGCGCGCCCGGGTGGTCGGAGAAATTCTCCGGCGCCACGATCCACGAAACTGCCGGCAGTTTACCGGAACCCACGTCCTCCCGGAAACGGTGCAGCACGTCCCCTTGGGGAATCTTCATCCTCCGCTCCGTGGCGCCGTCGCGATAGTTCAGCGTGGTCAGCTTCCGGTAGTTGGGATCCCCCACATTGGTCGTGAAGGCGCGGTCATGCAGGCTGCGCTGCACCGGGGTCAGCGCGGCAAATCCGGCATCGGTGTAGGTCTCCCGCTCCCGGCGAATGGAATCCAATTCCTCCCGTGCGGCGGCCAGATTCTGGTCCCGCGAAATCGAGGGCGACAAGGCTTCCAACGCCTCAATCTGAGCCGGCAACGCCTTCTCCTGCCCCTCGAGGTGCTGCCGGTGAGCCGCAGCGTAACGCACGTGGTACTGTCGAAACCACTCGATGGGATTGTCGGTGAAGTTCGCCAGCCACGCGTCCGCTTCCCCCTTCAGTCCTGAGTCCAGCGAGATTTCGTTCTGATAGATCCGCCAGGAGATGCCCTGCGCTTCCAAGCGCTCCGGAAAGGTGGTCCAGCTCGCCTCGAGGCCGTAGTCCACATCCTCGTTGCGAACATTGGCCTTGGCCTCCATGGACGGACGTTCCCTTACGGTTCCCGTCCACAGGTGAAGCCGGTTGGGCGTGGTCCCGGTCAGGGAGGAGCAAAAGTTCTGGTCGCAGACGGTAAAGGCGTCGGCGAGGGCATAGTAGAAGGGAAGGTCGCGGCGGTCGTAGTACCCCAGCGTCA
>JBDKKE010000513.1:0-8518 GCA_039796255.1 Verrucomicrobiota bacterium | reverse complement strand
CGGCCCAATCCCTTTGCCCACGCCTCCCCGGACGGAAAGCGTTCCCGATCCGCCGCTGCGGGACGCGCCCGAAATCCGTTTACGGATTGAGGATGCCGTTGCGCTGATCGCGCCGCCGCCGTCAGCCTCCGCTCATGCGCGAGTTCTTCACCGGCCCCTTCATCAAGACCGACTTGCTCATGGTCTGGCTGGACAAGCATCAGATCCCGGCAACCTGGGCGTTCGTGGATCCCACCGCACCGGACGACGGCGACCTTGACCGGGAGGTCCGAGTGTCGGTTGCCGAGGCGGATTACGAACGCGCGTGGCAGCTCTTTTTTGCCGAACGTCAGGACGAACTATGAACCCCTCTCCGGACTCCGAACGGCTGACTCAACTGGAAGCCAGCGTCGCCCACCTGGAACGGCTGTGCGACCAACTGAACGCCGTCATCATCGAGCAGGATCGCCGCCTGATCCGCCTCCAGAAGCGACTGGACCAGATCGCCGAGGGTTTCGAGGGCGCCGAGCACGACCGCCTGCGCCAACTCCAGGAGAAACCCCCGCACTACGGACCTTAGGTAGAAGGCAGAAGGCAGAAGGAAGAATGACCAATGACCGATGACCAAATCTTGACCGTGAGCGCCCGGTCGGCGACGACTGGTTCACCATGACTTTGACCTGGAAAGACTCTGAAGAAATTGCCTGGGCCCTGATGGACAAATTCCCGGATCAGGACCCGCTCAAACTCAGCTTCCCAAAACTTCACACGATGGTCCTCGAACTGGAGGAGTTCACCGACGCCCCCACCGGCTCCAACGAAAAGATCCTCGAGAACATTCAGATGGCGTGGTTCGAAGAAGTGAAGTGAGGGGAGTGGTCATTGGTCATTCTCCCTTCTTCATTCCGCCTTCTTCCTTCTGCCTTCTTCCTTTCCCCCTCGCATGCCTAAAATTGCCATCCAACCTCCCGGAGCTGCAGCAGCGCTCGGCCCCTATTCCCACGGCATTCGCCTTGGCGACCTGCTGTTCTGCTCGGGACAGGTTCCCATCGATCCCGCCCACCCCGCGGGTGCCATTACCGGCGATATCCGGGAACAGACGCGCCGGGTGCTCGAGAACGTGAAGCTGATCCTGTCCAGTCAGGGCCTCAGCTTCGCCCAAGTGGTCAAGTCCACGGTGTTCATGACCAATCTCGCCGAGTTCCAGGGGATGAATGAGGTGTATGGGGAATTCTTTCCCGCGCCTTATCCCGCCCGCTCCACCGTTCAGGTCTCCGCCCTCCCGCGCGCCGCCAGCGTGGAGATCGAGGTCACCGCGAGTTACAGCGCCTAGTCCGGCCGGCTTAGGAGTCACCAAAGTCAGGGGATCTGGGAATCTGGAGCTCTAGCGATCCGCGACCTCTGCCCCCGCGTCCGCAGAGAAGATTCCCGCCGTTGAACCTGAAAACGGCATTTCAAATAACCGCAGAGAACGCAAAGAACACAAAGACGGTGACTTCCGCTCCATGGCAGGCCTTGTGAGGCCTCATCTTACGGAGGAACTCCCGACGAGTTCGGCAGCTTCTCCCACCAACCTTCTTTGCGCTCTTTGCGTTCTCTGCGGTTTCCTCCAACTCCTCTTCCCAGGTTGAACGCCACGCAACTCCGACTCCTGCCGGATTCCCGTCCGCTGGTTGAACTTCTGGGAGCCGGGTTTTTCCGATCCATCCCTGAATCCCCCGGGGTGTACCTGCTCCGGGACGCCAGCGATGCCGTGCTGTATGTGGGAAAGGCCCGCAATCTTCGCCAGCGACTCCGCAGCTACCGGGTGGCGAATCCGGACTCCCAGCCGCGCCGGCGAGTGCGCCTGCTGCATCTGGCCCGCCGGATTGAATGGCAGATTACCGGGGACGAACCCGCCGCCCTGGCCCGTGAACGGGAGCTGCTGCGGGAACTGAAGCCGCGATTTAATCGTGCCGGCGTCTGGCCATCGCCTCCCCGCTACGTGGCTTGGCGGGTCGAAGGCGTGGCCCTGGAACTGAGGGTATCCGCAGCCACGAACGAGGGCTGGAATCATCACGGCCCGCTGGGAGCCGTCGCCCGAGGTTTTAGGGTCTCCGTGGTGCGCCTGCTGTGGTGCGGATGGTTTGGCCGCCAGGGCGCAACAGGTTTGCCGGCGGGATGGATCCATGGGCGTCTGCCGGAATGCGTCTCTCTGCGTCCCGATCCCGACGCCCCAGTTTCTGCCCAGGAAGCCGCAGGGCTGCTCAATCTGCTGTGCGCCGGAAATTCAGGCCCCCTGCGACACTGGCTTCACCACTCGACCGAGTGCTCCGGACAACCGTTTCTCCGCAGTCTGATTGCCGCGGACCTCGATTCCATCGCCCCCCAGGAACCCGACAGCGGAACCGCCGAATCCGCAGCCGGGCCGTTGACCGCCGGCGGGTCGTGGTTGTAACTCCGCTGACATGCTCACGACGCAGAAACGCCATGCTCTCGACCGAGGATGACCTTTAAGGTTGCTTGATGCACTGCCAGACCCTCGTTCATTGCCTTTGGATATTGCCTGCGCTCGGGCTTTCGCTGGCCCATGCGGGGAGCGTGACGGTCCGGGGTTCCGACACCATGGTGGTGCTCACCCAGAAGTGGGCCGAGACCTTCATGGAGCAGCGACCCGAGGTCACCATCCAGGTGAATGGGGGAGGGACCGGCACCGGATTCGCCGCGCTTCAGAACCGGTCCACAGACATCTGCAATGCCTCCCGAAAGATCCGCGCCCGGGAGAAGGAAAACTGTCTCAAGGCCTTCCGAAAACTGCCCAACGAGTACCGCGTCGCCTTGGATGGACTCATTCTGTACGTCAACATCGGGAACCCGGTGACGCACCTCACCCTGGACGAACTCGCGGCCATTTTCTCGGGCAGTGCCCGGAACTGGAACGAGTTCGGGGGCCCCGATGCCTCCATCACCGTCTACAGCCGCGAAAACAGTTCGGGCACCTACGAGTTCTTCAAGGAACACGTATTGCAGGGACGTGACTTCAGCTCCGCCACCCAGACGCTTCAGGGCACGGCCCAGGTTCTGGAAGCCGTGGCGCGCGACCCCTTTGGCATCGGCTACGGGGGTGCCGCCTTCGGACAGGGCGTCCGCCACTTGCGGATTGCCCGGACGCGAGCGGAGGATCCAGTGGAACCTTCCGAAGAGACGGTGGTGTCCGGACGCTATCCCATCTCCCGCTTTCTTTACTGCTATGTGAATCCCGACCTCGATCACGGTGATATCGCTGCGTACCTGCGATGGATCCGCAGCGGGGAAGGACAGCGCATCGTGAAGGACATGGGCTACTACCCATTGCCGCCCACGTTGCGTGTGGATTGAATCGGCCCGCGTTCGAATTGAATCTCCCGCCTACCGCCCTCTGACCGTGTCTGAATTCGCTCCCCAACCCTCTGCACGTTCCGCCGGCTGGATGGGACTGCAGCGGGGTCATCGGGCGCATCCGCTGGAATGGATGGTGGAACGTCTGATCTTCGCCGTCAGTTTGTCCACCATCGCCCTTCTCCTGCTCATCCTGGTCTTCATCGGGCGGGAGACCCTTCCCCTGCTCTTCGGACACACCAACAGCGCACTGATTCAGGAAGTGATCCCCGCCTCGGAAATGGACCGCCTCCCCACGGAGGAACTCCGCCGGTACCTGGACATGACCCCCTCACAGTTTCGCTCCATGGATCGGGACACTCTCCTGGCCATCATGAAGACCCGGGAGGAGGCCGAGGCCGAGATCCCCGGACCGTTTCGCCAGGATCCCGATGCCCGGGTCAATACCCTCGGGTGGCGTTACCTGCTGCTGCCGCATGCGTGGACGGGATACGACCAACCGGAGTTTGTCTGGCAACCGGTGGGAACCATTCACAAGTACAACATCGTCCCGCTCCTGGTGGGCAGCCTCAAGGTCACCCTGATCGGACTTCTCTTCGCGGTTCCCGTCTCCCTGGGCGCGGCCCTCTTCGTCAGTCAACTCGCACCGCCCCGGCTGCGGGAGTGGGCGAAACCCGCCATTGAATTGCTGGCGGGAATCCCCTCCGTGGTCATGGGCGTCTTCGCCCTTCTGGTTCTGGCCTCCCTGATGCAGAGGCTCTTCGGATACCAGTACCGACTGAACGCGTTCGTCGCCGGCATCGCGCTGGGCCTGACCGCCGTTCCGCTGATTTTCTCCATCGCCGAGGACGCCCTGAGCAGCGTGCCCCGCGGCTACACGGAGGCGGCGCTGGCGCTGGGGGCGTCCCGGTGGCAGACCGCGTCGCGAATCGTCCTGCCCGCCGCGCTGCCCGGCGTATTTGCGGCCGTGGTGCTGGGCTTCGGACGCTGCATCGGCGAAACCATGGTGGTGCTGATGGTCAGCGGCAATGCGAGCACGCTTTCCTGGAGCCTCTTCGACTCCACCCGGTCCATCACCGCGACCATCGCCGCCGAAATGGCCGAGGCGGTGACGGGCGGTCCCCACTACCAGTTGCTTTTCCTCCTGGGCACCCTGCTTTTCGTCGTGACCTTCGTCACCAATCTGGCCGGGGATCTGGTCGTTCACCGTCTCAAGGCGCGTCTGGAGGGAACGGCATGAGCGCTTCTGAACCCCTCCGGCTCCCGGGCCGGACCCGGCATCCGGAATCAATGCTGGGGACCGCGCTCACCGGATTTGCCACTGCCCTGCTGCTGCTCACCCTGGCAGTGATCCTCGGCACCGTCATTTTGCAGGGCCTGCCCTCGCTCTCCTGGCGCTTCGTGTCCACCGCCCCCCGGCGGGACTTTTTTGACCCGCAGTCCGCAGCCGTGCTGCCCATGATCATCGGGACCACCATCCGGGTGCTGGTCATGACTGTTTTCGTCATGCCGGTGGGCGTCATTACCGCCGTCTACCTGACGGAGTACGCCCGCGCCGGGTCTCCCTACACCCGGGCGGTGCGGGTGGCCATCAACAACCTGGCGGGAGTCCCCTCCATCGTCTTCGGACTCTTCGGGCTTGGTTTTCTCATCAACTTTGTGGGACGCGGAATTGATTCTGTCACGGGTGCGGTGGGACCGCATTGGGGGCAGCCGTCGGTCTTCTGGGCGTCGCTGACTCTGGCGGTCATGACCCTGCCGGTGGTCATCGTGGCCACCGAGGAATCCCTCCGCGCCATTCCCGTCGGACTGCGCGAGGCCAGTCTCGCACTGGGCGCCACCAAACTGGAGACGGTCGTGCAGATTGTCCTGCCCAACGCGCTGCCCGGAATTCTCACCGGCGGGATTCTGGCTGTCAGCCGCGCCGCCGGCGAAGTGGCGCCGATCCTGTTCACCGGGGCCGCCTACTACATGGCCCACTTTCCCCGCCAGTTGACCGATCAGTTCATGGATCTGGGCTATCACACCTACGTGCTGGCCACGCAGTCCCCCAACGTGGAGCAGACCCGCCCCATTCTGTTCGCCACCGTTCTGGTCCTCCTGGCCCTCACCTTTTCCCTCAACGCCGTCGCCATCATCGTCCGTGCCCGCGTGCGCCGGGCGCAACGTGCCGGCTCCTGATTTCGTGCCATGGCCGTCCCTCCCACTGTCCCCATAGACGCGTCACGGCCTGACCCCTCGCCGGCCCAGCCGCTCTCGCCTCCCGTCATTGCGACACACGACCTGTCTCTCTGGTACGGAAGGAATCGGGCCCTGAACAGCGTCTCCATCGAGATCCCCCGCAACCAGGTCACCGCCCTGATCGGTCCCTCCGGCTGCGGCAAGTCCAGCCTCCTGCGGTGCTTCAACCGCATGAATGACCTCATCGACCAGGTCCGCGTCACCGGACGCTGCGAGATTGGCGGACAGGACATCCTCCGTCCCGGTCTGGACGTCATTGAACTGCGCAAGCGGGTGGGCATGGTTTTCCAGAAGTCGAATCCATTCCCGAAATCCATTTTCGACAATGTGGCCTACGCCCTCCGGCTCCACGGTCTGCGGGATCAAAAAGTGCTCGCAGAGACCGTGGAACGGTCGCTGCGGGCCGCGGCGCTGTGGGACGAGGTGAAGGACCGTCTCCACGAAAGCGCACTCCGACTCTCCGGCGGCCAGCAGCAGCGGCTCTGCATTGCCCGCGCCATCGCCATCCAGCCGCAGATCCTTCTCATGGACGAGCCGGCGTCCGCACTGGACCCGATCGCCACCACCCGCATCGAGGAACTCATCCTCGAACTGAAGCGCGACTACACCATCGTCATCGTCACCCACAACATGCAGCAGGCGACGCGGATTTCCGACTACACCGCCTTCTTCTACTTCGGCGAACTGGTGGAGTTCGACACCTCCGCCCGAATCTTCACCCAACCCGCGAAGAAGCAGACCGAGGACTACGTCACCGGACGCTTTGGGTGATGCCGTGCCTGCGCTTTTGGCGCGGCTCCGTCTGGTGTTAACTGCGGAACTCCGCACCTCCGGCTCTCCTCGTTCGGAGGCCAGTGTCCAGATGCCCCTTCCATCCGCTGTCCCTCAACTCAGGTATTTCGGAATTTCAAAGCATCCGCACAGTCACTGGGACAGCCGCGAGTTCCACCATGACCCATTTTGAAATTGAGCTCCAGTCGTTGAAGGAACGCCTCCTGGCGATGGCCAGCCGCGCCGAGGCTTCGGTGGCACAAGCCATGGATGCCCTGGTCAACCGCGATGACGACCTGGCCCGCCAAGTCCGGGAGAACGACGACGCGATTGACCAACTGGAAAAGGAGATTGATGAGCAGGCCATCCGGCTGCTGTCCAAGGCCCCCCTGGCCACCCAGCTTCGCCTCATTGTGGCCACCCTCAAAATAGCCCGCGACCTGGAGCGCGTTGGCGACGAGGCGACCACCATTGCCCGTCGGTCCATCGAACTCAGCCAGGAGCCGCAGCTCAAGCCCTACGTGGATCTCCCCCGCATGTCCCAACTCGCGCGGGACATGTTGGGAGATGCCCTGCAGGCCTTTGTCACCCGCGACACCTCCCGGGCACGCCAGGTGATCCCCCGGGACAAGGAGGTGGACGCCCTGAACAAACAGCTCTACCGGGAGCTGGCGAGCTACATGATCGAGCAGCCCGCCAATATCAGCCGCTGTCTCAACCTGATGACCATCAGCAAGGCGATCGAACGGATCGCCGACCACGCCAAGAACATTGCCGAGGACGTGGTGTATCTCTACGAGGCAAAGGACATCCGGCATTCCGGGGGAAGCTGACGGCCGGCGGGGCTGCCTCTCCAAGCCCAGGGGGTAACGAATCCAATCCCTTGGGTGGGGCTTGGATTTCTGGATCGGGGAACACTTCACCGGGGCACCAGCGCATCCCGGACTGTCGCCACCGCCCTGCTGAGGGTAATCTCCACCCGTGAAGTGGCTGGCAGCACTGTGTTCGATGTGGACCTGGCGGATGGCGTGGCGGGATTCCCGCGCCTCGCGGCGGCGCCTGCTGCTGTTCTCACTCAGCATTTCCCTGGGAATCGCCGCGCTGGTCGCCATCGGATCCCTGGGCCGAAATCTTCAGGCGGCCATTGAGGAGCAGGCCAAGTCGCTGCTGGGCGCGGATCTGGTCCTGACCAGCCGTCAGCCGCCCAGCCCTGAAATCGAGTCGCTGATGCGCGGAATCGAAGGCGACGCCGCCCGCGAAACGAGCTTCTCCACCATGCTGGTCCTGACCAACGGGACACGCCTGGTCAATGCCCGGGCGCTTTCGGGGAACTTCCCGTTCTATGGCACCATTGAATCGGATCCTCCCACAGCCGCTGCCGAACTGTCGCGCGGCGGAGGTGTGCTGATCGAGGAAGGCGTGCTGTTCCAGTTTGGACTGAAGCCCGGTGATCCGGTGCGGATGGGCAATGCCACGTTCCGGGTGCTCGGCGCCCTTCGCCGGGTTCCCGGAGACTCCATTGCCTTCGCCACCCTCGCACCACGCGTCTATTTCGCGGCCGCGGATCTGCCATCCACAGGACTGCTCAAACCCGGCAGTCTGGCGCGCTATCGCTTCCAGTTTCGCCTGCCGGCCGGCGTGGATGTGGAGGCGTTGGTGGAGCGGATGCGTCCGGACCTCCAGCGATTGCGACTGGAGTCAGACACCGTGGCCAAACGCCAGGAGGACCTGGGCAACGCCCTCGAGAATCTCTATCGCTTCCTCAATCTCATCGCCCTCGTCGCCCTGCTGCTGGGAGCCGTCGGCATCGCCAGTGCCATCCACGTCCATGTGCGGCAGAAACTGCCCAACGTGGCGGTGCTTCGCTGCCTGGGGGCCTCCCTGCCGGTGACCTTCGGAATCTACCTCGCCCAGGGACTGATGCTGGGGGCCGCAGGCACCGGGATCGGAATTGCCCTGGGGGCCGTGGTCGCGGCGCGGCTTCCGGAACTGGTACGCACTTTCGTCCCGTTTGCCTTCACCGCGGTCTTCGACTGGCGTGGCGCCGCAGTGGCCGCCGCCGCCGGCTTTGGACTCTGCGTCCTGTTCTCACTGCTGCCCCTGCTGGAGGTCCGACGCATCCCGCCTCTCGCCGCCATCCGGGCCGCATGGGAGCCCCCCCGACGACGCG
>JBDKKE010000512.1:0-2979 GCA_039796255.1 Verrucomicrobiota bacterium | reverse complement strand
ACACCGATTCTGATCCCCGCGGCCTCCGCCACCGGGCTGGCGGAACTGGTGGATCCGGACGCCGCGGTCCTGTTTGACCTCGACGGCTCCGGCCGTCCGGCACGCTGGGGATGGATCCGGGACAGCGCCACCTGGCTGGTCTGGGATCCGCAGGGCACTGGAAACATCACCTCCGGCCTGCAACTCATCGGCGGGGTCACCTTCTGGGTATTCTGGCGCGATGGGTACGAGGTGCTCGATGCACTGGATGACAACGGGGATGGCCGGTTGTCCGGCGAAGAACTGCAGGGCCTAGCGCTCTGGGCCGATGCCAACAGCAACGGGATCAGCGAATCCGGCGAGGTGGTTCCTGCGAACGAGGCCGGACTCCGCGAGCTTCGGACCCAGCCCGAGGTCCACTACACGGGTATCCCGTTTCATCCCCAGGGAGCGACGTTTGAGGGGACGCCCAGTCGGCCCTCGTTTGACTGGTCTCCGGTGGGACACCCGCAAGCGGTGCGGTAGCGGCAACGGGACGAGGCGAGGATCCGGACTGGGTTCCCGCTCCCGTGGGCGACCCGTGAAGCGGAATTCCTGAATGGGATTGAACCACAGAGAACACCAAGAGCGCAGAGAAGGTCGGTTGGAGAGGCTGCCGTACTCGTCGGGACTTCGTCTGTGAGATGAGGCGTCTCATGGCCTGCAATCGAGCGGAAGTCACCGTCTTTGCGTTCTCTGCGTTCCTTGCGGTTCCATGAACTGCGGTTTCCCGGGTGAAACTGCCCCGCGGGTCGTCCCGCTGGCCGACGGTTCGGGGCCAGTGCGCAGGACGGGCTTGCCGCCGCGGGCCGGTTCAAAGAAGCATCGGCCCCGTCATGCGCGCATGGTGTTTTCGGGGAATCGGGTTGCTGGCCTCCCTTCTTGTCCTTTTCGCTGCCGAACCCCCGCTACCGGCGGCGCCCGATGGATTCACCTGGGCCCGCCTGGCGGAGATCCGGGCTGACCTGCTCAAGCCCAAGGGCTGGACCCTGAGCCGCAAGCGCAAGGGGGATTCGGAGACCTACCGGATGACGGGACCGAAGTCCGGCGCTGGAGCCGGATCGGCGCTGGACATCAACTGGGTCGGCGATGTCCCGGGAAAGGCGAAAATGAAGCCAACCCAGTACGTCGCCACGCTGATCTCCGCCGCCGGCAACAGTCACAAGCTGCTGGAGCGGTCCAGTGGCACCCTGGGATCCCTGGCCACCGCCTCGTTTCGCTACCAGGATTCGGGTTCGGGACGCGACAGCATCATGGTCCGGTACCAATTCTTCGCCAACGATCAGACCGGCAGTCTCTACATCGCGGCGTTTGAAGCGCGGGCGCAGGAGTGGACCAACTCCTGGAACACGGGCCGCGTGTTAATGGAGAATTTCCGGGTAGACCCCAGTTTTTGACCCATCGCCTGCCTTTCGACGGGCGGTCACCGCTCCAGGCCGTAGAAGTCGAGCAGGTCGCCTAGTTGGGCCTGAATCCCCTCCCGGGTCATGCCGAACTCCTCCAGGGTGTACTCGTGGGTGCTCTTGAAGTCGCGTTGGCGTTCGGTGGCTTCGGTCAGGCGGGCGCGGCAGGCGTCGGACAGGGTCCAGCCAAAGTGCTGGTACAGCTTCTCAATGGCCTCGCGCGGATTCTTCACCAGGTCCCGGTAGTCGATGCAGTAGTAGCGGGCCGGGTCCACCCGGTTGCGGAATTCAAACAGGTGCCGGTACCAGTCCACCGCCAACTGCCCGTACTCCTTGGCCACCGGGCCGTCCTTGGTGATCTCCGGCGAATGCGCCTGCCAGACCGGAACGAACAGGCTGACGTGCGACGCCAGTGAACGGTAGGGGTGGCGGATGATGGTGATGAAGGTGGCGTCGGGGAAGGCGGCGTTGAGGGAGTCCACGGTGCCGCAGGACTGCGTCGCCTTGGACAGCAGGGTGCGGTCGGGTCCGTTGGCATACAAATGCCGCTGCAGGCAGCTCCGGTAGTAGGCCATCAGCTTCCGTCGGTCCTCGGGCGGCAGGGCATCGGGAAAGCCGGCCTCCCACAGCGGCTTCACAAAGGGAAACAGCATGTAGATGGCCTCGGACGCGAAGGCATACAGGAACAGCGCATCGTCCTCCTCGGGCTGGTTGAGCCGCATTTTGTGCAGGTTGTCCCAACTGCCGAAGCACCGCTTCTCGCACCAGCCGAGCAGGCGCTCGGCGGGACGTCCCAGAAGACCGTCCAGCCAGGCCATTCCGTCAAACAGGCGCTGGAAGCAGACCGCGGGGAAGATGGTCTGGTACATCTTCAGATGCAGAAAGCGCTCCTCGTCCAGGCTGAGCAGATTCTGGGTCAGCGTCGTTCCCGACCGCGGCGGGGCGATGATGAACACCGGTTTCCGCACCGGTTGGCGGCGGAATCCGGGGAAGAACAGGTGATCGATCAGCCGTCCCAGCGCCACCACGCCCAGAAACGCCAGGAACAGGACGGTGAAAAACAGCACATACGCCCAGCGGCGGATCCGGAATGGCTGGTGAAACAGCGCCAGGGACAGCGCCTTGAGAAACAATCGCCCGTTGAAGTACATCGAGTGGACCGCGTTGATCGGGCCCGGCGGCGGGATGCCGGGCGGACCAAACGCCGGTGAGGAAACGGGACTGCCGCCGTGACGTCCAGCGTCGCTTTGATCCGATGGGTCAGTCCACACGTGTCCGACCCCCTCTGTCAAACTCGCTCCCGTGAAGCTGAATCGTGCCTACGAAACAGGAGATGTGGTGGAAGTGGGACCCGCGGTCGCGGGTGCCGGCTTGCCGGTCGGACTCGCCGCGGGATTCCAGGTCCGGGTGATCCGGATGACGGAGTCCGGCGACGTTGTGGAGCGGGAGGGTCGTGAATGGCGCGTCCCGTATCATCAACTGCGTTCGCGATCCGATGGCCGCCGCCGTTGATCCGCCTGCGCCGGTCGGGGCGGGGAAAGTGCGGGCAGGGTTGCGG
>JBDKKE010000511.1:0-3445 GCA_039796255.1 Verrucomicrobiota bacterium | reverse complement strand
CCTGCAACTTGCGGAAGATGGCGATGAAGAACGGGATCGCCAGCACCACCGACAACAGCCAGAGCGTGGGGCCATAGACTCCCGGATGCCGCAGCGCCTCCGGCAACCACGCGGGCTCCCGCCGGCCGAAATAGGCCGCGACCATAAAGATTGCCGAGATCAGGGCCAGGTTCAGGATCATCTGACGGCTCCAGCGGCGGACCATCTGACCGGCAAAACTGATCTTCCGGGCGCTGCCCATGCGGCCCACCCATTCCGTATAGGTGGCCAGCAGGGCAGCCAGGGAACGCGGTGCGGAACGATCCACCCACCGCACCAGGGGTTCGGTGCTGCGGATGAGATACGGGGTGCAGAGGGTGGTGATGGCGGACACCGCCACGGCGATGGGATAAAGAAACCCGCTGGTCACCTTCAGCGAGGTTCCGAGAGCGGCGATGATGAAGGAGAACTCGCCAATCTGCGCCAGTCCCATGCCCACCCGCAGCGAGGTCCGGGTATCATGGCCGGCGAGAAAGGTGCCGAAGGAACAGGTCAGCACCTTGCCGACGATCACCGCCAGAGTGATCAGGACAATCGGGACCGCGTACTCCACCAGCAACCGGGGCTGAATCAGCAATCCGATGGCCACGAAGAAGACCGCGCTGAACATGTCGCGCACTGGTTCAATCAGGTGCTCAATTTTCCGAATCTCCCGGGACTCCGAAATCACCGCCCCAATGACAAACGCCCCCAGGGCCACACTGTAACCCAGCTTGACCGCCAGCAGCGAAAAGCCAAAGCAGAGGCCCAGCACCGTCACCAGCAGCATTTCCTGGCTCTGGAAGCGCGCCACGAAACCCAGCAGCCGGGGGACGGCGATCAGCCCCACCACCAGCGTCGTGACCAGGAAAATACTCAGGAGTCCCAGAGTACGCCCGATTTCCAACACGCTCAGGGTCCCGGTCATCGCGATGCCCGAGAGGAGCGCGATCATGACAATGGCCAGGATGTCCTCAATGATGAGGATGCCGAAAATGATCCCGGCAAATCGCTCGCGGACGAGCCCCAACTCCCCCAGCGCCTTGATGATGATGGTGGTCGAGGAAATGGACAGCATCGCGCCGAGAAACAGGCTGTCCATGTCACTCCACCCAAACCACCGCCCCATCTGGTATCCGACCCCCACCATGACCACGATTTCAAAAAGGGCCGCCAGCAGCGCGGTCACGCCCACCTCCCTCAACTTGCGGAGGTTGAATTCGAGGCCGAGGGAGAACATCAGGAAGATGATTCCCAACTCCGCCAGCGTCTCGATCGTCTTCTGATCCTGAATCAGGGGAAACGGAGGCGTGTGGGGGCCGATGATGAGACCGGCCAGGATGTAACCGAGCACCACGGGCTGCTTGAAGCGGTGAAAGATCACCGTCACCAGACCGGCGACGATCATCACCACGGCGAGATCCTGGAGAAATGAATCGTGCATTGGCTGAAAAGGCAGGCGAAACGGTGAGTGATGCCGGCGTGTCAGCCGCTTCTGGCAGCACCAGCCCGGAAGAACAGTGGAGCAAGGGTGGAGAGGAGGGAACTGTGGATTGGTCACTGCTCACTGCTCACTGCTCACTGCTCACTGGTCACTGGTCACTGGTCACTGGTCACTGGTCACTGTTCCTTCTTCATTCTTCATTCTGCATTCTCCATTCTTCCTTCGTCGCCTGGGGGAGACGGCCACATTGGACTTTCCGCCGGGTGGAGGGACACCGCAGTGTCACGACGTGGACGGACCACCTCCCATCCAGTGGTACTACGCTCTCGCCGGGCAGCAGCAGGGTCCGGTGGCGTCCGCAGACTGGGACGCGCTCTTGGTGTCGGGAGCCATCACCGACGAGACTCTGGTGTGGCACGAGGGACTTCCGCAGTGGGTGCCCTGGGGTTCCATCCAGGACGCCAACGCTCCGGCACCCCCCGTCCTATTCGGGGATGCCGGCAATTCTCCGGCCACGGGAGAAGTCCGCTGTTCCGAATGCGGACAGGCCTTCCCCGAGGAGGATACCTTCGGACACGGCCACCGACGCATCTGCGCCGCCTGCAAACCGTGCTTTCTTCAACGGCTTTCCGAAGGGGCTCCCCTTGGAGATGTCCGGGGACGGCATCTCACACTGGAGGAAATCTCCAACCGGGACTATCCGCTGGGAGTCAGCCACACCTTGAGTCGCGGATGGGCGGTTTTTCAAACCGAACCGTGGATGCTGATGACGGCCTTTCTGGCCTTCTCCGTCATCACCGTCGGAGCCATGATGGTCGCCGGCCTCCTTGGTCTGGTCATTCCCTTTGCCTCGAATCTGGTCGGCCTGTTCATCACCAGCCAGTTCACCGCCGGGCTCTATCTGATATGCCTGCTGCGAATCCGGGGAGAACCCGTCCAACTCCAGGCCGGCCTGCGCGGATTTGGACCGCGCTACTGGCAGCTCACACTGGTGCAATTGGTGCAGAGCGGAGTCCTGCTCGGGTTTGGACTGCTGCTCGCCGCTGCCCTTCTCCCCATAATCCTAATGGGGGTGGGATCCTCCCTGGGCCGATTCACCCCGCCGCTATGGGCAGTGGCCGTCCTGTTCGCCCTGGGAACCGTGGTGGCGATCGGCGCGGTGATTGCCCTGTTCTATTTCCTTATCTCCTGGATGTTCGCGCCGGTGCTGGTGCTGGACAAGGGACTGAACTTCTGGCCGGCGATGAAGCTCAGTCGGAAGGTGGTGAATCGACATCCCTGGCGCTATTCCCTCGTAATCCTGGTGGTCACCACCCTCGGATTGCTGGGATTCCTGGCCTGCGGGATTGGGGTCATTTTCACCGGCACCCTGACCTGGGTCATGCTGGCCACGGTGTACGAGGACATGTTTGGCGACCTCGATCCACGCTCTTCCGGGCAATCCCGCTGACCCATCCATGAAAACGCCCGTCTGTCCCCGCTGCTCCACGGCCCTGCCGGGGGAATCCGCTGCGGACGGGACTCTGAACCACTGTCCGCAATGCCGGGTGCCCCTGCGGATCGCCCTGCTCCCCGCCGCCGCGGCATCCCCCTCTCCGGCCAGCACCGGTACTCCCGCCCACCCCGGCGAGGCGGTTTGTTTCTTTCACGCCGGACGCCGGGCAGTGGTTCCCTGCGAGCGGTGCGGACGCTTCCTCTGCGCGCTTTGCGACCTGCCCGTTGGCGAGGCGCATCTCTGCCCGCCCTGTCTCGAGTCCGGAATGCGGGACGGTCATTCGGGCCCGTTGGAGCCGCGCAGGGTGCGTCCTGACCTCATCGCTGGCTACCTGCTGCTGCTGGGACTGCTTTCCTGCGGACTGCTTTTCCCCCTGACCGGACTCGCCGCCACGGCCGTCGCCTGGAGCTACCGTCGTTCCCCGCCCAGTCTGGTGGATCCATCGCTGTTCCGGCTCCGCTTGCTGATGGCCGCCGGGGTCCTCTGCA
>JBDKKE010000510.1:0-5365 GCA_039796255.1 Verrucomicrobiota bacterium | reverse complement strand
CTCCCATCGTTGAATGAGAAGATCGGCCACGTGATCCTTTCCGGCGGCATCGGTGCCCAGGATCACGAGAACGGGTGGCGGAGGAGGGAATGGGTGAAATGAACCGGATGCGGCAGGCATCGTGGACAGTGTGCTTCATCTGGCCGGATGCGCCAATCGAGGGTGGGTATAGGCTTCCGCCTGCCCGCACGACGGCAACCCGCTCCGCGCATTCAGCCTGAAAACGGCACTTCAAATAACCGCAACGAACGCTAAGACGGTGACTTCCGCTCGATTCCAGGCCATGAGACGCCTCATCTCACGGAGGAACTCCCGACGAGTTCGGCAACCTCTCCAACCGACCTTCTCTGTGCTCTTTGCGTTCTCTGCGGTTTCCTCCCACTGCTCTTTCCAAGGTGAACGGGAGCTGCCGCGCCTATTCCAAGGTAAACTCCACCGAACGCTCCATCAGGGGCGGGCTGTTGGTATCCGCAGGGTCGGGCAGCACCAGCCGCTCGGGGGCAAGGCGCTGTTCGGAAAGCATCCATCCGCGCACGGTCTCCACGCGGGCGGAGCGTAAAGCGGTCAAGTCTGCCTCGGTTGGTTCGAGTTTTTTAAGCAGCTGTCCTTCCATCTGCTCAGGGGTCAGGGCGGGCTCGGGCGTCCCGGGTGCGACCGCAGCGGGAACGGCATCCGGGGGAGGCGCGGGTACCGGGAATACATTGGTGAACAATTGGGCGAGGAATCGATTGGTGTCGCCCGGGGGCGGCGACTCCGTTCCCTCCGCAATCACCGAGTTGGTTCTCAGTTGCTGCAGGGCCTCCTGCAGCTTGAGGCGGGCGAGGACCGGACCGTCCTCCGCGGGCAACGCTCCGCCGCGGATGGAGACCAGCAGTTCCGGACGCTTGTTCAGGGCGGTGATCAGCCGTGTCAGGCGGTTGGTCGCCGCCGCGGGAAGGTTGGTGGCACCGGCGGCAAATTCAACCGTCTGCAATTGCTGGCCCTCGTCTTCGCTGCCGCCAAAGAGGGATCCCAAAAGCTTGAAGGGCGCCGTCGCCACTTTGAGGAAAATTCCCTTCACGGTCTGCCAGACGACCTTGCCCACGCCGAACTCCGGATCGTCGAGACTGCCCCGGACAGGGACATCCAGGGTGATGCGTCCTTCGCTGTCCTTGAGCAGGGCGATGCCCAGGCGGATGGGCAGGTCGAAGATGGGTTTTCCGGAGGCTTTGGATCCCAGCGTGAGGCGGTCCACCACGACATGGTTTTCCCCCTCGACCTGACGTCCGTTCACCTTGTAGGCGACGTCAGCCGTTACCCGGCCTTCCTTCAGCGGATATCCGGCAAACTTGATGACGTAAGGAGTGAAGGGGATGAGTTCCGCATTGGCGGTGGTGACGTGCATGTCCAGGAACAGGTGCTCCGGGTCCGGATTCACCCAGCCGCTGGCGGTGAATGGAGCGCGGGCTCCGACAAATCCGGTCAGTTCCACTCGGGATTTCTGGAATTCTGGCCATGACAGATTGGACACGCTCCCCGAGAAGCGTTGGAGCGTGGTCTTGAACTGTCCGGGAATGGTGTCGTCAGCCGCCAGCACCGAGGCGTTGGTCAGGGTAAGGCGGTTGAGATGCGCCTTGAGGCTCATGGCGTTCCCCCCTGCAGGCGCGGCGGGAGGCGGCGTCGTGGCCGCGGCGGGATTGGTGCGGATCAGCGAGAGCACATTGAACTGGCCGTTGGTCATCAATACGAAGCTGGTCGAGGGCGCCTGCAGGTGGATTTCCCCGATGGTGACCTCGGCAGGCTCGTAGGTGGCCTTGACCTCGCGAACCTGGACCGATTCCCATTTCACGAAGTCGCGCTCAGCCACGGTGTCGAAGGCCAGGAACCCGTTGACCTCGGTGCTTCCCTCGACAGAAATCAGCGGGCCACCCGGATTCTTGTTGTAGGTGGCCGACCAGCGACCATCGACCGTGCCTTCCCGCACATCGAGGTTTACCAGTTCGCTGACGTAGGGCTGGATCATCGGCAGGCGAATCTGGGCGAACTCAAACTGCGCCGCCGCGGTGGCGGGAATGAGCGTCGCCTCAGCTTTCAACGTTGCGCGTCCGACTTCGCCCCAGTGGGCGGTACCGTTCAGAGTGATGGGCTGGTTGGTTCGGTTGGAAACACCCTGTATCTGCAGGCGTTCGACCAACGCATTCAATCGCACTTTCGATTCCGGCATCAGGTCGCCCCAAATCAATTCCAGACGTTCCACCAGCAATTCGGGCACCTCGATCGTCCAACCGGCCAGGGCGTCCTGGACCGTCTGGACGGCTTTCTCGATGAATTCCGGGCGGATCATCTGGGCGACATCGACCGATCCGTCGGAACCCCGCTGCGCGGCGAAGGAACCGTCGGCCAGGTGGATTCGACCAACCCGAATCTGCTTCGCCGCAAGTCCGGCGCTGAAGTCGGTGACGGACAGATCCTTCAGCAGGAAATTCGTCGTCGTCATTCCGGGCATCTGCACGGCGACTCCCTCCAGCTTCAGGGACAGGTTGCTGACCGCAATGTTGGGTTGTGAATCCGCCCACGAGAAGGAGTAACCCAGGTCCAAGTGGACCGTTCCCCCCGCGATGTTCGCCGGCGTGACCAGACCGAGGTAGGGGCCGTGACTGGGAATATGGAAGGAGCTCGCCTTCAGAGAGCCGGATGACGCGGGCGGATTGAGCGTCAAATCACCATCCCAGCGGATCTTTTCTCCGGTGTTGGCTTCCACCAGCAGATGTCCCGGGGCACCCGTGGCGTGAAGGGTCGTGACATTGGTGAGGGTCAAGGTGACCGGGCCGAGGACTTTCTCAAACCCGCCCGGAATGGCCCGGTCGCGCAGCGCGATGCGTCCGGCATCCACCCGCAGGCTCTGGACCAGGAGCGGTGGAAGCGGGGAGTTGGTGGAGGGAGTACTTGGCGGCGTTGGATCAGAAGGCAGCAGGTTGGCGAAGTTGAAGGCACCGTTGGTGAGCCGCTCCAACTCGAGGACCGGGCGCACCAGTTCCACCTGTCGCAGCACCAGGGCGCGTTTCCAAAGAGAGGAGATTTCCAGATCGGCGTGAAATCGTTCCCACGAGGCAAAGGCGCCCCCGCCGGGTTCGGTGAGGAAAAGATTGGAGACCGTCAGCGTGAGTTGGAAGGGATTCACCTCCACGCGGCCCACCGATGCCGTCCGGTGGGTGAGGGCCGGAAGTCGCTTCGTCAGTTGCGAGGCGATGATTCGGGGAACGATCCAGAACCCAACGGCGGCGTAGATCGCAACCGCGGCGGTCGTCAGTCCCAGCCACCGCACGGGACGGGTTCGATACCACGGAGTCTGCGCACTGGGTTCCGGCTTCACGGCGCGAGAATGATAAAATGACGCTCCAAGTCGAGCCGGAGCTGCCGCAGGAGCCGGGCTTTTACCGGGGCGGTAGGTTGGTCAGTCGATGAAGACGAATTCGTTGGAACTCAGGAGCACCTGCGCGAGTTCCTGCCACGAATCCAGGGGGACTTCCGTGGACTGCGGACCGCCAAAATCGCGACGACTCATCCAGCTTGATGCAGGGCCGGGAGCCGTAGCGTCCACGCGGGTGATTTCCACCGTCCACTCAAAGCTGTCCGTATTCTCGTCGGCTCCGGGTTCCACCACGAAGTCCACCGTGTCCCCCACCTGGACCGCCAGATCATTGACCCCGGTTTCCTGTCGGGAGTGATGGGCATTCCACATTCCCAATTCCCCACTCCGACTGGAGACCACCCGACCGATCACACCGTCACCAACCTCCGCAGGGTGATTCAGGCTCCCCTGGATCCGGATCCGACCCGCAAAGGGAGAGGTCCAGCGCCGGATCGCCGAGTCTGCTGCCGTGTGGCCGGGATGCCCTCCGTCGCGGCTCAGCAGGGTCCAGCGTCCCTCCGCCGAGGGCAGCTTCGACTCCCACTGCCATTGCTTGCCGGTGAAATGGGGTAGGGGACGCCACTTCTCAGTGCGTCCCGAGGCTGCGTTGAATTGTCCAGTACCGTAGCTCCAGGTCGCTGCGGGAGGTGGCTCCGGGGCCGGACCTGACTCGTGGGCGACGAACTCCAAAGCCAGAGTTCGCTCCTCGGCCGTGGGGGTGCGCTGGAGAGCTAGGGCGTACATCCGGTCCACCCGGTCTTTGGGATCCTGGGAAGCCAGCTCCGGACGCCGCACAAACTCCCGCGCCCGTTCCGCCATGAAGGGACTGTTCAGCAGGAACAGCGCCTGCTGTGGGGTGGTGGTCTGAAACCGCATGGCGGAGGTGCTGTCCGGACTTGCAAAATCAAACGAGCGCAACAACCCCGGCAGATTTTGTCGGTCAATGAATCCATACAGGGTCCTCCGCGGGGATCCCGCGGCTTCAAACATCGGCACCGGCTGTCCGCCCAGGGTTCCATCGAGTTGTCCGGAGACCGCCAGCAGGCTGTCCCGCAGCGCCTCGAAATCGGTTCGCTTTCGATTCATCCGCCACAACAGGGCGTTGGCGGGATCGGCGGACTCCGCCTGGGCGAAGGCCGCGTGATCGGCGGGCGAGGAACCGGGATCACTGGCCTGCCGATAGGTGGCCGACAACAGGAGGTGGCGGTGCAGGGCCTTGAGGGACCACTCATGATCCATGAACCAGACTGCCAGGTAATCCAGCAGCTCGGGATGGGTGGGTGGATCGCAGCGGACGCCGAAGTCACTGGGAGTGCCAACCAGGGGCGTCCCAAAATGACGAGCCCAGACGCGGTTGACCAGGACGCGGGCGGTGAGCGGATTCTCCCGGCTGGCGATGGACTGCGCCAGTTCCAGACGTCCGCTCCCCTTGGCGAAGGGGACTCGATTGGTGCCGCTCAACACTCCCAGAAACTGTCGGCGTACGGTGGCACCGTGATTGCCGGAATTGCCGCGCTTGAAGATCACCGGTTCGGACGGCGTGTCCTTGTCCAACAGAGCCATGGCCCGCAGGGGTGCGCCGGAATGGGTGGCATCGAGTTCATCGATCTTGCGCTGCAGTGCCCGAACCTTCTGTCCGGTGGGCGTATCGAAGAAGCGGTCGATGTCGCGGGTCGCGGCATTGAGGGGAGACTCCGGGGAATACAGCAGGCTGCGCAGTTCTTCCTGGGCCGGATCAGATAGTGCCGTGGGGGTGGGTTGGCCTCCCTCCCGCGCGGCTTTCAGTGAGGCCTCCCAGGCGGCATCGGCGGCCAGGATCAACTGGCCATACCGTTCCGCCACTTCGGCGAAGCGGGTCGGTGGCTGGCGGGAGAGCGATCCGGCGACCACCGCGTTGACCGGGGCGGAAGCATCGGTGGGCTTGCCCAACGCGTCGGCCATCTCCCGCGCCCGGACTTCGAATTCATTGGTGCT
>JBDKKE010000509.1:0-4002 GCA_039796255.1 Verrucomicrobiota bacterium | reverse complement strand
TTTGGCGATAGGCGATAGGCGATAGGCGATAGGCGATAGGCGATTGGCGATAGGCGAGGGCGAGGGCGAGGGCGAGGGCGAAAATCAGGCAAACCCTTCGGGAGTTCCACGGATCACTATCACTGATCACTGACCACCGATCACGGATTACCGATTACCGATTACCGATTACCGATCACTGATCACTGATCACGGACCAACCCATCCCCCTCACCTCTGCCGAAACGTAATCCTCGCCTTACCCAGGTCGTACGGGGACATGTTCACCTGAACCTGGTCGCCGACGCTGATGCGGATAAAATTTTTGCGCATCTTGCCGGAGATGTGGGCGAGAACGACGTGACCATTGGGCAGTCGCACCCGGAACATGGTTCCGGGCAACACCTGGGTCACCGTTCCCGTCAATTCAATCGGTTCTTCCTTGGCCATGGAGATCGATGGAGCGACGGCCGCAGGCGGCGGGCGTCGGCGGGGGTGGACAGTGCTGAAAGCCCCGGGGCGGGTGCAAGTGGAGTTTTAGTAAACGCCATTTTCGGCCGGCCGGTATGGGCCATGGTGGAATCCATTTTCGCGTGGCCCCTTGCCTAACCGCCATTCGATTCGCACACTCCCTCCATGAAGAAGGATGTCCTGCCGGTGCAGATCCGCGGCCTTCTCCCCGCCAACCAGGGAGTCGCGCTGTTTATCGGGAATGATGACAAGGTGTTTGTCATCCAGGTGGAGCAGAACATCGGGGCGGTGATTGGGATGGCTCTGCGCGGGGCGCATCATGAGCGCCCGCTGACCCACGATCTGATTGGGCACATCTTCCAGGGATTCGGCGTCTCAGTGGAGCGGGTGGTCATCACCGAATTGCGCAATGCGACCTATTTTGCCCGCATCATTCTGCGACAGGAGAATGAATTGGGGACCAAGCTGGTGGAACTCGACGCCCGTCCCAGCGACTGCCTCGCCCTGGCCGCCGCTCAGAAGCGGCCCATTTATGTCACCGCCAAATTGTTCGATGAGGCGGAGGACATGACCGAAGTCCTGACGCGGATTGGGGAGGAAGGCCCGCCGGACGAACCGGCTTGATGGCGCGATCCCCGGAGATTTCCGGTCCCCTGGTGATGGTCTGCGGCGACGACGAGTTTTCCGTTCGCCAGCGCGCTCGCCAGATCTGGGACGAATGGTGCGGCACCGGTGGCGGCATGGACCAGGAAGTGGTGGAGGCCGGGGCCGGTACGGTGGATGAGGCGTTCACCCGTCTGGCACGGCTGCGTGAGGCGTTGCAGACACTGCCGTTCTTCGGTGGAGCGAAGGTCATCTGGTTCCGCGACTGCACCTTTCTTGGAGAGGACCGCACCAGCCAGTCCACGGCGGTCACCGAGGCGCTGACGGAATTCGCCGGCGAACTCAAGGCGTTCCGGTGGGACGGCGTCCGGCTCCTGATTTCAGCCGGGAAGCCCGACCGGCGGCGGACATTTTTCAAGACGCTGGAAAAGATCGGCACTGTCGAAAGCTTCGCCTCTTTGGCCGACGAAAAGGACTGGGCCGACCGCATCGAGACGGAGGCACTCCGACAGTTCCGGGCGGCGGGCAAGGAGATTGGCGACGAGGCGTTGGCGGTGCTGGTGGGGCGCGTGGGCCCGAATCTGCGCACCCTGGCCAACGAGGTGGAGAAGTTGACGCTGTACGCGGGGGACCGGACCGCCATCCATCTCAACGACGTCGAGCTGCTTACGCCGGTGCAGAAAATGGCCGCCGGATTTGCGCTCGGTGAGGCAGTGGGAGATCGGAATCTGCCCAAGGCCCTCCGGGTCCTGGACGAAGAGCTGTGGACCATCCGCGTCGGACTCGACAAGAAAAAGAGCGAGATTGGTCTGGTCTATGGACTCATCAGCAAGATGCGGACGCTGCTGCTCATGAAAGAGCTGCGCCGGTTGGGAATCGTCCGGCCGGCGGGTGACATCCATTCCTTTCGCAATCAGATCAGCGGCATCGACCAGGAGAAGCTCCCCACGGACAAGAAGTACAATCCGCTGGCCGGACATCCCTTTCCTGCCTTCCAGGCCCTGCGCCAATCGGAGCGATGGGAAACAGCGGAGTTGGTCCAGGCCATGGACACTCTTTTGGAAGCAAACCTGAAACTGGTGACCTCCGGACTCGACGAGGCCGTGGTCCTGCAACGGGCGTTGGTGGATATGGTGGGCACCGGACGCGCCCCTTCCTCCGCTTCCTCCTCGCCGCGTCGTTTCTGACTCAATCGGCGACCGCTCGGTAGAAAACGGGCCTTTCCCCGGACTCGGGAAGTGCCAAGTCTACACACGGCGTTTGGCAAAGGGCATCTCCCCACGACCGCCACTGCAGCGGTGGGGGAATCCTGGAGGACTCCCAGGCTCCCTCGCTGGCTCGAAGTTCGACGCCGCCCACGCCGTCAGCGACAGATAAAGTGACAGGTTCAAGAGGCCCATTAGCCTTAGCCTTGGTGCGGTCTCCAGTATTGTAAGCCCTCCCTACTGAAACATGAAAACACTCGCGCTTCTGCTCGCCTCCACCGCCTCACTCGCCGGCGACTTCCTGAATCTGAACTTCGACTCACCGGACTTGTCCGGTCCGTTAACTTCTACCTATCCCGGAGGCCCATTGGAGGGAAATACCGCTGAGGTCCTCCAGGGTTGGTCGATCCAGTACGGGGGTGAGTCGCAGAGCTCAATTTACTTTGCTCCGCTGGGGCTCCAGTGGGCTAATACTATTACCTTAACCGAGAATTCGATGGAGGAGCAACAGTCGCCCTTGGGTCGGTACTCCCTCGTCATCGAGGGCTTTCGCCCTACGCTCGGAACGACGCCGATCCCAAATCCTATGGATACCCGCATCAGCCAACGGGGGATAATTCCGGCGGATGCGGCAGGGCTGCGTTTCTTCGGTGGAGGTTATGTCCAGTTGTTCGTTAACGGAGAGCGCGTCGGCGATTCCGGTTCTCTGGATCCGGTGAATGTGTCCCACTGGGCGGGACAGGAAGTGGACCTTGAGTTTCGCGTTGGCGCCGGCGATTCGGTGCGGTTAGATGTTTTTGATTTCACCAGTGTTCCCGAGCCTTCGACTTGGGCCCTAGTGGGTCTCGGCGCTGCGGCGCTGGGATGGCAGCTTCACGGTGGCGTGCGACGGAAGGACGGTGGTTCGGCGAAGCGGGATTGGAATCCCTAGTAGTGACGGCTGCGAGAGTTCGCCTCCGAGCGACAAGCAAGAAATGATGGCTAATGAAGTGACATGTTCAAAAATCTATCCTCGAGCAGGTCGCGTTGCCCGCAATACCACTTTGAGGTGGGGCCGATAGCGAAATCTATCAGCACTCCCCGAGTTATTCCGGAGGGCTCAAACTCGGCGTTACACCTGTGAAGGTGTAGCGCAGCGAACCGCACCCCTAATTCGCCGGGATCTCGTTCAGCCAGTAGTAGGCGACCGGGTGGAGGATGGGCTCGCCGCTCTTGGATCGCACGCCGGGCAGCTTGAGTTCGTGCACGTGTCCCGGCGTGAGCTTCACCCGGAGGCGCACGCTGCGTCCGTCCGATCCCACCGTGGCGGACTCGACGGGCGGGGTTCCCTTGTCCACTTCCGGTGATCCGTAGTTCGCCTGGTAGATGTAGGTGTAGTCCTCGAACTGATAGGACGCCGGGCTCCCGGCGGTCGCGGGATCCACGGGTTCGGTGAAGGTCAGCTCAAAGCCGTCCGGACGCGCGCTCATCTCCTGGACCTCAAAGGGGGTCTTGCCGCTCCAGATCAACCGCTGGAGCGCGAACGGTTGTCCGCCGCGGGCGCCCCACCCGCGGTCCGTGCCGCCGACGAACATCGAGCCGTCCGGGGCCATCTCGAGGCTGAGACAGCCCGAGGCGAATCCTTCCCGGAACGGAAAGCAGGCGCCCTGGTACACGCCGTTGACCTTCTCCAGGAACACCCGCATGACGAGGCTCCAGGTCTGGTCACCGACGAACAGTTGGTTGGTGAACGGTCCGAACTTCC
>JBDKKE010000508.1:0-3328 GCA_039796255.1 Verrucomicrobiota bacterium | reverse complement strand
CAATAGCCAATAGGCGATAGGCGATAGGCGATAGGCGATAGGCGATAGGCGATAGGCGATAGGCGATAGGCGATAGGCGATAGGCGATAGGCGATAGGCGATAGGCGATAGGCGATAGGCGATCATCGTCCAATGGCCAATGGTCAATGACCAATGCCTCCATCTGAAAACTGAAAACTCGGAACTGAAAACTCCGCCGCAGTCGGCTACGCCAGCAGGTATTCGTGGACGCGTTCGGCCGAGTCGGTACTGGGCGCGGATCCTCCGGCGATCAGGGGTTCCTGGGGATTGCGGAACTGAATGCGCGCGAAATCGAGGTAGTGGTCGAAGACCTCGGTGTTGCGGATGAGTCCGCGGAATCGATCGGATCCAGGACCGACCGCCACCACCGGAACCAGATCCGAGGTGTGCGCGGTGCTGGTGAAGCTGATGCCCAGATGATTGGCGAGTAGGAGGCTCAGGGCGCTGATGTCTGAATTCTCGCCGTCGAAGAGCGAATATCCCTTCTTCTTGAGGAAGGGATCCAACGCGGCAAGGCGCCGCGTGGAGGGAAGGTATCCGGTGGCGGAAGCGAGAACGGCCGCAGCCTGGGCCTGGGACTCGGCCAGGCGGAGACGTTTCAGGATTTCGGGAACGGACTGCTTTACCTGGTCCACATGGTGAAAGAGTTCGGGGCTCTTGGTGTAATTGTCCCCCATGCCATTCAGGCCCGGATTGCCGGTGCTGTGGTCGGTGGTGATGACCAGCAGTGTGTCGGGAACCTCGCGCTGGAACTCCAGGCAGACATCCAGCGCCTCGTCGAAGGCCACCAGTTCGCGGATGGCGGCGGCGGCATCGTTGTTGTGACAGCCATGATCCACGCGCCCCCCTTCCACCTGGAGAATGAAGTGTGGCTCGCTCCGGAAATGATGGAGGGCGGACCGGGTCATGCCGGCCAGGGATGGAACATCCGCGGCCGGGGTGATCCCGCCCACTTGATCCACCAGGAAGGGAAGGTGTCCCCCGGAGAACAAACCGATCCAGGGCTGCCCATCCGGAGCCCGCTTGAGTTCGCCGGGAGATTGCAGGAGGGCGTATCCGGCCGCCCTGAACTCCCCGCGCAGGTCGCGTTTGTCCTTCCGCTTCTCGGCGGCGAAATAGTCGCGTCCGCCCCCGAGCATGAGGTCGATTCGCCGATCAAAGTACTGCGCCGCGATGTCATCCGAGATGTTCCGGCTGCCAATGCTCACGGCGAAGCCTGCCGGTGTGGCATGGGTGATCTCGGTGGTGGTGACCAGGCCTCGTTTCCATCCCACCTCGCGTACGAGTTCATAGAGCGTGGTCAGGGACGTCCCCTTGCTGGTCTGATTGAGCTTGCCGTTCGGAATGCGCACGCCGCTGCCCCAACTGGACGAGGCGGCCGCAGAGTCCGTGACCAGGGAATCCTGTGAGCGCATGTCCATCAGGGCTACCTGCGATTCGGGATCCCGATAGAGCTGAAACCAGGTCAGTGAGCGTCCGCGGTGCTGCTCGGAAAAGTGGTTGGCCAGGGACAGCATTCCCATGCTGGTGCCGTCGGCCACCAGATGGACAATGTGGCGTGGCACCTGAGGACGTCCGGCAGCGGGTGGGATGACGGAAGTTGAGCCCTGGGGCGAAGCCTTCTTCACGCCGAGCGTGCATCCCGCGGCGGCGACGGGAAGCGAGGCCACCGAGGCTAAAAAGGATCTTCTCGAGTTCATGCGGACGGATTCCGAATCAGAAACCTAAGCTGCGGGATGGACGTCATCCAAGGTGAACTTCAACCGTGTCATTCGCGTGACGGAAGCAGGCGGGCGCCCGTCGGTGCGGAATGCCTGATGGTGTGACGTTTGGCTTCGAAGGGGGGGCTGGTCTGAAACAGGGATGTCACCGAGGGGTTGCCGCTCTTCAGAAGGTCAACGGTCCTGCGTCGTGGGCGGGGTGGTGAGGCGGCCACGAGGGGGCCAGTCCACCCCGCTGCGTCCGTTCCTTGACGGTGTCCGCGGCATTCCCCACGGTTGCGCGCCGAAATTCGGTCGGTTCTGATTTCCATACCCGCGCATGAGCACACCGCACAATCTGTTCGACACCCGGAAGACCTTTGACCTCGGAAACGGCCGCCAGGGCCACTTCTATTCCCTTCCGGCTCTGGAGCAGGCGGGCGTTGGGCCGATTTCCCGGCTCCCGGTTTCCATCCGCCTGGTGCTGGAATCCGTGCTGCGCAACTGCGACGGACTCAAGGTTCAGGAAGCAAACGTGCGCGAGTTGGCCAACTGGAAGCCCAACGAGGCGCGGACCGCGGAAATCCCCTTCGTCGTGGCCCGCATCGTGTTGCAGGACTTCACCGGAGTTCCGCTGCTGGTGGATCTCGCGGCGATGCGCACGGCGGTGGCCAAGCTGGGTAAGAACCCCAAGATCATCGAGCCGCTGGTGCCCGTGGATCTGGTGGTGGACCACTCGGTGCAGGTGGACTTCGCCGGCGCCGCAGATTCCATGGCCCGGAACCTCGACTTGGAGTTCTCCCGCAACCGGGAACGTTACCAGTTTCTCAAGTGGGGCATGCAGGCCTTCGACACCTTCAAGGTCGTTCCCCCAGGCATCGGCATCGTCCATCAGGTCAACCTGGAGTTCCTCGCCAAGGGAGTTCTGTCCTCTGACGGCTCCGGATCCCCGACCCCGGACGCCACCTTCTACCCCGACACGCTGGTCGGAACCGACTCCCACACCACCATGATCAATGGCATTGGAATCGTGGGCTGGGGTGTGGGCGGCATCGAGGCGGAGGCCGGCATGCTGGGCCAGCCGGTGTACTTTCTCACCCCCGACGTGGTGGGCGTTCACCTCACCGGCGCCCTGAAGGAAGGTGTCACGGCCACCGATCTGGCTCTGACCGTCACCCAGTTGCTGCGTAAGACCAAGGTGGTCGGTAAGTTTGTCGAGTTCTTCGGACCCGGCGCCGCGGCGCTTCCCGTGGTGGATCGCGCCACCATCGCCAACATGGCCCCCGAATATGGAGCCACCATGGGCTTCTTCCCCATCGACGCCGAGTGCGTGAACTACCTGCGGGCCACCGGGCGCACCGACGCCCAATGCGCCCTCTACGAGAACTACTACAAGGCCCAGGGCCTGTGGGGTATTCCGGAGGCAGGGCAGTTGGACTATTCCCAAGTGGTGGAACTGGATCTGGCCACCGTCAAGCCGAGCGTCGCCGGACCCAAGCGTCCCCAGGACCGCATCGAACTGCCCAACCTTCGCCGCGAGTTCTTCAACGCCGTGGTGCGTCCGGTGACCGAGAGCGGCTTTGGCAAGACCCGTCAGGCTTTCGGGC
>JBDKKE010000507.1:0-6622 GCA_039796255.1 Verrucomicrobiota bacterium | reverse complement strand
CCCCCTTCCCGCCAACTCCCATTGCGCCTCCAACCGCACCCGCCGATCCGCGTGTCCAAGCAGGTTGAGCAACTCCTTCTCGTCCCGCTGCGTCATGCCCTCGGCGAGAAACCGCTTCACTTCGGCGACCAGAGCCAGTTCGGCCGGCTCGAGCGGCGCGGCGGGCGTGATCCGGTAGATTCGACCGCGCGGAGTTTGCCCCCAGCCGCTCACCCAATCCAAAACGTAGGCACCGCCGTCCGGACCAAAATCCACATCCGTCGGCCAGCAGTTCCACAGGAACTTCTCCTTGTGGTCCACCGCATAGCTGGCGCCCTGCGGTTTCACCGTGAAGGCCCAGACACCGCCCGGAAAATCGGCGTGGAGAAAGGTGCCCTTCAACCGATCCCCGAACCCCGTGCCCGGATAGAAGGCCAACCCGCTCGGCCCCTGACTGACGGTGCCCGCCGGCGGAAGGATCCCATCCTGCCCCCCCTTCCAGAGTTCCTCCTGCACCCACGGTCCGAAGCCCTCCATGTGCTGATAGCTGGTGCGCCAGCCGTAGTCGCCGCCCTCCACCAGATGCAGCACCCGGCAGGGATCGGCGCCCGCCGTGTCGTTGTCCACGGTCCAGAGATTTCCCAGATCGTCGAAGGCCAGTTCCTGCGGATTGCGCAGCCCGTAGCAGAACACCTCCAGGTTGCCGCCATCCGGCTCGCAGCGCAGAACGCCGCCGGTGTCTGGCAGATGAATGACCACCCCTTCCCGGTTGGTCAGCACGCAGCCCCGGTCCCCGAAGCTCATGTAGATCCGCCCATCGGGCCCCTGGATCAACCCGTGCAGATCGTGTCCGGAAACGCCGATGTGGACGCCGAATCCGGAGGCCAGCTTTTCCGCATTCAGTTTCACGTTTTCAGCGGGAGCCGGAGGAGGCAGGGGCAATCGCCACAGGCTGGGGATATTCGCGAAGTAAAGTCCCTCCCGCGATGCCAGCACTCCGGCCGCCGTCCCATCCACGACCGAGTTGAATCCGGTGGCGACCACTTGCGTGTGATCCGCCCGACCGTCGCCGTCCCGGTCCTCCAGCATGCGCACCGCCTCACTGTCCTTGGTCAGCAGCGTGAGATTGGTGGCAAACTCGTGGGTCAGGAACGCAGCCCGATCCGCCACGCTGCGGAACGACATGTCCTGCAGCAGCCAGTTGGTATGCGCCGTGATGTCGAAGACACTGATCGCCCATCGGTCGGATTCCGCGAGGAAGGCGCGTCCGCGTCCGTCGAAACAGAAGGCGACGCTGTTGCTCAACTGCGGTTCCGCCGCCCACACATCAAGTTTGAGTCCGGGCAGCAACTGAAACTTCCGCGCGCTCACCGCCGCCTCCCCGAATGCCACCGTGTTGGTCGAATGCTGTGCGTGGACACCCAATCCCCAGGCCACCAGCCACACCCAGCACAGACAGATTCGAAGCACGGCACAGAATAACGGCGGGTTTGGGCAAAGCTCAAAGGGGAAACATGGGGAGCGGTGGTTCGTGATCGGTGGTCGGTGATCGGTGATCGGTGGTTCGTAATCGGTGATCGGTGGTCGGTAATCGGTGGTCGGGGAAGACGAGGACCAAGGTCGCCGAAGGCTTCAAGGTTCGCGACCCGTCCTCCGCTGAACACGTCTCCATTCCCCACCAAAGATTTGACGAACTTCTGTCTCCGCCCACGCTGGCTCCCTCTGTGGACACCCTCCATTTCGCTTACGGATCGAACATGGATGCCCGGCAGATGGCGCTGCGCTGTCCGCGGTCGCGCACGGTGGGATTGGCGCAACTGCCCGGATGGCGGTTTCGGATCAACTCGCAGGGCTGGGCCACGATCATTCTCGATTCCGCAAGCAGGGTCCTTGGCCGGCTCTGGACACTGCCCCCGGAAGACGAGACGGCGTTGGATCTGTACGAGGACCTGCCGTCCGGACTCTACATCAAGCAGAGACTGTTGGTGACTCCTCACGACGGAATCCCGGCCCAGGCGATGACCTACCTCGCCACCGACTCCACCCCCGGAATCCCCGTAGCCCGCTATTTCCAGCCCATCCTGGCCGCGGCCATCGAGTGCGGGTTTCCTGACGAATACCTGCGCGAACTCCAGCAATAGGCCCCCGCGCGGCCTTCCATCCTTTGAAAGAAGGGGAAGCGCCGCAGGACCTACTTGGCAGGAATGGCCGGCAGTGACGTCAGATCATCCTGGGAGGTTGCCGGGCGCTTCCGCCGCAGCTTTTGCCCGGCATCATCCAACACCGAATACATGACCGGGGTGACCAGCAGGGTCAGCAACAGGGCCAGGGATTGACCACCAATCACGACGATGGCGATCGAACGACGTTCATCGGCCCCCGGACCGGTCCCCAATGCCAGCGGCAACATGCCGGCAACCAGGGCCAGGGTCGTCATCAGGATCGGACGCAACCGATCCCGATTAGCCTCCAGAATGGCCTGGTGCCGTTCGCGTCCCTGGGTCCGTAATTGGTTGGTGTGGTCGATCTGCAGGATGGCGTTTTTCTTCACCACACCGAACAGCACCAGCAGGCCCAGCGCTGAGTACAGGTTGAGCGTGTTGTTGGTGATCCACAGGGAGAACAGGGCAAAGGGGACGGAAAGCGGCAGCGAAAGCAGAATGGTGAGCGGGTGGACCAGGCTTTCGTATTGGGCGGCCAGGATCATGTACATGAACACCACCGAGAGCGCGAACGCCCACAGGAATTCGTGGAACGTTTTGTCCAGCTCCCGCCCCCGTCCCGCGATGCGTGTGGTATAACCCGGCGGGAGTTTCATGGCCGCAGCTTCCTGGCGCAGGACCTCCAACCGATCGGCCAGGGCGTAACCGGAGGCGATGCCCGACCGCAGGCTCACCTGACGCTGGCGGTCCAGCCGGTCGATGCGGGAGGCGGTCCGCGCGGAAACCAGCTTCACCACGTTGTCCAGACGCACCAGACGTCCCGCCTGATCGGGGACGAACAGTCCGGAGATCACTTCGCGGCTGATGCGGTCCGCCTCCGTCAGGCGCAGAGTGACATCGTAATCCTCGTTCATCTGCGGATCCCGGAAACGCGACACCTCGTCATCCCCGCCCACCATCAGGCGCAGCGCGTCGGCGATGCTGGCAGTGGACACGTTCAGGGCCGCCGCGCGATCGCGATCGATCTCCACCTGCAGCTCCGGCTTGTCGAGTTTGAGGGTGGTATCGGCATCCTGAAGCCCCAGCTCAGGTCCGCGTTCGCGAAAGGCCTCGGCATAGACGGCGAGGCGTTCGAGGTCCGGACCGAGAAACACAAAATCAATGTCCCAGCGCGATCCGCCAAAGTTGACCGACTGGATGTTGCTCACGCTGGTCCGCAGGCCAAAGCGGCGAAGACGCTGCCGGACATCCTGCATGACCACCCGCTGCGTCCGGGTCCCTGACCACGCGCGCGAGGGCGTCCCGTTCAACGTCTCGCGCAGGAGGCGGGTGACGGTGAACCGGCGCTGATCGTAGGGGATCAACCGGACATACGCGCGCCCGTTGTTCACGCTGCCCAGAAAACCGCCGCCGCTGGTGGCCAGCACCAGTTCCACTCCGGGCGTGCGCGAGATCTCCTGCTCCATCACCCGCATCGCGTCGCTCATGGAGGCCATGCTGGTCCCCTCCGGTCCGGTGATGTTGACTTCGAACTCACCCTCATCGATGTCTGTCGGCACGTACTCCTGACGCACCAGTCCATAGAGCGGAATCGAGGTGGCCACCACCGCCAGCGAGGCCAGCAGGAGCCAGCCCCGGTGGCGCAGGCACGCGTCGAGCAGCGCGAGGTACCCGCGCTCCAGGGCCACATAGAATCCGGGCCGCCGCGTGGGCTCCTTGACCGTCCCGTCTCCACGGCGGTGGAGAAGACGCGCACTCATCATCGGGGTGAGCGTGAAGGACACCAGCAGGCTCACCAGGACCGCCACCGCGGCCGTAATGCCGAACTGAAAGAGGAAGCGTCCGGACAGGCTGGACATGAATGACACCGGCACAAAGATCACCACCAGACTGAAGGTGGTGGCCATGACCGCGAGGCCGATCTCCGCGGTAGCCAGACGCGCCGCCTCGAAGGGGGAGTAGCCCTTCTCCTCCACGAAGCGGTGGATGTTCTCCAGCACCACGATGGCGTCATCGATCACAATGCCCACCATGAGCACCAGGGCCAGCATGGTGACGCTGTTCAGGGTGAAATGCAGAGCCCACATCATGCCGAAGGTGGCGATCACCGAGGCGGGGATGGCCACCGCCGCAATGACGGTGGAGCGGACATCGCGCATGAAGGCCAGCACCACCAGGCACGCCAGGATGGATCCCAGCACCAGGTGCACGTTGATCTCGTGCAGGGCCTGATGAATGTAGCGGGACTGGTCGCGGATGACCTCAAACCGGACGTCGGGCGGCAATTGCGCCGCCAGTCCGGGAAGTCGTGATTTCACCGCGTCGATCACCGCCACGGTGTTGGCTCCGGATTGACGCCGGACCTCCAGGATCACCGCCGGTTCTCCATTGAGCCGGGTGATGGACCGCTGTTCCTTGGTGCCGTCCTCGGCATGCCCGATGTCACGCAGCCGGATGGGATCGCCGTCGCGGGTGGCGATGACCAGTTCCTCGAATTCCGACGGACGGGTGAAGCGGCCCGGGGTGCGCAGGGACTCCTCGCGGACACTGCCGCTGACATTGCCGCCGGGGATGTCCACATTCTGCCGGTTGAGGGCATCGCGCACCGCCGTAATGGGAAGCCCATAGGCGGCCAGCCGGGCGGCATCCAGCCAGAGATTCAACGCACGTTCCGCCCCGCCCTCGATCTGCACACCGCCCACCCCGCTGGCCCGCTCGATCTGCACCTTGACGATCTTGTCCGCCAGCTCGGTCAACTCCCGCAGCGGACGGGGCCCGGACAGCGAGAGGGTGAGAACCGGGGCCTGATCGTTGTCGAATTTGGAGACGATGGGCGGCTGCACCTCGCGCGGCAGTCGGCGCACCACGGCGGCCACGCGGTCCCGGACGTCCTGAGCCGCGACGTCGATGTCGCGGTCCAACTCGAAGGTGACAATGACGATCGACGACCCCTGTCCGGAGATGGAGCGCAGTTCGGTAATGCCGGCAACCGTGTTGACCACTTCCTCGATGGGACGCGACACCTGCGCCTCGACCTCGGCCGGCGACGCCCCCGGCAGGTTGGCCGTCACCCGCAGGGTGGGGAGGTCCACCGACGGAAGGCGATCCACCCCCAAACGGAAATACCCGGTCGCCCCCACCACCACCAGAGCGAGGATCAACATCAGCGCAAACACCGGACGCCGGATGCAGACATCAGCCAGCTTTTGCATCGGGCGTCAGGAGTTCTTGGAGGGCGGCGCGCCCGCCGGGGCACCGTCCGGGGAGGCGATCCGAACGGCATCGCCGGTGCGCAATCCCGAGGGCTTTCGAATCACTGTATCCCCGCTCTTCAACCCGGAGGTTACTTCGATCCAACCATCGGTGCGGCGTCCAGTAACGATGGGTCGTTCCACCACCCGGTTGGAACTGATGGTGAGCACCTTTTCACTCCCGGCGAAAGTGACCAGGGAGTCGGCGGGAATGGACAGCGTGGGCAGCGCCTCGGAGATCACAATCTCCGCCTTGGCGAAGGATCCCGGCCGGAGATGGCCCGGATTCTCCAATTCGGCCTCCACCACCAGCATGCGCGTCCGCTCGTCCAGGGCCGGACTGATCCGCCGGATGTGTCCGGTGTAGACCCGCGCATCTCCCTCCAGACCCACCCGCACCAATTGCCCATTCTGAATCCCCGCCGCACGGCGCTCGGGAATCTCAAGGCGCAGTCGCAGGGGATCCACGCGGACCAGCCGGAGCACCGGGCTGCCCGCCGAGACGAACTCGCCCACGTTGGCCAGCCGCTCCTGGATAACGCCATCGAACGGGGCGCGAACGCCGGTGTCGTTCAATTGCTGGCGGGCGATGTCGTACTCGGCGCGCCGCTGAGCCAGGACCGCCTGGCGCTCGCGGACGTCCTGCAGCGTGGCCTCGAAGCGGTTGAGATTGACCTGGTACTCGGCATTGGCGCGCTCGAATTCCGCCTCCGAACTGATCCCCTGGTTCTGGAGCGACTTCACCCGGTCCAGATTCTTCCGCGCCTCGTCCAGCAGAGCCCGGGTTTCCCGGACAATGTTGACGGCATCGGGATCCACCCGGTCATCGGATCCCTCCACCGGAAGTCCCAGCCGGGCCCGGGACTGTCCGAGCATCGCGGCGGACTGCTGGATGCGCAGCTCGTAGTCGCGCGGCTCGATCTGGGCCATGACGTCACCGGCCTTTACCGCGCTCCCCACGTCCACGTTGAGCAATTTCATCCGGCCCGTGGTCTTGATGCTCACCGTGGCCTGATCCACCGGGGTCAGAGACCCCAGCACCGCCATCGTCCGCTCCATGGGGCGTAATTCCGTCGAGCTCACCGTGACCGCAAACGGAACCACAGATGCAGGCTTAACTCCGGCATCGGCGACGGGTTTACAGCCGGCAAACCATCCGGACCCGGCGGCCAGGAGAAGCGTGGCGATGGCTTTTGAAACGGTGGACGACATGCGATGAGGGAACAGGGC
>JBDKKE010000506.1:0-5755 GCA_039796255.1 Verrucomicrobiota bacterium | reverse complement strand
CGAAGAATGAGCTTCGCGAGGCCCCGACTTCTGTCGCCGGGCGTCAGGAGGTGCTGCGGGGAACGTGGGAAGGACTGAGCGATGAGGCTGTCCATTCAGGTCCTGGGGTACGTTGACGAGCTGGATGGAGTAGGCCGGGGGAACGATGCTGCGGTCCGAAGAATTTCCCGACAGGCTTGCGGGGGATGGTGCATCCTCCACCGGCAGGGGTGGGGTAGGGAGTCCCGCTCCTGTCCGCTTTGGCAATCCAATCGAGACGCGGCCTGTGAAAGGGATCAAAAAGCAGCATTTGCCGGAGAAGGCCTGTGCCACTTGCGGGCGCCCGTTCGCCTGGCGCAAGAAATGGGAGCGCGTCTGGGACGAGGTGAAATACTGCAGCGACCGGTGCCGCATGAGGAAGGGGAAGGGAAGTCCCGGCTGAAGTCATGGGAGGAGTGAATGGTGGCGGACGGTTCGGCGGAGATCGCCAAAGACGCAGAGGAATACAGGTCGGAGCGGCCCTGGTTCCCTCGTCCGATCAATCCCAGAGCCTTGCTCACCCCGTTTCCAAACTCCCACCGACTATTTCTAACTGCACCGCGCCGGAATAGCCGCCGGGGTATGCAGTTCCGAAGGGATGCCGTACGTTCGCCCCATTGAATTCGGTCCTTATCCTCTTTTCCGCCCTCTCTTTCCTCGGATACGGCTCGGCGTGTTTCTTTTCTCCCTACATGAAGCGGGAGTTTGAACGCTACCGCCTCGGATCCCAGCGCCCGCTGGTCGGCGGATTGCAGTGGAGCGCAGCCATTGGACTGATGGTGGGTCTGAGTCAGCCCTGGGTTGGCCGCCTGGCAGCGGGCGGTCTGGCGCTCATGATGCTGGTCGCCGTAGGCGTTCGCATCCGAATCAATGACACCTTCCCACAGACGATCCCGGCATTGATCTATCTGCTGCTGAACGCCTACCTCTGCCTGGCCGCCTTCGGATGACGCCGCCGGTTACAGCAGGGCGATGGCGGCACACATGGCGAGCACGGCGATGGAGGGCAGGGCCTTTGACACCGGGTCTTTCACTTTGAGGTGCATGAGGAACGCCCCCAGCATCAGCACTCCAAGGCCGATCGCGGCGGGTTGCGCCACGGGATGAATCCAAATGGCCGCAATGAGCGCGAGCGCGAGGCTCACCTTGAGTCCGCCAATGACGCACATGAACCAGAATGGCAGTCCGTAGGCCGCGAATTCCTCCCGCAGAGTTCTCGCATTGCCACCCCGGAACGGCGTCGCCTTGCCTGAGCGGAGCATCCAGACATTCAGGATTCCGAGGGCTACGATCAACTGCAGGGCAATCAGGAAGTATTCCACGGCGGTAAAACAGCAGGGTCAGTCCTTTCGGAGTGAAGGTTGCAAAGCTGGGCCGCGCCGTCGGACGCCGCAAGCGAATCTCCGCAGTCGCGCACTATGGTGTTCCCTGGTGTATTGAAACTTATTGAATTAATAACTTCTTTTGACCGACAACCGAAGCATCCTCCAGCCCGAATTCCCGTGACCCCGAGTTCACCGGGTCTCGCTGAATACACGCCAACCTGATTCCGAATCCTGCTAACCACGATGAAAACACGGCCCGCTGAGTCCTGTGCCTCCATTTACCGGGGCTCCATACAAACCGTCGGTCCCCGTTTGGACATGCCATTGCTGCGACGCTCACTGCTTTCATTGGGTGCCATGGCTGGAGCGGTGGCGCTGCTTCTGGTGGGAACCTCACTGCACGCGGCGGATGAACCGTATAACCCCACCGACGACGTTGGAGGCGGCGGGGGGGCGTTGGACCCGAAGAGCTCGGTTCCCGAGCCGGAAGGCGCCATGGCCATCATGGCGGTCACGGCCGTCGCCTTGTTGGGAGGTGCTCGTCTGGTGAAGGTGGTCCGCTTCAGGAAGTGACGCGGCACAGGTCGGTCGTTGGCTGCGGTCAACGCCGCGAGCCGATGGAGCGGAGTTCCGCGGATCTCACGGATTCTGTGACAACGCGACGGAGGGCAATTGTGCACATCGCGGGTGCTGCGATTGGGTGAACCGCTTGGAAACAAGCGGGCTGCAACCACACGGGTTCCCCGGTCGGTAGCGCATGACCTGACACCCGGGGCGGGAATCGATTTCAGTGTAGCTCACGGTGGCGGCATCGGCCCGGTGCATGCAGGTCGAGTAGGGTCCGGAAGCCGGAGCGTGCGACGCGTGCAGGCGGCGCAGCCACGCGGCACTGCCGGCATCCGGCGCACCCCGCAATGAGTGGAACACTTCACTGCGGACGCGCGCGGCCTCGGATTCATTAAAGCCCGAGGAGAGCCACTGCCGGGGAGCCCACGGGTGCGTCAGTTCGGTTAAGTCTGCCAGATTCCAACGCCACTCCCGTACAGCCTCATTTGCCGGGAAGATGCCGATCAGGCGAAACGGATGGGTCTGTGCCAGTGGCAATGCTTCCAGAATGGCGGTGACCTGGTCTGGGTGGTCGGCGGTGCGGGCGGCCAGAACCACTTTGCCGCGCGAGGCGACCGAATCCGGCGCGCGCGCGGGCTCGGCATACCAGTTTACCAGGGCAAGGCTGGATCCAGCGTCGTTGAGACTGATCCAGGTGCCGCCTCCGGGTTCCCGGGGGTGAAGGACTCGGAGCCCGTTCACTTCATGGATCGACGGCGGAAGGGCGGCCACGCGGGTCAACAGTTCGTCCCGGTTCATCGCGAGGCGGTAGTTGCGGCCCTTGGGCCAGAAGGTGACGGAACACATGGCGAACAGGGGGCGGTCGGTGAGGAAATGAAACGTGGGACGTCAATCCGCCAGGGGATAGCTGGCAACCAGCCGGGTGGTGTTACGCCAGGCGTGCCACAGTTCGGACACCGTGTTGCTGCGCGCCCCCCGATCCCGGTTGGCGGAGCCAATGGCGAAGACCAACTCCCACTGCCGGAACAGCGTCCGGTAGGCCTCCAGGAGCGGAGTGCGGGCGTCATAAATGCTGGTTGCTTCGGCGGCAGCACCATTGAGTTCGAGAATGTGGAAGTTGCGGCCGGCGCTGAGATCGGTCTCCGAGGTGTAGCGCAGATCGTAGCGGCCGATGAAGAAGCCCGGCACGCCGCGGGAGACGGCATCGAGTCGGTCGACGAGCGCGGGTGTCCGCAGATGGGAGCCGTCCTGAAAGATGCATCCCTGGGCGTGGTTCCCGGCTTCGACCAGCCGAAGCGCCTCGTCCTTCGCCAGGACCTCCCGACGTCGGGCAGCGAAGCGCGCAAGGTAACGCTCCGCGACGAAGCGGGCGCGTGGATCGGCATGGATCAGTTCCTCGACCGTGTGGTGTCCGTCGCCGGTGAGTGATGGAAAGATCTTCTCGGTGACCGCAAAAATCTGTCCGCGCTCCTCATGGGGGAACCGGTAGTAGAAGACGCCCACCTCCAGGGGGCCCGGGACGTAGCGTTGAACCACGAGGGCGGCGGCGGTCTGGCGCAGGTAGTCGTCGGCCTCGGAGAAGCTATGGATCTTTTTCACGCCCACGCCCCGCTGGCCGACGTCGGGTTTGAGAATGAACGGGAAGGCGATGGCGTGCTCGCGGCAGAGGCTGCGGAGCAATTCCAGGCGCGCCGTCCTCCCGTTGGCCGCCTCGCATTTGTCGGTCGGAGTGGGCAGGTGCCACGCTTCAGCAGTGAATTCGGGGCTGGTGCGCCAGAGATCGCGCAGCGTGGCGAACTTGGACTCGCCCACGAGGCCGCCGGTGGCGATGCCCGGATTGGCCGCACTGGGCAGTGTCAGGCCGCGGTAGCGCAGCGCGAGTTGGGCATAGCGGGCGGCGACGGGCAGGTAGAACAGCCACGCTGGCCAGAACTCCCAGCGCCGCCAGCGTCCGAAGCGGGTGCTCCAATGGCGGACGGTGGAACGCCAAGGCAGCCGGCGGAGGAGGCGCAGTCCGATGAGCGTCGCCAACACGACGACGGGCAGCAGCCAGGCACGATCGTTCCAACGCTGAAGCCAGCCGCTGAGCTGCGCGCCCAACAGGCGGGCCAGTCCGAAGATACCGAGCGTCCACACCGCGACCGCGCCTCCGGTGATCAGGAGGAAACGGCTGAACGGTTGGCGGAGGAATCCAGCCGCGAGGTAGGTGGGGAGCCGCGTTCCGGGAATAAATCGGCTGCTGACCAGGAGCCAGACACCGCGCTCCGCGAACCAGCGTTCGCTGCGGGCGACACTTTCAGGCGTCGCCAGCCGCCGGACCCAGGCGAACTGCAACAGCGGTCGGCCGAACCCGCGCGCCAGCAGGTAGAGCAGGGCATCGCCGATCCAGATCCCGAGAAAGCAGCCCAGGATGCCAGTCGTCCACTTCAGACGGCCCGCGGCGGCCAGGATCGCGGCGGTGACGGTGGGAACGTCCTCCTGGACAAACGTCGCCAGGCCGAGCGCGGCGGCCTGCGTTATGGGCCCCCAGTCGGTGAATGCCGGATTCCAGCCAAGGGAGGGTTCCAGGGGCATCGGCGCAAGGATCAGCTGCCCGCCACTGTCTGCAGATGCGTGACCGTGGAGGGCGCAACCCCGAAGTTGGGCGGCAACGGAACGTTCAGCAGGCGGGCGATGACGGAGATCAGGGCGTAGTGGTGGATGCCGTGGGCGATGGCATAGACGAGTTCGCGACCCAGAGTGGACTGCGTGACCGGCGCATCGCCGCTTCCGTAGCTGACCTCGCACCGGACGGAAACCGGGGACGCCAGCGAGCCGGGGGGCAGCAGTTCCAACCGGTTTAACAGTTGCCGGGTCATGGCCCGGGCAAACTCCGGCTCCCGCTCCAGTTGCGGATCGCGCGCCCGATCATCGTAGTCCACCCGCTGCGTCCCGAATCCGTCGAGCAGGCTGGCGACGTGGTCGAGACAGTGCCGGTAGTGCGCGCCGATGGAGGCATTAAACACCTCGGGCACCTTCGCGGCGTACACCTCGGGGCTCAACCCGCCCAGCAGAGCGACGCCCTGATGGAGGATCTCCATCGAGGCGGCGAGTATCCGCCGGGCCCCGTCATCACCCAAAGGCGCGGGCGGATGCCCAGTCGGCTTGGAGTTCAACGGCGGCGGGACCTGAAGGGTTGGGACTGACGCCTCATTCGTGGCGTCCGTGGCGGGACATTTCATCGTCACGCGGTTGAGTCGCACCGGTGGCGGTTTGCTTACAAGGATGCTCTCAGGACCTCTTCGGGGAGAGGCTGCAATCCGCCTGGTGACCGGAAAACATCAACGTGCCGACGTAGGGCAACTCGTAACGCCTGAGCCAGATCACGATGGCGCTCGATCCAAAAACCGTCATTGCGAGGGCGAAGAGCAGTCCGCCGTCGTCCTGCACGATGATGCCGAGCCTGGTGAGGTGGCTGGCGAGTGCCCCCACCATGAGGCCGAGTGAAAGCAGCGCGCCGAGCACCGCCGATCGGTTCCACAGCAGCAGACCCACCGCGAGCAGTTCCATCAGGCCGGTTCCGATGCGCCCCCACGGCTCTACCCCGAGGGTGGTGAAGATGAACCGGGACTCCGGTGCGCCGGTGAACTTGAAGAATAGGGTCTGGAGCAGGATGACGGCGGCGATCCATTGGAAGATCCAGCTCACCGTGCTGTGGACTTTGCAGGAGCTCATCGCGGGTGGTGGTCACTCCGTCACTTCTTCGCCGCCTGCGCTTTGAGCTCAGAGACCTTCGCCTTGAGCTGGTCGAAACTGAGCCGGTCGGAGTTGTCCTTTCCGACGTAGCGAAAAACCTCCAGGCCTGC
>JBDKKE010000505.1:0-6549 GCA_039796255.1 Verrucomicrobiota bacterium | reverse complement strand
CCAGTCCGAGGGCGCCGCCATTGATGGCGTTCTGGGTGTACTGGGTCTGGTCGCTGCGGTTGTAGTTATAGGCTGCTTCCCAGGAATAATCGGGATTGATCTCTCCCCGGAGTCCACCGACGAAACGGAAGTAGTCGGTGTCGGAGACAAAGGTGCGGGGCCCGAAGTCAATGAACCGTCCCCGCACCCGGGGATCGGAGGATCCGGCGGCGCCCAGGTCCTGACCGAAGGGATTGTAGGGATTGTCAGCGGGAACGGTGATGGCCGAGATGCCCAGGCTGGGAATGGGCGAGGGCGCGAGCTTTCCCGTGCTGGTGGTCTGGGCGTAGAGGAACTGTCCGAACAGTTCCAGATTCTTGCCGTACACCTCGTGGCCAAAGTTGGCGAAGGCGTTGAGCCGCTGTTGTTCCTGCACCGAGACCACACCCAGCAGCGGGGTGTTGATGAGCGGATAGTTGCTGATGCCGTAAGAGTCGAGAAGCTGGCCCTGGGTGGTTTCGGACAGCGGCACGTACTGCTTCACACCCCCGGCCGCGATCACGGCCGCATTGTACTCATCAACCGAAGTGAATTTGGGCCGCCCAGGAAGCACGACGGGCGTGGTGATGTTCGGATTGTATCCGGGAGATCCTTGGGCAAAGGGGGATCCGGCGAGGATGTAGTTCCCCACCCGGCCCGGATAGGAGGGGCTGATGTAGGTGGGGGGTGCCACGCCCTGGTCCAGCAGTTCCGGGATGCCCTGGGAGGCGATCTTGCGGTCCGAGGAGTAGAGGGGGTCCTGATGGAGATAATTCAGGCCCATGGTCACCGTCGTCTTCTCGGTGGAGGAACCTCCGACGATGTAGGCGGACCACTGACGGAACTGTCCGTCCTCGGTGCCGAATCCATAACGGCCCCCCAGTTCCCAGCCGTTGTAGTTTTTCTTGGTGATGATGTTGACCACGCCGCCGATGGCATCCGCGCCGTACGCCGTGGAGGCGCCGTCCTGCAGGACCTCGATGCGCTCGATCATGGACACCGGCAGCGTATTGACGTCCACCGCTGCGCCGTTGCTGAAGGAGGAGTTCGCCAGTCGGCGGCCGTCCAGCAGGACCAGGGTGGTGAGGTTGTTGATGGCGATATTCGCCTCGCCGAACCCGCCGTTATTGAGGGTCTGTCCAATATTGCCGTTGCCGGTGAAGTTGACACCCAGCCGTTTCAGGGCCTGAAGCGCATCCATGGCCCCGGTTTCCGAGATTTGGGACGCTGAGAAGACTTCCACCGGATTGATACCGACCGTTTCCGAGGTCGGAATCAGGGATCCGGTGATGACCACCCGCTCCAGTTCGCTGGGCTCGCTGGAGGGGGAGAACGCCGCGGCCGGGGGCTGGTTGGTGCTCGCGGCACCGGCATCCTGCGCGGCGAGGTTGGGAATGGTGAGCAATTGAGTGCCGAGTCCGACTGTCAGTAGGCAGCGGACAACATCAGCCTCAATGTGGGGAGTTTTCAGGGAGCTCATGGATGTTGTTGATGTGTCGCGGACGCAAGGTCCGCTGGGGACTGAGGTTTCCTGGGTGAATCCGAAGCTCGGCGGCTGGCGACAATTCCAGAATCCTGCGGCTGTGAGTTGTGGCCTGTTACTTTTTGGCCTCCGACGGAGTGATTTTGGATCGTGGTGCGCATTTCTGAACAAACACCGGTGCAAGCCGGGCCGACTTCGCGTCGGAATCCCCTGAGCAGCCGGCATACCGAGCGTGCGATTGCTGTGCGCCGGGAGTGAGATTCCTGTCAGGAATCGCCTTATATTCTCCTTTTGCGGGATCTGCCTTGCCGATTGGGTGCTGCTGCGTTAGGCGTGCCGTACGATGAGTTTTCTAGCCGTTCGGTTCCTCGGGCGACGGGCGTTGATGTTGTCGGTGACTTGGGCGCTGGTGGCATTGCTGGAGATCTCCATTCGCGCCGAGGATCCGCCGGTCACCATTTCCGCCGATCAACTCAAGGTGCTTCAACAAAAGGCGGCCGAAGTGGAGCAACTCAAGGCCCAGCTGGACGCGGCGCAACGGGAGCTCGAATCCCTGAAGGCCGCCCCGCCTCCCACACCCGTTGCCAGCAAGGGGACGCTCTGGGTGCCTCCGGCGGCCCTGCGGGCGCAGACCAATCTGCCTCCGCCGGTTCCCTTGGCGGAGCTCCCCCCGGTGGATGAGGCCACCGTGATTCCGGTGCGCGATCTGATCGCCTACTTTTCCCAGAATGCCCCGGAGGCGACGACGCGGTTCAAGGGGCGCACCGTGACCGTGAGCGGCGTGGTCACCGATGTGCGCAAGCCTCTTTTCCAAGCGCAGTACGAGGTGAACTTCCGGCAGTTGGATTCGCCCTTGCGGGTCACCTGCCTGTTTCGGCCGCCCTCGGAGTTCACGCGCGTGTATGCCACGGACGAGGGGGATCAGGTCGTGGGGGAGGGGAACCGCCTGCGGACCGTGTTTGTGCGCGTCGGAGCCGATCTTCAGGTGCGGGGAACTTGCGAGGGGCTGAAGGACGGTGTGATCCGACTCAGTGGATGCGCCTATGGCGTTCTCCGGGGAAAGGTTGAGTAAGCGGACGGGCTCTGAAGACCGTTGAGGGGCATCGCTTCCAACGTTCCATCCGCCGCCTCTTCCCGAGAGAATGGCATGGTTCCCGTGCCCGGATTGATCGCGGAGCGGATGACTCATCGGGTCCCGAAACATCCCCGCAAAAACCATTGCCCCGACCGGCCGGTGTCTGGGATTTTCCGCGTCCCGGCTCCGCCTTCGGTCGCGCCGACCATTTCGAAACATGCCCTCTCCCTCCAAGTCCTACCTGTACGTCAATCCCCTGTGGAATGATGCCGATGCTGCAACGCTGTCCGGCGTGGACCGGCTCGTGTATCGCTCCAATCGGCTGGGCGCCGACCAGCGCATCACCAACACCGGGGGCGGGAACACGTCGTCCAAACTCCCGGAGCGGGATCCGCTGACCGGTGAATCGGTGGAGGTCCTGTGGGTGAAGGGTTCCGGCGGCGATCTGCGCACCAGCACCCGGGAGAACTTCTCCTCGCTGTACCAGCAGAAGCTCATCGGATTGCAGGCCAGCTACGCCGCCCGCGCGGACAAGGGGCTGAAGTCGCCGGCCGAGGACGACATGGTGGCTGCCTACAATCACACCACCTTCAACCTCAATCCCCGCGCGAGTTCCATCGACACGCCCCTGCACAGTTTCATTCCGGGGAAGTTCGTGGATCACATGCATCCGAACGCCATCATCGCCATCGCGGCCAGCGCCCGGTGCGAGGCGTTGACCCAGGAGATCTTCGGCGGGGAAATGGCCTACGTGCCCTGGATGCGTCCGGGCTTCGAGCTGGGGTTGGCCATGCAGGAGATCTGCCGGCAGCAGCCGAAGGTGAAGGCCATCATGATGGGGCAGCACGGATTCATCTCCTGGGCGGACGACGACCGGGAGTGTTACCACCTGACCCTGGATTTCATCGAGAAGGCCTCCGCCTACATCGAGGCGAAGTATGCCGCCAAGGGCGGGGATGCCGCGGCGTTCGGCGGTGCCCGGTTTCAGACGCTGCCGGTGGAACAGCGGCACGCCCTGCTGGCCGGGGTGCTTCCCTGGTTGCGCGGACAGGTCAGTCAGCACAAGCGCTTCATCGGGACGGTGCAGGATGACGACAAGATCCTGCGCTTCGTGAATTCCCAGGACGCTCCGCGCCTGGCCGAACTGGGAACCAGCTGTCCCGACCATTTTCTCCGCACCAAGATCAAGCCGCTGTATGTGGACTGGAATCCGCAAACGGAGGACGCCGCGGCGCTGCGCACCAAGTTGAAGGCGGGAATCGAGCAGTACCGGAAGGACTACGCGGCCTACCATGCGAAGTGCAAGCATCCCAACTCGCCGGCGATGCGGGATCCGAATCCGACCGTGGTGCTGATCCCCGGTGTGGGCATGATTGCCTGGGGCAAGGACAAGTCGGAGTCCCGGGTGACGGCGGAATTCTACAACTGCGCCGTTGAGGTGATGCGCGGGGCCGAGGCCATTGACCAGTACATCGCCTTGCCCCAGCAGGAGGCCTTCGACATCGAGTACTGGCTGCTGGAGGAGGCCAAGCTCAAGCGCATGCCGGCGGAGAAGGAGTTGGCGCGCCAGATCATCGTGGTGGTCGGGGCGGGTTCGGGCATCGGACGCGAGACGGCGCTCCGGTTGAGCCGCGAAGGCGCTCACATCGTGTGCGTGGACATGAAGGCGGAGACCGCGCAGGCCACCGCCCGGGAAATCACCGACAAGCTGGGCCAGGGAATCGGCGTGGCGGGTTCCGGAATTTCCAACTGCGGTCCGGCGCTCGGACTGTCCTGCAACATCACGGACCGGGCCAGCATCCGGGCGATGCTGGACCAGGTGGCGCTGGCCTATGGCGGCTTTGACTCCATCTGCGTGACGGCCGGGGTCTTCTGGCCGAGCGACACCACGGGGCATATCCCGGACGACAAGTGGGCCTTTACCTTCGGTGTCAACGTCACCGGCAGTTACCTGGTCGGCGACGAGGCGGCCCGCACCTGGAAGGATCAGGGGTTGCGGGGAAGTCTGGTGCTCACCACCAGCGCCAACGCGGTGGTGGCCAAGAAGGGCAGCGTGGCCTATGACGTGTCCAAGGCGGCGGCGAACCATCTGGTCCGCGAACTGGCGATTGAGCTCAGTCCGCTCATCCGCGTGAACGGCGTGGCGCCGGCGACGGTCGTGCAGGGCTCGGCGATGTTCCCGCGCGACCGCGTCATTGGATCCCTGGCCAAGTACAGCATCCCCTTCGCCGAGGACGAGGCGACCGAATCACTGGTCACCAAGCTGGCGCAGTTCTATGCGGACCGGACGCTGACCAAATCACCCATCACTCCGGCCGATCAGGCGGAGGCCTACTTCCTTCTGGTCACCAACCGCCTGAGCAAGACCACCGGACAGGTGATCGCCGTGGACGGTGGCCTGCACGAGGCGTTCCTCCGGTAGCCGGAGTGCCGAAGCGCCGGATCACTGCGCGGCCAGGTCGTAACAGACCATTTCCTGGTCGTTGCGCAGGTAGATCCGGCGGTTGGCGAAGGCGGGATGGCTCCACACCACCGGGCGTCCCGGGTCGCTGTTCACTGGGTCGATGACATGGGCGCGGCTGAGTTCCTCATACCCCTGCGGTGACAGGCGGGCGACGATCAGGTCACCCTGTTCGCTGAGGAGGAACCAGCGCGTCCCGTTCTTGATCACGAAGCAGTTTCCCCAGCGTTCGGCCTTGCCCGTTGTGGGCTGGAAGGTCTCCCAGAGGCGTTCGCCGGTATCCAGGCGGATGCAGCGGAACTGTCCGTAGCTGCAGGGACCGTAGGCGTGCCCGCCCTCGATCCAGGGAGTGGCCATGGTGGAATTGAGATTCACGGTGTCCCGCTCGCTCTGCTTCGCGGTTTTCCAGGCCACCACCGGCGCCTCGTGCCCGGGCTCAAAGCGAAGGCGCAGGGATCCGTTGTAAAAGCAGGTGAGGAAGAGTCCGTCGTCCAGGAGACGCGGTGTCGCGATGGCCATTCCGTAATTCAGCTTCCAGGGTTCCGTCCAGAGCACCCGGCCGGTTTCCGGATCGAGGCCATTCACCGCCTCGGCGTGCCAGATGATGAGCTGTCGGCGTCCGCCCAACTCGTAGATCACCGGAGGGCAATAGCCCGGTTCTTTGGCCGACAGGGCCCGCCAAAGCTCGCGTCCGGTATCCTTGTCAAAGGCCACGGCCACACTGCCCTCGCCGCCGACCACGCAGATGAGTTTGTTGCCGTCGAGCAGCGGGTGCGCGGACACGCCCCAGGTCGGCACCTTGAGTCCGAAGTCGGCGACGAAATCCCGGGACCAGATCAATTTTCCGTCGGCGGCACTCTGGCAGGCGAGGTTTCCCATGGTGCCCAGCGAGTACACCCGGCCGTCCGCCACCACCGGCGTGGTGCGCGGTCCGGCGGCGTAGCTGACTGTGTAGGGGCAGTCGTAAGCCCGCTGCCAGACCAGGCGGCCGTCCGCGGCATCGAGGCACAGCACCCGCTCGTTGCCGGCGATGGTGGAGGCGTCGAACGTACTCTTCGGCCGTGCTGCGCCCTGCGCCACCTGGCGGTCGAGGACATACACCCGCTCGCCGACCACTGCCGGCCCCGAGTAGCCCGAGCCAAGGGGGGTGCGCCACAGCCGCTTGGGACCTTCGGAGGGAAACTTTTCCACAAGGCCCGTTTCGCGCCAGTTCCCATCACGCTTCGGACCCAGCCACTGCGGCCAGTCGTCGGCGCGCGTTCCGCTCAGCGCCATCAGTCCGACCAACGACAGACGGATGGTTTGCCACAGGGCTTGGTTCCGTCGTTTCACGTCTCGATGCATGGGGCTAGCTCAACCGATGGGCGGTCAAACACAAGCTCCGGCACGGATCCGTCCGCCCTGGCAGAACTCCTAAGAGCCTGATTTGAAATTGAATGGGGTCCTGCGGCGAGGGATTTTGGTGGTGGCCCAGGCGGCGAGGCCGGCGCATCCCCGTAGTCGGCTGCAACG
>JBDKKE010000504.1:0-3539 GCA_039796255.1 Verrucomicrobiota bacterium | reverse complement strand
TTTCCGAGATACGCGTCGGGATTGATGTCGAGCGGACCGGTGGTTCCCGTCCCATCGGAAGGATGGCGGGTGCCACTGGAAGCTCTGGGCAACGGAGTCGGGCGGTTGACCAAGAATGTTGCCGCAGCTGTCGTAATTCCGTAGCCGCACGGAAAATCGGGTCACGGGTGAGTCGGAATCCCGTGCCGCACCGCCGCCGCCCGGAGCGCACCGTGGCGACATCCCAAGGGTAGCTTTCGGCGAACGGCCAACTCCAGATACGAGGCGTCGTACACGCTGAGAGTTTCACGGGTTGCGATGGCCGCCAGGTCTCCGAAGGCATGGTTCCCACCGTCATGATCGATGACCACGGGAAGTGCTCGCAGGAATTCGAGGGCCCGGTGCCGCTCCTCGGGCTTCAGGCGGCCTCGCCGTTCCAAGCTCAACAGAGCGTTGCTCACTTCCAAGCTCCAGATGGACGGCACCACCAACTGCGCGCCCGCGGCCAGAGCATCCAGCCAGGTGGACGCTTCCAGGGAACTCTGAGCCGGATGGACCCAGGCCACCGCAACCGAAGCGTCGGCGACGAACTCTCCGATCATTCCCGGCCCTCGCTGATGGCATCCTCAATCTCGGAATCTGACAGGGGGGCGCTTGCGTCCCCTTGTCGCGCCGCGATTACCCCTCGCAAGGCGTGAAGCCCAGCCACCGCCTGCCGGACGCCTTCGACGGACTTCCGGCCCTCAGGGACGATCCGGGCCACGGGCTTCTCGTGGCGGGTAATGACGATCTCCTCCCCGCGGGCAACCCGTTCGAGCAGCTCTCCAAACCGAGTCTTGGCTTCAAAGGCGGTAACGGTAGGCATGGTGATCCCCAAATTAACCAGACGTTGACCAGTTTAGGTTTTTCGATCCGTAACGCAATGACGATGAGTCTGATTCAGGGATCGCCTAACACCCATTCGTCTCGACTTGGGAGAGCTCGAAGAAATTTGGAAGCGTCCTCTCGAGAAGGCGCTCGGGTAAACGAAGCGGCGCGCAGGCCGGCCCCTCCGAAACTACGCTCCGCCGTCTGAATCCCGGATACAGGGCACCGGAGAACTGCTGGAGGGAAAAGCCCATGGCTATGCCCACGTGGACATGGCGCGAGCGACCTGATTGAAGTTGGTGATGCGCCATTCCGGCCCATTGCCCACCTGCGATGCCCGTTTCGGAAGCGTCGCTGCCGTCTGTGGACTCTGTGCAGCCTTTCGCAATGCCAGCGTCCGGCCTTGAGCTTCCTGCCGTTTCACTTCGCTGAACGCCGCCGTTGTCACCGGAGGACAGCCTGACGGGGCCCAGGACGTCAGGCGAGGTCGCGGCCCTACTGGGCTCCGCCATCCTCGGCCCGCGTCTCCATGATGATTCTGGGCAGCAGGTCGGCGAGGGCCTGATCACGACCAGCCCGAACCCAGCGGTCGTGAGTGCTGCCTTTCTTGGTTTGGATGAGCGCTTCGAGGGCCATGGCCCAGGTGCGGGTGGCCACTCCGGAATCGCTTCCGGCCAGGTAGGCCCGGGCGATTCGGAGATTGAGGGACGGCTGGCGCAGGGATTGGTTCCTGGCGAGGACGATCTGTTCGGCGGCATCCCGCTCCGAAGTGCCGAGACTGGTTCGTTTGCCGGTGAGGGAATCGACGCAGTAGAACGCGTGGCGACGATTGCCGCGGGCGATGAGGCGATACCGGATCTTCATGACTGCTCCTGATGAGGAACGCAGTGTCAACGGACCGATCCGGGACCGTATGCGAGCGGTGGGCGAGCTCGATTGAGCAGTGGCCGGGTACGCGCTGAGCAGGACTTTTGGTGTCCATTTTGGTGTCCACTGGGACCCCTAGAACCACTAACTCGTTGCCGCACTCACGGTTAGAAATGGTGGCTGGGGCCGGAATTGAACCGGCGACACGCGGATTTTCAATCCGCTGCTCTACCAACTGAGCTACCCAGCCAGCAAAATGGAGGGGGATTGAGACTCGCAGGGAGGCGACAGGCAAGGGCATTTTGCCGAAACTGAAGTTGTTTGTTCATCGCCGGGTTCAGGAGAATTAAGAAGTCAGCGCGGGACCACTCATGTGGGAATGCGCCGGGGCGGTCCCTGGTCTTGAATTCCTGGGGAACCCCGGGGATACTGCGTCTAAGTCATTTGCCCATCATGAGACGTTCCGTACTCCCACTGCTGGCCACCGCGGCCCTCGCCCTTTCCGCCTCTACTGAGGACTGGAACTTCATCCGGGGGCCCCACGGCGACGGCTCTTCGAAGGAGTCGCTCCCCAAATCGTGGCCGGCGTCCGGACCCAAAGTGTTGTGGCGGGTGGCGAGTCCCAACGGATTCAGTTCGTTCGTGGTGGGGGGCGGTCGTGCCTTCACTTTGGAGCAACGCGATGTCGAGGGAACGCCGCAGGAAGTGTTGGTGGCCCGCAATGCCGATACCGGCGCGGAGACCTGGGTGCAGCCGCTGGGGGCGGCCAAGTACGACGGTGGCGGCGAAAGTGGAACCAGCAGCAACAAGGGCGGGGATGGGCCGCGTTCATCGCCGACGCTGGACGGTGGGCGCGTTTTCGTGACCTCGGGGAAATTGGTGGTGTCCTGTTTCGACTCAAAAACCGGGGACCTGGTGTGGCGGCATGATTTGATGAAGGAGTTCGCGGGACGCAACATCAGCTGGCAGAACGCCGCAGCGCCGGTGGTGGAGGGGGACCTGGTGCTGGTGGCGGGCGGCGGTCCGGGGGAGTCCCTGGTGGCGTTCCATAAGAAGGACGGCAAGGTGGCCTGGAAGGCGTTTGACGAGACCATGACTCACGCCACCCCGACTCCGGCGACCCTGCATGGGCAGCGGCAGATGATCTTTTTTCTGAAATCCGGACTGCTGGCAGTGGAGCCCCGCAGCGGCAAGGAACTGTGGCGATTCGCGTTCCCCTTCAAGGTGTCCACCGCGGCGTCGCCGGTCGTGGATGGCGATCTGGTTTACTGTTCGGCGGGATACGGGGTTGGGGCGGCGGCGTGCCGGGTTTCAAAGTCTGGGGATACCTGGAAGGCGGAACCCGTGTACCGCTTTGAGGGGAATAATCCGCTCGCTAACCACTGGTCCAGTCCGGTGCTCCACGAAGGACACCTCTACGGCATGTTCCAGTTCAAGGAGTATGGATCCGGTCCGGTGAAGTGCGTGGAGATCGGCACCGGCAAGGTGAAATGGGAACAGGCGGGATACGGTCCGGGACACGTCATCAAGGTGGGCAACGGCATTCTGGCACTCGGGGACGCGGGACAACTGGTGCTGATTGCGCCCACTCCGACAGGTTACCAGGAAATGGCCCGTGCGCACGTGCTGGACGGAAAGTGCTGGACCACCCCGGTGCTGAGCAACGGCCGGGTGTATGCGCGGAGTACCAAGGAGGCGGTGTGCCTTTCGTTTGAGAAGTGATGGGGAAGGGAGCGCGTCAGCGCGCGATAGGCGATAGGCGATAGGCGATGGGCGATGGGCGATGGGCGATGGGCGATGGGCGATGACCATTCGCTCACTTTCCC
>JBDKKE010000503.1:0-10341 GCA_039796255.1 Verrucomicrobiota bacterium | reverse complement strand
TCCCGCGGTTTCAGATTGGGCGTGGGAATGTAGGCGTAGTTGAAGGAGGGCTGGACCACGTGCCGCAGCCCATTCAGTTCCCAGAATCCGCTGTCGACATCCTTCCAGGTTGCCGACGCCTTCCAAGTGACCTCTCCCCCCGTATTAAAAACCCAGCGGTTCCCGGGTGTGGTGATGGTATCCAGTCCAGTGGGTTCGCCATAGTGGGTGTAACGCGCCCCGGCCCGCGGAATCACATTGAGGAATCCGAAAAAGGTCTTGGGCAGGGTCAGCTGATGAAACGTGTCCGCCCGAAACGCCTCATAACTTAGACTGGAATAATCCCCATCGGAGAACCGGTAATATCCGAGGGAACTCCGGGAATCATAATACAGCGGCGTGGGACCCAGCTGTTGTCGGGCGCCATTGAGAAAGACTTCCGGAAGTCGCTCGACTGCCGGCTGGAAGGAATTGACCTGCGGCTCAACAAGAACCCCGAGGCTGAAGTTCTTCCACAGCTGCTCCGCTTCAAAATAGGTCAGCGGCTGTGGCGTGTTCTCGCGGTATTCGTTCTGGAAGAAGTCGCGGATGATGTCCGGATCCCCCTGCTGCCAGAGGGCGGCCGTGGCATAGAAATCGTCCCAGGGATTGGCCTGATGACTGAACGCGAGGCGTTCCCGGTTCGTGGGATTGGGCTGGCCGAAACCGTCGGTTCCCGGCTCCCGGTCATGAATGTAGTAGAAGCTCCCCTGCCCCTTTCCCCAGCGTCCCAGGTCATACTCGACGGACGGACCAATGCCCGGACCGCGCTTGGAATAGAAATCCAGCTCCAGCGCGGTCTGGACGTTGGTGCTCCAGTTCTGATGGTAGGCGCCCAGTGCGAAAGCGCCCCAGGTGCTGCGGTAGCCGGGGATGGCGGTCCAATAGTACTTATGCTCGTTCAGCGTCTTCGAATAGGTCGGAAAATACATCACCGGCACCCCACCGACGATCGCTGTGGCCTCTTTCGCGGTGACCCGCCGATCCTGGGTGATGGTGATGCTTCTCGCCTTGATCTTGTAGTCCGGATCCGCGACGTCGTCGGTGGTGATCACCGCGTCGACTGCGCTCTGCACGCCGTTGGTCTTTCCACCCTCCAGATGTCGGCCAGCGGCGAAAAAGGGCGGCTGGCCGAACCGGAATTCATCAGCACTCAGGCTTCCAGTGGCGTAGTTGTAACGGATCCGCTCCCCGCGCCACAGAACCGCCCGTCCATCCGGTCCGATCCGCTTGAGGGACACGTCGCCCTCGGCGAGAATCGTCTTGGCGTCCATGTCGACCTGGACTTTTTTGGCGGTGAGCGTTGCCTCGCCGTAGGTGACCACGACCCCATTGCTGGCCGTGGCGACCCCGGTGGCCCGATCGAACTCAGCCTCGCCCTGCCCGTCGGCGGCGCGGATGTTGACGCTGTCGTTCCGGGCGTCCGCTGGCTCCGCTGACTGCCCCAAAGCAGCGGCGGTCAGCAGGATGGCAATGCCCAGGGGCGTAAATCTCATTCGCAGGGCGCCACGCTACGGAGACACCCGCATGACGCCAAGCGCAAGGTTCGCCACTCCCCAATTGGAGACTTCTCCCCTACCCTGGCTCCCGTGCGCCCTCTGCTGGAGTCCATTTCCAACGCACTGACCGTGCATGGATTGCTTCCCGAAAACCGCCGCCTGCTGGTCGCGGCGTCGGGCGGTGCTGATTCCCAGGTCCTGCTGCACGCGCTGCACCACCTGGCCGGCCCTCTCCAACTGACTCTCACCGTAGCCCACGCGCACCACCAACTCCGCGGTCGCGCGGCCGATGCCGATGCCGCGCTGGTGGTGGAATCCGCTCGCGTCCTGGGATGGCCGGTGATTTCAGAGCGGTTGCCAGTGGCAGAGGCCCACGCCGAATCCGCCGAGTCCCTGGAAATGACCGCCCGGCGGCTTCGCCATGAATTCCTCGCCCGGGTAGCAATGGAACGGGACATTTCCAGCGTGGCGCTGGCGCATCATGCCGACGATCAGGCGGAATTGGTGCTCCTCCGATTGCTGCGCGGGGCGGGCGGGGACGGCATCGGGGGCATGGGCTGGAGCAATCCCTCGCCCGCAACGCCCCGCATCCGGCTCATTCGACCGCTCCTTTCTTCTTCCCGCTCCGACCTGGTATCGGCGGCCCGCGACGCGGGGATCCAATTCCGGGAGGATCGCTCCAACCGGGATCCCCAGTTTCTCCGCAACCGCGTCCGGCACCAACTGCTGCCGCTCCTCGAACGTCGGTTCAATCCGGCCATCCGCAGGCTGCTGGTGCGCACCGCCGATTTGGTGGGAGCCGACGCGGCCCATGTGGCCGAGGAGGCCCGGCACTGGCGTCTGGCGAAGCGGCGTCGGCAGTTCGACTCCCTTTCCCTCGCGGTTCAACGCGGCATTCTTCGTCAGGAGGTGCGTGCCCTGGGACACGAACCGGGCTTCGACCTGGTCGAGCGACTGCGTCAACAATCCGGACACGCGGAGGAAATCAGCCCGGGGCGCCTGATTCAGCGCACTCCCGAAGGACAAGTCGTCGAAGTCGCCCGGGTCCGGGAAACCCCCTTCATCCCCGGGGAGATCGCCCTCCGCCTTCGGTCAACCGGCGGAACCCTGGCCCTGGAAGACCGGCGGGTGGAGTACCAGATCCGCGCCGCCGAACCCGGGGCGCGGCGGCGAAGTGTGCCGTGGACGGAATGCTTCTCCGCTCGTGCGGTCGGCGCCCGGGTGGTTCTGCGACACTGGCGTCCCGGGGATCGATTTCAGCCGCTGGGTTTTACCGTGGAGGCCAAACTGAAGGATCTCTTCATCAAGCGAAAGGTGCCTGCGGAGAGGCGCCGCGGGCTCTTGGTGGCGACGACGGCCACCGGGAAAGTGTTCTGGGTGGAGTCGCTGCCGCCGGGGGAAACGTTCAAGGTCCGGGCGTCCACCCGGCGAATTCTCGTCTGGAAGTGTCGGTGCCAAACCTGATTACGCCGGGAAACGCCGCTTGCACCGCGGTGAGGCACTGATAGGTTGACCCTCAGTTCAACATGGCAGAGCAAAACGACAGCTCCCGCGGTTCATCCTCCAATGGCGGCTCCGGCTTCCCAGCCCGTACCTGGTTGGTATGGATCGCCGTCGCGGCATTGATTCCCCTACTGCTCTTCTTCCAGAAGACGAGCCAGCAGCGGTACGAGCCCATCTCGCAAAAGAGGCTCTTCGAACTGGTGGAGTCAAATCTCGTCCAGAAGGGAAGCGGCGAAATCAATTTCGCGCCCCAATCGCAGCTGCGGCTGATCCGCGGCCGCTACCTGGGCATGGAAGAGGGCAAAACCAACGCCTCCTTCATTCCGTTCTCGGTAGAGGCCGTGATTTCCCCGGAGCGGATGGATAAGTTGATGGACACGGGAGTGTTCCGACCGGTCGAGAACAACAACGCCTTTCTGCAGCTGGTCCTGGGCATCATGCCCATTCTCATCATTGGACTGCTGATCTGGTTTTTCTTCATCCGCCAGATCAAGGCCGCCGGGCGCGGAGCCCTCAGTTTCGGCAAGTCCAAGGCCCGACTGCTCAGCAAGGAAAAGAACAAGACCACCTTCAAGGACGTCGCCGGCGTGGAAGAGGCCAAGGACGAGGTCTCGGAATTGGTGGAGTTCCTCAAGGACCCCAAGAAGTTTCAGAAGCTGGGCGGACGCATCCCCAAGGGTGTCCTGATGGTTGGTCCTCCGGGCACCGGAAAGACCTTGCTGGCCAAGGCCATCGCCGGCGAGGCGGACGCCGCCTTCTTCAGCATCAGCGGATCCGACTTCGTGGAAATGTTCGTCGGCGTGGGCGCCAGCCGGGTTCGGGACATGTTTGAGCAGGCGCGGAAGAGCACGCCCTGTCTGATCTTCATCGACGAAATTGACGCCGTCGGTCGCGCCCGTGGCCACGGCATGGGAGGGGGTAATGACGAACGCGAGCAGACGCTCAACGCGCTGCTGGTCGAGATGGACGGATTCGATACCACCGAGGGAATCATCATCATCGCCGCGACCAATCGCCCCGATGTTCTCGACCCCGCCCTGCTCCGCCCCGGTCGCTTCGACCGCCAGGTCACGGTCAATCTCCCCGATGTCCGCGGTCGCGAGGCCATCCTGAAGGTGCACGCCAAGAACGTGAAGTTGGAGAGCACCGTGGACCTTTCGGTAATTGCCCGGGGAACCCCCGGATTCTCCGGTGCCGAATTGGCGAACCTGCTCAATGAGGCGGCCCTGATCGCCGCCCGGGCCGGACGCAAGGCCATCGGCATGCGCGAACTGGAAGAGGCGCGGGACAAGGTCCGCTGGGGACGCGAACGCCGAAGCTTGGCCATGTCCGAGGAAGAAAAGCGCGCCACCGCCTGGCATGAGGCCGGCCACGCGCTGGTCAACGTCCTGCTGGAGCACACCCATCCTCTGCACAAGGTGACCATCATTCCCCGCGGTCGCGCCCTCGGGGTAACCATGTCGCTGCCCAAAGAGGACGTGTTGAACATGCGGCGCAAGCAGGCCATCGACATGATCACCATGGCCATGGCCGGACGGATCGCGGAATCGATGGTGATCAACGACATCTCCAGCGGAGCGTCTGGGGATATCCAGCAGGCAACTGCCATCGCCAAGTCCATGGTCATGCACTGGGGCATGAGCGACAAACTGGGACACGTGCTCTACGGAGACTCTCAGGAGTATGTCTTCCTTGGACGCGACATGATGCGCTCCAAGGACTACAGCAACGAGACTGCGGAGCTGATTGATGAAGAAGTGAAGCGCTTCGTGGAAGACGGTTACAACACGGCCAAGCGGTTGATTGATGAGCACCGCGACAAGCTGGAGATCATTGCCAAGGCACTGTTGGAGTACGAAACACTCGACGGCGTCCAGGTCGAGGAGATCGTCAGGTCCGGCACCTTTACTCCCCCGCCGCCCAACCCTTCCAACATCGATCCGCCGAGCGGCGCTCAGGCGGCCACTCCGCTGCCCGAGGTCATCAAGCCGGTTCCGCCGAAGCTCCCCGGATTTGGTTCCCCGGCCCCCGCCGCCGCCTAGCTGAGACCGCGTTGATCGAAGCGATTACTCCGCGGTCTCGGGTGGTGGAATGACGTGCCACTGATTGATTGCCGGATTCTGGAGGGTGACCAAGCCAGCACCCGGCCGGTAAATCTTCGCCGCAGAGGGGCTCTGCGACCCGAGTCCAAAATGCGCCGCCGCCGGTCCTTGCGAGCGAAAGCCATCGCCGGTGATCAGCCAGCGGGTGGGGGTCTTACCCGGTAATTCAAGCTCCACCCGCGTTCCCGGCGGCGGAGCTCCCGTGAAGCGAAATCCGATCCAGGCTGCGGACGAAAGTTCGAGTTCGTTGCGAAACACGAGCAGACGCTGCCGGGGCGCCGGCCAGCCTTCCTGGGTTGTCACCACCAGATCCAGTCGTCCATCGAGATCGAGATCCGCTCCGATCAGGTTCCGGCAGTCGGCCGGCACCGCGAGCCCAAACAGCCACGCCACATCGGGGAAGTCCCCGTCCGGCAGTTGCAGACGGAACTGGTTGTCCTGCCAGCCACCATAGCTCGCCCGGGCCGCCTGCCGATGTCCCGCAGAAGTTCGAAAGTAATATTCTGCGGCCGCATCATTGGTGGATCCGGCGACGAATCGGTCGTTCAGCCAGAATTGCCGATCATAGTCCGCAGTGCTGGCGCGCGTCTCGTGTCCATTCGCCACGGCCAGGTCGAGACGGCCATCGTTGTCAAAATCCTCCCATGCGGCGCCCCAGGTCCAGCCTGTGGCGCGAAGTCCCTGCGCCTCCGGTCCGGTGGCTGACTTCAAAGGAGCATCGGAATTCCGGTCGCCGAGGAACAGTCGATTGCCGTGGATCATCTCCCTCACCATGCCCGGGCCCTCTCCGGGGGCCCGTCGCTCCAGGCCAAACTTCTCCAGACGCTCCGCCACGGTGGAACCCATCCCCAGCATCAGGAGGTCCGGTCGTCCGTCCGCGTTGAAATCATTGACGGCATGCGCCATTCCAAATGCATGACGCGCATCGCCCAGCGACGCGGTGACGTCATGAAATCGTCCATGTCCGTCGTTCAGCAGGACATCCAATCCGGCGAAGTCGCTGACATTGATCAGGTCGGAATCACCGTCCTGGTCCAGGTCCACCAACGAGGCGCTGTAACTCCGGCGGTTTCGGATTCGGCCAAGCCCGGCCGCCCCGGTGGCGTCAGTAAACCGGCCGCGTCCGTCATTCAGCAGCAAATACGCTGGAAACCCGTCGTGAGCGTCGTACCAGGGGGTGGGGAACTGTCCCTGCTGATACGGCAGTTTATATTGTACGAGCCATAAGTCGACATCGCCGTCGCCATCCACATCGCTCGCCGTCAGGGCCTGCGCATGGTTCAGCGGCACCGGTGCCCGCCATCCGGAACCCGGGGTTCCCCAAGGAAGATTGCCAGTGCCCGCGATCCACTGGACGCCGCCCTTGCCCGCCAGCACCAGATCCTCCTTTCGATCGCCGTTCACATCAGCAAGCACGGCTGCCTGGATCCTTTCGGTGGGCAAACTGCCGGCGCGCTCACGCCGGAACGGCTTCTGCGTGCTGGAGTCCGCCGTCGCGTTGATCCAGACCTCGCCCGCTCCTGCCAACAGAATCTCCGGACGTCCATCACCCGTGAGGTCCCTGACCATCAAGGGATCATTGAAGGTTCCTGCGGCGGGAGGGAGTTCCGCTTCGAGCCAAAGCTTGAAGGGAGGGGTGCCGGAACGAGTGAGTATCTCCAAGTCTTCCACGGTTAAGGCGGTGACCGTGGGTGCCGCAGGATTTTCCGACTCCCATTCCAGGAGCACCCGGGCCCGAAGCACCGCCCGGACGTCCTGCAGCGGATTCTTCAGTCGCGCCGAGACTTGGACTGTGGACCGGGCCGGCTGTGTTCCGGCACCCGCTTGGTGGCTTGTCATGGCCAGATGGATGCCTTCCAGGATCCATCCCGCGGATTCCCATTCCTCCTGGACGGGATTCCGTCTCCTTTGACCCATCTTATAGGGAGCCACCACGTCGCCCAACCACCGGGTGACGCCGTGTGCCAAGGAGACTGGAGCCCCAATGTTTAGAACTTGAAGGCGATTCAACGGAAACGATTTGAGTATCGACCAGTGGTTCGAGCTCGCATTCATCTCGTCCCAAATACGGGTCAATTCGTTCTCAAACCTTTCCGCGTCGATCTCCGGCGCCCACAACGTTCGGTCCATCGCCTGCTCCCGCTCTTCGATGGCAAGGTAGCGACGCGCAATAACCTCCGCGGCCTCCGCTGACATACCCACCGCGCTGCCTCGGGTGGATCGGAACTGACGCAGATAAATCGCGCCGGCGATGGCCGCAGTACCGACCAAGAGGATTCCAATGAGGCGGCCAGAGGGCATGGTCGAGTCCCGTCACAGTGCCTTCATCAAGTGCGCCATTTCCAGCGCCGTGCGGGCGCCCTCGATGCCGCGATGGGTGGCGGGATCCAGGCAGCGGGCCCGCGCCTGATCCTCCGTCGATACGGTGAGGACCTGATGGATCACCGGCACCCCGGTCTCGACCGCGAGCGCCATCAGGGCATCGCTCACGGCATCTCCAATATGCTGGGCGTGCAGGGTCTCCCCCTGCCAGATGACACCGAAGCAGAGGATAGCGTCCGGTTGCCCGCGCTGGCGACGGGCGATCCGTCCCGCCACCACGGGAATCTCCCAGGAACCGGGAACCCGGATGACTTCGGGCGTCGGAGCCCCGGCCTTGGCCAGCGTCTCCAGCGCCCCTTCCAGCAACCCGTCCACAAACCGCGCATTATACCGGGACGCCACCACGGTGAATCGAAGCCCGCCTCCCGGGGGAAGTCCCTCGGGTGTTTGAGGTGTCAGCATGGAGGCAGCATGCCGCAACGTCCGCGGAATGGAAGCGGAGGACTGAGGCGCCGATGGGGGTGTGGCACCACCCGTCGCCCGCCCACCAGGCGCCTTCCACTCTCAATCCGATTTGAATTGGCATCCACCCGTCCGCACACAGCAGACTGCCGACATGTCACTGCGCGTCCTTGTCGCTCCCGATAAATTCAAGGGAACCCTGACGGCCCAGCAGGCTGCAGGCGCGATCGTCAACGGTTGGTGGGGAGCCCGTCCACAGGATGAAATGGAGATGCTCCCCATGAGTGACGGCGGCGATGGCTTTGGGGAGATCATCGCCGGCCTGATCGGGGCGACAGAATGTGTGACGGCCACAGTAGATGCCGCCAATCGTCCCATTGGCGCCCGGTGGTGGTGGCATCCGGAGATGAAGCTGGCCGTCATCGAGGCCGCACAGAGCATCGGGCTCGCGATGCTGCCGCCCAACCGTTATCACCCCTTCGAACTGGACACCCGTGGCCTGGGCCCGCTGATTCAGGCGGCGGTCGCCGCCGGAGCGCAGACCATTCTCCTGGGCATTGGAGGCAGCGCGACCAACGACGGCGGCTTCGGACTCGCCCGCTCCCTCGGGTGGCGGTTCTTCGACGACCGTGACCTTCCCATTGAAAAGTGGGTCAAGCTCAACAAGCTCACCCGCTGGCTGCCGCCCATCGATCCCATCCTGGGCGTGGATTTCGTCGTCGCGGTGGATGTGGAGAACGTGATGCTGGGACTCAACGGCTGCACCCGCATTTTTGGTCCGCAGAAGGGCATTCTGATGACTCAGTTCGCCATCGCCGAGGCGGCGCTCGAACGAATGTCGTCGAAGGCCTCCGAATTGCATGGATACGATGTTGCGGCCGATCCAGGCAGCGGAGCCGCCGGAGGTTTGGGATTCGGACTTCGCTCGTTCTTCAACGCCCGGCTGGAACCAGGATTCGAAATCTTCGCGCGCCACTCCCGCATCGACGAGAAACTGTCCAAGGCCGACCTGATCCTCACCGGGGAGGGCATGATCGACAAGCAGACCCTGATGGGCAAGGGCACCGGGCGCCTCGCCCAGCGTTGCCATGCCCTGGGCAAGCGGTGCGTGGGTTTTGCCGGAATGATTGAGGGCGCAGCCAAAACCCAGATGGCCGACCGACTCTTCCATTCGGTGCATCCGATTTCCCCCATCATGACCAATCCCAACGACGCCAAGCGGGAGGCGATGATGTGGCTGGAGCGGTTGGCGCACAAGGTGGCCAACGACTACGACTGGTCATGAGTCCGGAGCCGGAAGCGCCCGATCCCAAACCCGTCGCCGATCCCTTGGTGGATCGCTTCCGTCAGCATTTGGAGACAGGGCGCAACGCCTCCGGATACACCGTCCGCAACTACCTGCACGCCCTCGCGGAGTTTTCACTCTGGCACCAGGAATCCGCTGGAGGTCCACCGGACTGGACCGTTCTTCGCCGCGAGGATTTCCGCTCCTACCTGCGCTCCCTGGGCCGCCGCAGTCTGGGTCGTTCCCCCATTCATCTGCGCTTCAGCGCCCTTCGGACCTTCTACCGGTTTCTTCACCGCGAGGAGGTGATCCGCGAGACTCCGCTCCGCAACATCGCCCTGCCCAAACCCGACCGTCGCCTCCCGGTTTTCATTTCCGCCGACCAGATGGCCGCCCTCCTGGAAGCGCCGCTCCAGGAGTTGGCCCGTGAACGCGCGTCCAGCGAGGAACCCGTGGATGCCGCTCCCTTCCTGCGGGACGCCGCCGTCCTGGAGACCATTTATTCCTCCGGCCTGCGCATCAGTGAGGTCTGCGGACTGCGCGTCGCAGACGTGAATCTGTCGGAGCGTGCGCTGCGCGTGCGCGGCAAGGGACGCAAGGAACGCCAGGTGCCTCTGGGGCGCCCGGCTGTGGCTGCCCTGGAGCGTTTCTGGACGGCCACCGGACACACTCGCGAGGGCGGTTCCGCCGTGTTTCCCAGGAATTCCTCCACTCCCGACCCGGTCACAGCGGGCGAGATTCAGCGCCGACTCAAGCGGTATCTCTCCGCCGCCGGACTCGATCCCGCCCTCACTCCTCACAAGCTTCGCCACAGTTTCGCCACCCATCTCCTGGACCGCGGCGCAGACCTCCGCAGCGTCCAGGAGTTGCTGGGCCATGCCCGGCTGAGTTCCACCGAGGTGTACACCCACGTGTCCACCGAACGCCTGCGCAAGGCCTACAATTCCGCCCATCCCCGGGCATGAACCGGCCGGTCCGGCGAGAGGTTTCTCTACTTCTGTATTGATATCTCTACATTTGTAGAGATATCGTGACGGCCGTCGTCACAATGTCTTCTCCCTCTCCTGCACTGACCGAGGCCGAATGGGCCATCATCAAGGCCGTCTGGACCCATCAACCCTGTGCCGCCCCCACCATCCAGGAAGCCCTC
>JBDKKE010000502.1:0-5501 GCA_039796255.1 Verrucomicrobiota bacterium | reverse complement strand
CCGAAGACGGATCCCTCCCAGCGTTCCGTGGACCGGAGTGTTCCTGACACGTCTCCCCAGGTGCTGTCGTGACGGCCGGTCAGGAGTTCGTCCAGGTCCGCACGGATCGGCTCGGGCAGTGGGCCGGTTCCAATCCTCTCGAGATGGCTCATCTCGACGTAAGGCGCGAATCGGCCTTGGGCAGAGGTTCCCTGGATTCTGACCCGAGATCCGGGATGGACGCCCTCCAGAGAGATGTTGGCGAAACTCGCTGCTGCGAAAATGCCGTAACGCCCGTCATGCAGGAACAGATTGGTCGCGACCAGGTCCACAAAGGTCACGATGCAGTCCAGTTCCACTGCCAGGGACGCTGAGGCGGCACCGCCGCTGAGCCGGCGGACTTGCTGAATGTTTCTAAGAATCGGCTCCCGTGTATCCAGCCCTGTTGTGGACTGCGCCTGGATGGTTGGAAGGAGACTAAGCGTATGAAACGCCGACAGAAGGAAGATCAGGGGCCAGCGGTGGATCCTCGGGTTCTGGAAATGCTGCGGCAACGCAGTGGTGAGCCGGGTGAGCATTGGGTGAGACACCTCCCGATGACCGGCCGGGTGGATAGGGGACTCTAGAAATTCGCCGACACATCGGCAATGATCCGAGTTTGAAAAGTGAGTCATCCTCGGATGCCCTCCGTGGATTGAGAGTCAGATCCTACTTCGCGCAGACTGCGGAGTTCTGCGCCCGGTACGATGAGGTCTCCTTTGACCCGGACTATTCCAACGAACCGATCGAGACCTTCATCCCGATCATTCGCCGGGTCCTTTCCAAGCAGTGGACGCCCCCGGGATCGTAGGTGCAGGATGGCCCCGTGATTCCCCTGGGTAGAGTTCTGGCCGTCGCGGTCGCGGTGCTCACGTTGGCTCCCTCCGCGTCGGCACAGTCGCTGTCCGATACGGCGGACGCGTTGCGCCTCGGTTTCCCCGATGTGCGGCTTCAGGTGAATGGACTGTGGTGGTTTGCCGAGGACCGCCCGGTGCTGCGCCGGCTCCCGGAACGGCTCAAGGAGACCTTCCGCGCCCCCGTGTGGGATCTCGCACAGCAGCCGTCCGGTGGTCGGATCCGGTTCCGCACCGATTCCACACGACTGGCCATCACAGCCCACAATCCGGACACCGCCACCATGCATCACATGACCACCATTGGTCAGAGTGGGCTCGACCTGTATGTGGACGGTGAATATCGGAACAGCGCGTGGCCGGATGCGCGGGCGCAGATTGTCCGGGAATGGTCGTTGGGGGAGGGGCACCGGATGCGTGAGGTCACGATCTATCTTCCGTTGTACAAGGGGGTGACCGTGCAGAGCCTAAGTTTTGATCCGGGGTCCGAAATTGGATCCGCGTCCTCCTTCGCGGTGTCCCGACCGGTTGTGTTTTACGGATCCAGCATTACCCAGGGCGGTTGCGCGGAGAATCCGGGGCTGAGCTACGAAGCCATCGTTGCCCGCCGTCTCAACGTCGACTTCGTCAACCTGGGCTTCAGCGGCAGCGGACTCGGAGAGCCGGCCGTTGCGCGGGCGGTGGCGGAGATCGACGCCTCGGCCTTCGTTCTCGATTATTGGGCAAATCCATCGCCGGAGGTTTATCGCGACACGCTGCCCGGGTTTGTGGAGATCCTCCGCGCGGGGCATCCGAGAACACCCATCCTGCTGACCGGTCCCTACTGGTTTTCTGGCGAGGCCTCATCGGCGAGCCTCCGGGAACAACAGGAGGAGAAGCGTCGGATCGCGCGGGAGTTTGTCGCCTCGCGTCGAGCCCATGGCGACCGGGCGATCCATTTTGTGGACGGTCTGGAGATGCTATCCCGCAGTCAGGCGTCGGGATTGGTGGATGGAGTGCACGCGAATTCCCTCGGATTCGAGTACTGCGCCCGCGGACTGGAGCCCCACCTGCGCAAAGTTCTGAAACTGCCGGCCGCAAAGCGCTGAGCCTCGTTCGAGCGGGTTTTGAGTTTCGTGAACCGGGGGATGGTTTCGGAATCGTGCCGCACTGAAGGGGTGTTGGACGGACGAGGGGCTGGACAAGGTGGGATAGGGCGCCGGCGGCGAGAGTCTCCGGCCGCGCCCGTTCCGTGAGCGAAGCTCCTTTGGGATTTTCAGCCTCGTGCGTTGCCTTCTCGCTGCGAATCGGACAATCGTCCCTCACTTCCCGTTAACAACATCAACCTGATTGCGAATTGGTTCCATGAAGCAATTGAAACTCCGTTGGAGCGTGGCGTCCGCCTTTTTGGCCACCGCGCTGAATGTCGGCGCCGCCGACATCACAGTCACGACCGTCAATAACGCCAATCCGGGCGGCGCTATGTCGCTGGCCCAGGCCTTGGCCGCAGCGCAGGCGGGCGACATCATCCGGTTCAACATCCCGGGCGACGGTCCGCACGTGATCGTGACCCCGGTGGGCGGATACCCGCTCATCGCAGCGGATAACGTGACCATCGACGGCTACAGCCAGCCTGGTTCGAAGCCCAACAGCAATGGCATCCTCGGCGGCAACAACGCCGATATCCGCATCGTGCTGGATTCATCCGATCCCGCCGAGGCGGCCAATCCTCAGAATGCCGATCTGCCCCTTCGTCGTTCCACCCGTCTGCCGTTTTCAGGCTATGGCGGTTCTGAAAATGCCATTCTGGGAGTGCTCGCCGCGGATGGCTTCAAGGTGCGGGGTCTGGCTTTCCTGGGACGTCACACCGTAGGCAGCGACGCCGATCCCTCCATTTATGCAGTGGCGCTCGTCCAGGAGGCCCTGAATGCGAAGGTCCAGGGGTGCTGGTTCGGGCTGAAGCCGGGTGACGAGCCGGTGCAGGCCAGTTTGAAGCCCTGTGGTTCAGCGGTGGCGGCGTTCCGGCACCGCGAGCCCACCGACACCTACTCGGGCGGGCTGGTGGTCGGAACGGATGGCGATGGCGTCAAGGATGTCGAGGAGTTCAACGTGATTCTGGGCTGCCATATCGCCCTGGCCATCGAGGCCCCGGACCTCCGCGTCTCGGGCAATTACGTCAACGTCTTCCCCGACGGCACGAGCTTTGTGGACGTGGATGCCGTTCATCAGAGTCTCCTGGACACCGGTCGCGAAGCGGGCGACTCCAGTGTGGAATTCCTGGAGAACGGCCGCACCGCCAACAACACCCTCATTGGCACCAATGGCGACGGCAAGAGTGATGGCAACGAGCGGAACATTGTGGCGCATACCGTGTACGACGTGCACGTCGAGTTCTACAGCTCGGCCACCAACACCGTGATTGCCGGCAATTACTTTGGCGTCGGCGTGGACGGAGTGACTGCCGCTCCGGTCCCGGTCAATGCCGTGCCCAACTTCGTGGCGCTTCCCGGAACCGCGGACGCCCGTATCGGATCCAATGGCGATGGCGTCAGCGACGGATTGGAAGGCAACCTGGTGGTCAAGGTTCCCGGCTCCCGCATTGCTGATTCCGGAGTGACCGTTCCGCTGACCGTGCGGCGGAACACCTTCTCGGAAAACTCATTTGACGCCTTTCCCTTCGCGGACGGCGCGAACGGGACCTATGAGGCCTACTACGCTGCCGCGCTGTTGGACAGCGCTGCAAATGTTGTCCCGGTCATCGACAGCATCACGGCGGGAGTCATGAAGGGCACCCTTCCGGCGCCCAACACCGCCACCTACGCACGCAGTCTGGTGGATGTGTATGTCATCGATGCGAAGGCTGCTGAGATCGGGCTGATTGTTCCCGGAACCTACGCGGGCTCGTTCGTCGAGGGCGCCGCTGCCGACCAGAATGCCGCGGCGAATGCCTTTACCGTGGATCTCAAGGGGATGTCCATTCCCCCAGGGGCACAGGTGGCGATTGCGGTCACCTACACTGGGGCTGCCAAGGGCACGCCCGGCACCAACTCCCTCACCGGTCCGCTCTCCGTGCCGGTAGTGGCTGACATTCCGGTGGTGGTCCCCGGGAGCATCGAATCCGTCGGTCTCACCCGGATTGTCGTCGACACGCCGCTGCTGGTTCCGGAGATCGATTCCCTGGGGAACTGGGAGCCGTACATCAGCGTCTTGGGCACGAATGTCTTTCTCATCGAGGGCAACACCTTTGCTGAAGGGGCAGTGGCCCCGCTCCCGGACGGGCGTCAGCGCTACGTGGTCGGCCTGCAGCCGGTTACTGGTGGAGCGATGAAGCTCGGGGATGGGTTCTACACCGACGCGGGACAGCCGTTCCGCTCCGAGATCAACAAGTCGCGGGAGAATGGCAATCCCGGGCGCGTCGCCGGCGACAAGCGGCCCGGGGCGGTGAACTTCATCGTCGGCGGTGAGGCCTCGCCCCATGCCTACCCGGCCTTTCAATCGGACAACCGCTGGACTCTTGGCTTTGATCGCTCCGGGTTGAATCCGGATGGCAATGGTCCGGAACCGACGGAGGCGCGGTATGGAACCGTGCAGAGCTTCACCTTGAATCTCACCACGCTGGAGCAGACTCCGCTCTCGAAGGCGCTGGATGCCGCCAATGGACGACTCACCTCTGGCACGCCGCCGAGTGCGCAGGTGACCCGCTACGGCGGAGATGTCGTGGCTCTGGACAACGGCAATTTCGTGTCCGTGGTCGAGGACCGCTCGCGGGTGCGCAATCCGGACGGCAACGCGGTGGTGGCGACGATCTTCACCTCGACTGGTGGCGTCGTGACCGAGAGCTTCCTGGTGGCCAATGGCGACCTTTGGGCCAACGTGGCGGCGTTTCGCGGTGGCTGGTCGGTGCGGGTCGCAGGCGTGATCCACGTCTTCGACACTGTGGGAGCCAAGCTCGGACAGATCGATCAGAACACCTCGGGTGAGACCTTTGATCGTGGTCGCGGTGATGGCGTCCGGATGGCGGGCCACATTCATTCTCCCTACATTTATCTGGCCGGAAAGGTTGCCACGGCCAATCTGATCAAGGTGGTGGCGTGGGATACCCGGGACCTCAGTTTTGTGGCGGCGGCGGACGTCAGTGAGCCGGCGTTTGCCGGGGGCTTTGACCGCGCCAATCTGGCGGTGGACGCCCTGAATCGCATCACCGTGGGTTGGGTTTCCCAGCCCGAAGGGTATGAAAAGCAGCAGGTCGCGGCGCGCATCCTGGCTTTGGACGAAGTGGCCAAGACGATCACCCCGTTGACCGGCAGTTTCCTGCCCTTCATCAATGCCGCGCAGTCTGGCGGCATTGGCAGCGTGGGGATGAGCATTGCCATGACCACCCGTCAGATCTGTGTCGCGGCCAAGGGGGAGATCAATCTGCAGAACAAGCCCGACCAGGGCGCGTTCATCAATCCGGGCACGGGAGAGCCGCTGAAGGAGATCAACTTCTACACGGTGTTCACCCATCCGAATCCGCAGAACGATCCCACGGCGCCGGTCGGCGGCCTGGTGCCGGTGTTCACCAAGGTGACCCTCAACGCGAACGGCAGCCTCACCCTCGAATGGACCGGTGGCGGTGCGCTGGAGTCCGCCTCAACCCTCGGCGGAAGC
>JBDKKE010000501.1:0-4167 GCA_039796255.1 Verrucomicrobiota bacterium | reverse complement strand
CAGAAGCCCTGGCGGGTGAGCCGTTGCGGCTGTCGCTCTGGACGGACCGGGCACCGCTTGGCGATGGAAAGTCCGAGAAAGTCGAGGTGCCGCTCACGGTGCATCTGCCCGAACCCGCCGTCGCTACGGGGACTGCCATTGTGATCTGTCCGGGCGGCGGCTACGGAGGACGTGTGGTGGAAGGCGAAGGCCACGGCATTGCCCGGTGGCTGAACGCCCACGGCATCGCCGGGGTGGTGCTGGAGTATCGACTGCCGGCGGGCAACTACCATCGCCCAATGCTGGACGCGCAGCGCGCCCTGCGCGTGGTCCGTTCGCATGCCGGGGAGTGGAAGCTGAATCCCGGCCGGATCGGGATCATGGGCTTCTCCGCCGGTGGTCATCTGGCTTCGACTGCGGGAACCCACTTTGACGCCGGCAACGCCGCGTCGGCGGACCTGGTGGAGCGGCTCAGTTGTCGTCCCGACTTCATGGTGCTGGTATATCCGGTGATTACCATGGGAGCGCTGACCCACGGCGGTTCGCGGAATAACCTGCTCGGACCCTCCCCTTCGGCCGAGCTGGTGGAGCTGCTGTCCAACGAGAAACAGGTGACCGCCAAGACACCGCCCGCCTTCCTGACCCACGCGCGAACCGACGCCGCCGTGCCCGTGGCACACAGTCAGATATTCTATGCGGCCCTTAAGGCGAAGGGGATTCCGGCGGAGCTGCAGGAGTTTCCCAAGGGCAACCATGGGTACAACGGGTATCAGGGCGAGGAATGGGATGCCTGGCAGAAGCGATCGCTGGAATGGCTGGGTGAACAAGGCCTGCTGAAAACATCCCGTTGAACCCAGGCAGGCACGGATCGGAATATCCACGTTGGCCCTTGATGAACCCTGAATCGATTCCTCATCGCTGATGCATCACGTCTTTGTCGACTTCGAGAATGTGCACCGGGTAGACCCGTCGGTCTTCGGAACCCAGGGGGTTTGCTTCACGCTCCTGCTCGGGGCGCACCAAACCAAGCTGGACGTAGCCCTGGTCGAGAAGTTGATGGAGTACGCGGCCTCGGTTCAGTTGGTGCGCTTGACCTCCTCTGGCAAGAATGCCCTGGACTTCTCCCTGGCCTACTATGTGGGCCGGGCCGCGGTGACCGACCCCTCCGGCTGCTTTCATATCGTATCCCGGGACAAGGGATTCGAGCCCCTCATCGAACACCTGCGCAGTCGAAACCTCCAGGCTCACCGTCACACCGATTTCACCACCCTGACCTTTTCTGAAGCGGCCCGACCAGGCTCTGTGGCCTCCGATGAACTGCTGACCCGCGTCCTGGGACACCTGGGCAAAAACGCCGCCAGTCGGCCCAAACGCAAGAAGACCCTGATGAGCCATCTGCTCGCGCTCTGCGGCAAGGCTGCCACCGAGGAAGACGTGGTGAAACTGGTTGAAGGCCTGCTCCGGGGTGGACACATCACCATCGGCGACCGGGACGTGGTCACCTATCGGGACTCGTCCAGCCTGTCGGGTGGTGGCCTGGGCGGGCCGGTTTGAAATGCGACTCCTCGTTGCCGCCGCCAGCGCCAACGGCGCGATGCATGGCAAGGCAGCCCTGGGTCCGCAGATCCGCCTTCCCGGAGACCGGGAAAACCGACAGGATTTTCCATCCATGCGAATCATCGAGAACGTCCGCGGGAGAAGGCAGTGGAACGCCATGGCGTATCGGGAGAGTCGCATGATGGACCGCCTGCGGGAACGTCTTCACCAGGAGCAACCGGATGCGGTGACGTTTGTGCAGGACTTCGTGCGCACCCTTTCCGAAGAGGCTGAGGACGGAGGGGAGGATGCCGGGAACTCGACCATGGCTTCATTGTACGAGCCAGACGACGTCCTGCTGCTTCGGCATGTGGCCGCGCTCTACGAGATACAGACCCGGGAAGCGGGTCACCAGCTCCGCCGCGTGCAGCGCCCCGATCTCGAGGATGCCCTTCAACAGTTGATGCTCTCGCGGAGCGAACAGGCTGCAGTCTCGCTGGGTCTGATGTCCGGTTGCGCCCAGCCCGAGGTCTTCGGCGGCATTCAATCCTCATTGATGGGAGATTTCTCGACCAGGTCGCCGAAGCGGTTGGTGAGCGGTTCCGTCATCGTTCGCGTGCTGGTGGATGCCTTCGACGCCGCCGCAGAGGCTGCCGAAACCACCTCCGGAGTCCCGGAGGGGATCTGGACCCTGGACCGTGTGGAGGAGACCCTGAGCGTGTGTGGGGACCCCATGCGGAGGGAGGCGTTGGCCGCGACGGAATCATTGCGTGAAGCCCTGGTGCCCCGCCTGGTGGCGGAATTGGAAAGATGGCTGTCCGACCCGGCCGCCATGGACACGCAAGACGCCGCTCTCGGCATGCACGCGCTCTATCTGCTGGCGTCCTGGCGTGAACCGTCCGCAGTCGGAGTGGCCCTGCGTCTTTTCCGTTTAAACGACGCTGTGGGTGACCGGCTGATGGCGGAGGCGCGGCTGACCGATGGCGCACGGTGGCTGGCATCAGTGGTCGGACGGTCATCGGATCGACTCCTGGAAATTGTCCGTGATAGCGCGGCCAGTGAATTCCATCGGGGGGTTGCGCTGGAGGCTTTCGGATTGTTGTTTGCGTGGAGGGAAATAGAGCGTTCTCAGCTGCTGAAGGTCGTTCGGGATCTCTTTGCGGGAGAACTGACGCCCCGCCGGCATGGATTCGAATGGTATGCGCTGCTGAATCTGGTGATGCACCTGGGGTTGGCAGAGGTGTCGGGGGCGGCGGAACAGGCGCTCCGGAATGAGCATGTCGATCCGGCGCTGCTCTCCCTGCGGGAGTTCCGTGAAACGTTGCGTGACTCTGCGGGGAATGATATTGACGAGACCACACCCGGCTATGGCCGTCTACGGGATGTGGCGTCAGCGACTTCCTGGCTGGATGACGATCCATTGGCCATGGAAGGTGTCCTGGACAGCGCCCCTTACTCCGAGCCTGCGCCCCCCATGCCGTTCTTGGCTCCGATCGCCGTCGGCCGAAATGATCCCTGCCCATGCGGCAGCGGACGCAAATACAAGAAATGCTGTGGTGCGTGACAGCGCAGGGAACAAACGTCGTTCTGCGCGCCAAGGCGTTCAATCTCAACCACGACTCGCGCGCAACGCCACCTCACCAGTACTCCACACCCAGCCGTTGGGAATTCACAGTTCGGCGTTACCAACCGTGGTAGCGCACTTCCGTATCGAAGAAGTCCGGAATCTCGAAAGGTGAATCGCGAGTTTCTACGACCCCGTCACCGCCGCGCTGACAAAATTTTCCCCGCGCCTAGAACGTGGGCGAGATCGCCGTATCTGAAGAAACGGCAGCTCGCCAGTTGTCAGTGCGAACCAACCTTTCGACAACACAATGCCAGGTCACAGGTGGACCGGGAACAGTTGAGGACCATGCGTACAACGGAGAACGCCTCGGATAAGACAATTTTCCGGGGACCCAGGTACTCCATGAGTAAAACACTAATGCTGGTGCAAACTACATTGAAACCCGGGAGGTTCTGGACGTCGGGTGAAGACCCCATGTCGCGGATCTTCTAAAACCACTAAATTGGAATTCATGTCAACAAACACACTTCTAATTATCGTGGTTGTGGTACTCCTGCTCGGTGGTGGTGGCTTTTACTTTAATAGATAAGCACCCATCCAAATTGAAGCACCCCATGAAATAACCGGTGCTTTCTCCCCACGGGCAAATGTCAGTTAAAGAGATGCACGCAAATCCGGAACCGGATCTCCACCAATGCTGGTTCGGCTGATGGAACTGGGGTGCGGTTCAGAGCTCAAACAGGATGAGTCGTGAAATGCCCTCCCGAGCGAAACAATAAATGGGCGGCCCGCCGAATAACGAATCTACGGACCGCCCGGGTGAGCGCTGGGTTGGAGCGCACAGCCAACTTAGCCAACTCAGGTGCTGTCAAACCATGGGGTAAACCCCCCATGTTACTTCACGGAAATGGAATTAAACCGGCCTGAATTTGAAAGATACCTAGAGGGTGAAAAAATCTAAAAAGTCGTGTCCTTTCGGCAAGCGTGCGCTGCCCGCTTACCGGGTGATTTTTCCGCGTGGAGGCGGTCGGCCGCCCCGCCGTCTCAGGGCGGCGCGGGTGTGGAGGCGGACGGGGCCTCAGGGT
>JBDKKE010000500.1:0-6325 GCA_039796255.1 Verrucomicrobiota bacterium | reverse complement strand
CGCAGCACCCAGACTTTGGGGTGAAACGACGAGAACGCGTCGCCCATCGTCACGGGCACAATCATCTGCTCCATGAAGGCGAAGAGGCGGTTGTAGCGATCGGGGACGTGGATCTGGCCGTGCTGGCAATACACCGTGACGAGGCCCGCCGTGCGCTGGATGGCTTCGAGCAGCTGAAAGCGCTCTCCCTGCAACTGGCCCTCCAGAGTTTGAGAGTAGAACAGAGCGACAGGGATGGAGAGGAGCGTGTTCAGGTCCAGGCTGTAGGTGGCTGCGACGGCCCGATCGAGGCGGTAGCCCTCCGGCGGAATCAACAGCCGGCCATAGTCGAGGCGGTCATTTCTAAACTCCAACACGGGCCACCGCCTTTCCTGATTCCGCCTCGTGAATGTCGCTCACGATGCGCCACGCCTGCGGCAGACGGTAGGCCAGCGCATCAATTCCGATCCAGTCGGAGACCTGCTCGCCCCGGTTGTCCGGGCGCAGGCGGGCGCGCGCTCCTTTGTTCGCGCGCTCCTGTTCGCGGACGCACTGGTCGAACGGCGCACTTTGCGTGGGTAGATTCACCGCCAGTTCAATCCAGCGCTCCACGAAGCGGCGCGTGGCGCGGTTCACCCTCCCCCTTGCTTGTGCGACATCAGCCCACATGGCCGAGGTATCCCACTGCTGCCACGGGAAGGCTTGGACTTCGTGGCGCCACCCGGCCCACTGGCTGGCGTATTCGCGCGCGACGGTGGCGGTGCCAAAGCGATCCTGAAGCAGACAGTTGTAGCGGATGTGCGCGCCGCGGAGCAGTTCCCAAAAGAGCCTGGCCCGCAGCACGATCTGGCGCAGTTCGGGAATGGGCAACTGCTGGATGAACGGCAAGGCAGCGAGGTCCGCGAAGCCGGCGCGCTGGGACAAGGCGAGGAACTGTTTTTGGGCCGATGCGTCCAAGAGAATCTGGCCCAGCAGACTCTGCTGCTGGGTAGCGACGATCTGCTGACGCAGGAAGGCGGCTTCATCCCGACGCAGGGTGATGCCCAGCTTGTCTGGCCAATCCGGAGCGGCGGGCAGCGTGATGACCGGACTGCGCGCGACGTCCTCGGCGTCCACATCATCGCCGCGCTCTTCCTGGGACTCTTCCAACAACAGGCGGAGCGATGGCCGATGGCCGCCGTAGCGCTGACCATACTCCGCGAGGGAGAGATCCGTCTTGATGATGCCGAAAGTGCGGAGGCCGTTCCAATACACTGACGCCGGCTGGCGCTGGACATCGCGGTCCGTCCGTGTGCCGAAGCTGACGCCGATGATGCCCAGATTTTCCTGTTTGCCGTATTTCTCCACGAGGCGGATGCGGCATTGCTTTTCCTGTTCGGCTAGAAAATTCACCAGCGACTGGCGGCGGCGCTGGCGATCGGGCAGAGCCTCGTAGTCTTTCAAGAGACGCGGGACGATGAGGAAATACTTGGCGCGGGTCTGGATGGTGGAAATGCCGGGGAACAGGAGGTCGGCAAAAGCATCGCGGATGACGCCGATACCGAGTTCATCCACGACCCCTTTCTCACCCAGCAAATCGAGCACCGTGCGGACGCGGTCGCGGTGTTCGGAGGAAAAATCAATCCAGCCAAGAGAGGAAGTCATGGATATCCGTTGTCAGGTGGCACGATCGACAGGAGAAAGGTGGTGTCGATAACGAGAATCGTGCCGGTTGAGATTCTAGTGACGCACGCTGAGGTGGTTGAGCATTTAGTCTTCGCCTTCGCGTCGAGGTATAGGCGTAAAACCCGCGACCATTCTCCAGTCTCCATTGGGCTGGCTGGCGTAGAGCTGGCCTTTGCCGCAGCAGAGTCACTCGCCTCGCACCTTGAAACACGGCACACACATATTGGCCCACATGATTTCTCTGCGTAAAGCGCCGTCCGCGTAGAAGCCGCAGGTGCTGAACTGGCAATTGCAGAAATCGCAGTTTTCACCATGTCCGATCTGTCGGCCTATATTGAGGAGTTTTCTTACGGTTTCTTACTTGGGACAGACGCCTTCCTCGCATTCGACGCCACTCTCCGTTCGCTACCGCACCTCGACCACACGATAGTAGGCACCAGATTCTCCCGAGGTGACGGAGATGCGCATCACGGGTTCTGCAGGGCCAACCAGACTCCAGGTCTTCAAGTCGGGTGAGGATTCCAAGCGAAGGGGAGCGTCCGTTCCCGGTGTGAGTCGCAGCTCAAGTTCACCGCCTGTGGCGTCAACTCGAGCGGTGACGAATGGGAGCTTCTGGGAAGGCGCGATCCGTATCAGTTGACCTGAAAGATCCCCCGGAAACGGCGATTCTCCCGTGCTCAGATACACGGCATTCCCCTGCACCGCGACGGACCCTAACGGAGCAGTGATGACCGGAAACGTGGGATCCACCGAGCCATCCAGGAGCACACGGACCACGGTCCGGTTGTAGGTGATCTCTGAAAAGAAGAAATCGCCCCGGGCGACGATGCGGTCCTCTGAATCTACCCAGACTTCTTCCACGTTGAATCCCTTAAAGGAAGGTTGAAACGAAGGATCGAGGCGGCCGTCTGGAAGCAGGCGCAGGAGGCCCGGCACATTTTGAGTGCCGGCGCGCTGGAACTCACCGCCTAGGACGATGCGCCCCTTGGAGTCCCGGGTGAGGCTGGTTACGACCGAATCGAGAAGCTGTTCCTCTCCGGACTCGTTGGTGATGCGAAATGTGGAATCCAATGCGCCGTCGGGATCGAGCCGGGCAATGTAGTGGGGTCCCGGACTTGCCGGATGGTAGCCGAAGTCCCCCCCACAAATCACGCTCCCATCATGCATCGGGAGCATCGCAAATGTGCTGAAGAGAGGCCCGGACCCGGGGAAGGCGTTCGAACGGATCGAACCGTCCGGCCCCAGGCGAACGAGGGCGCCCAATCCCGGAACTGCGGGATCCGGGGATCCGCAGACGACCAAATCGCCGGAGGCATCGAGAAACTGATCCCGGACTATCGAACCTAGATTGAGCGTCTCATAAGTGGGATCCACGGAACCGTCGAGGCGGTACCGCCGAACCGTTTGTTGGAACCAAAGTTCCGATTCTGCCTCGACGCCGACGTAAACCTGGCCGTTGCGGTCCACTTCGAGCGACTCGACAAAGGACAACCGTTCACCTTGCGGCGCGAATCCGCCGTCCGGAGAACCCGCGGCGAGAATCCAGGCCAAACTGGTGCGGAGCTGGCCGTTGATCCGTTCGAAATCGCCCCCGATTACCAATCCACCTTCTGGCAATATTTTCATTGCGGTGGCAACCCCGTGCCTCAAGATTTCGGGTGCCTCGGCGTCCTGGCCGTCGTTTCCGGTCCTGATCTGTACAACCGGACTCGGAAGTTGGGGCGTCTCATTAAGCCGGTACCCTCCGCCCCAGATCTTACCCTCGGCGACTTGAGCCAGCGCAACGACCGCGCGATCCGATCCGCGGGGAAGTGGAACCCGGAGAAAGCTGCGATCGATCGCACCCTTGTGATTCAGACGAATGACCCCATAGGGATCCGCTTCACCCGTGATTGAACAGCGACCGCCGACTAGGACACCGCCATCCGGTGTGCGGATCAGCGAAGCAACCGAGGCCGACACGAGCTCCTGCGGTTTAAAGTCCAGGTCGAGGGATCCATCCGATTCTAGCCTTGCCACCCCAGGACGAAGTGCGTTGTTGAACGACTGGAAGATGCCTCCAGCAAAAACCTTTCCGCCACCGGCCATAGCGACCGCGAACACCGCGTTATCAAACCCGAGACCGGTGACAAAGGAGGGATCGAGGGACCCATCTCCGCGAAGTCGCACCAGATGATTTCGTCCGGTGTTCCGAAAGTTCACGAATGCGCCCGCCACGTAAATCCTACCATCGGGATCCGCCGAGAGGATCAGCCCTCCGGCGGTTGAGCTGGAAATTGACGCTGAATAGCTGAAGTCGGGATCCGGAGTCCCATCCGACCCCAGCCGGAACAAATGAAGAGATCCCGTATTGAGCGCGCCGCCAAAGAGCGGCTGGCCATCCTCCATCACGGCCACGGTGGGTAGATAGTAGTGCCAGTCGAATGGAAGCTTGAATGATTCGTCCAAAGAGCCATCGGGATTCAGACGCACAACGTTGAGGCGGTCGCGCGGGGGGAGGAGGGTGAACCGGCCGGTCACCAGGATCTTCTGATCGGGTTGGACGGCGATGGATAAGATCCTTGCGGAATCCCCGAGTTCTGGGACGAACTCCCGGACCAACGACCCGTCCCCATTCAGCAGCGCACATCCGCTCCGGGGTGCATCGCCCACCCGGTGGAACGTCCCGCCGATGAGAACGCTCCCATTCGTGTACGCCGCCATTGCGAGAACCTGGCCGGCGGACTCCAGGCGGACATCGAAGGACCGATCCTTCTCCCAGACGACGTCCGCGCCGACTGAGCCCAATAGCCAATGGGTCGAAACCCACGATGCCAGAAATAGCAGGTATCGCGCGAAGCTGGGGAATCCAAAAAGGACACGATATCTGGCAGCATGGGTCATGCAGGAGCCCTTGTAGAGTGGAGAGTCGCCCGCGGTCAACGTGCGGAATGACATTTTGCCGCAGGTCACCTTCCGAACGCTGAAAACCAATGATTCTGGGAGAGCGGTGGCATGCCATCCACTTCGACTTCGCGTAGTCCGAGATCTTGATGCGGGAAGAACCCGGTGTCCACTTGCTGAGGCTCGCGTTCCGATTGGCACGGCGTGAACCCCATCAGGACGTCGGCCGCAGTTGAGAGGGGCAGCGGAGGCACTTCTCCAAGATTCCGCCAAAGACGGCGCCGCCGAGTCGGCGCGCAGTCTCAAGGATGCGACGTTCAGCTTGATTCCGAACTGATTCGACTTTCAGCCGGCGGGGGAGCCGGGTGGCTCATCCTGGAAGTGGTCCAGGGGGTTCACCCCGCCGGCTTTTCAATTGGGCAAAATTGGTCGGAAAATACTTCGCCGGGACGGCCACCGGCTGGAGTGCTGGCCTTTCATCGCGTCAACCCGTTGATAGCGCTCTTGGACGGTTCGGAGAGAATGCCCCACGTTTTTTTTAGAATGTCACGCTGCTCCCGCAAATGACGGATCTCACGGCGGGACTCCTCCACTTGGGCCTGGAGCTCCTCGTACGACCCCGGCTTTGCCCCCGGAGCGGCCTCCCCCCCGGCGGCTCCGGGGGCAAAGCGTTTTCTCTAGGCATAAAGCCGACTGGGGGTGAGGCCAAACTCCTGGCCAATGATCTCCGCGGATTTACCGCTCGTCAGCCAATGGTTGAGGGTCTCTCGCTTGAAGGTCTCGTCGAACTTCCGGCGTGTTTTGACCGTCTTGTTCTTAATGGATTTCATGGTGCTCGATTCTCCAAGTTCTCTCTCCACCATTTCGAGGCAGCTTCATGTCCACCCTTGGGACAATACGAACAAACGGAAGCCACCCGTTCCCTCTCCCGGCCATCGGGCCGAAGCACCTCGGATGAGGATTCGACACAAGGAGTAACCAACCCCGAGATAACCGGCGTCCCAATCCCGTAGACAGTCCAAGTCGGCATCACCGCCAACTCAGAATGCTGGATTGAAGAGAACCAGGGACAGATTTAGTCTAACCGCCTGACATGAAAGATCCTCTCAAGGAATTTACTCAACTCCGCAGCGCACTGCTCAAGCGCCAGACCGAACTGCAAGACGAACTGGTCGCCATCAATGCGGCGCTTGGGACCTCAACTTCAGCGCCCACACCCAAGGTCAAGGCCTCCGCGGCATCCCCTGCGGTCCGAGTCGCAGGGAAGCGCGGTCCGCGTAAACGTGCAGAGAACGTAAGCGTACGCCGAACCCCATGTTCCTGTAATTGAGGAGGGGTGGTAGATGTTTGGGGATGAGTGTTTCAAGGATTCGGCGACGCCGAAGCTGGGAGGAGATTGCACGATTGGGGGACGAGTACCGGGAGTCGGGATGCTCGGTAGTGGAGTTTGCGCACCGACATGGCGTTCATTGGACGACAGTGCGGCGCTGGATAGGTCGGAGTCGCGCTCCAGTCCCGCGTCTTGTTCCCGTTCGATTGAAGGCGGCCGCAGACGAAGGGTCCGGTTGCTTGGAGATCCTCAGTCCGGGCGGATGGCGAGTGCGGGTTCCAATGTCCGTGGAGCCTTCGACGTTGAGGCGTTTAGCGGAGGGGCTCGGGCTATGCTGAACTTCCTGTCCTCCACTCGGGTGTTCCTGGCTGCGGGTGCCACCGATCTGCGAAAGTCTTTCGACACGCTCGGCGGGGTTGTTCGGGATGTTCTGGCGCAGGATCCGTTGAGTGGGCACCTCTTCGCTTT
>JBDKKE010000499.1:0-6294 GCA_039796255.1 Verrucomicrobiota bacterium | reverse complement strand
CCACGGACTTCCGCCCGACCGGAGTGGATCTCCAGGGTGAGTGTTCCGGTGTCCTCGGTGTATAGGATGGGAATGCCGGTTGCCTCGAGCCGGTGACGGAGGTCCGGACGTGCCTTCTGAGCGGGCGGGGAGACAGCGGAGGTGATGACCACCAGGCGCGGTCGGATGGCGTCCAGAAGGTCAGGAATCAGGGCGTCGCGGTCCCGGGGTAGGCCGGCGATGACGATGTCGGCCCGGAGGCGTTCCCCTCCGTGTTCGCGTTCCAGCAGATCGCGTTGGCTCTGCCGGCTCAGATGGGAGAGCAGAAGGACGCGCAGGCCTTCCAGGTTCCCGGACAGAACTAGCGATCGATCATCCGCTGTTCGCCCACGGCCTGACTGGGCGGGACTCATCACGGTCCACCCGGCGATCTCGTCCCCCGCCGACACGACCCGCAGGGGCAGCCGGAGTTCCTTGGCGGTTTGAACCGTGGTACGGAAGGCGGGGGAGCGGAGCTGAGCCCCCTCGGCGAGGACCACCTTTTGCGGACGGAATAGCCTCAAGAATCCCGGTCCGTCGCCGAGGCGTGCGGCGTCCGCCTGAGTCAGCAGCAGGGCGGGAACCCGGTTCCATCCGTGGGTGCGGAGAAAGGGCGTGAGGACGCCCGGGCCCGAGGAGGAACCGCCCGTATTGATCACCAGGTCGTGCATCGTTCCTGGCCCGTCCACCACCAGCGCATCGCCGCCGGGCAGCACGGTAAGGACGGTGGATCGGATGCTGCGGAATCCCTGGAAGGCGCCCATGACCAACAGCGCGGCGGCAATCGGGGCGCAACGGCGGAGTCCGGCGCGGGTCTGCAGGTGTCCGCTGGCGATTCCCACCAGCAGGGCGCCGTAGGCCCACCACCAAATCCAGGGAGGAGAGGGGACATACCACACTCCACCGGGGACCCTGGCGAAGGCCTGACTTAACTCCATCATGGTCCGCATCCAGATCCAGGCGCTGGCATTGAATACCGAGGCCAGCCCCGGCCACAGGGGAGTCACCGCCAGGGAGGCGGCGTTGGCGGCGAGTGCGAGGCCCGACACCGGGACCACTACGAGATTGGCGAGCAGCGCGATGGGGCTGAAGAGGTGGAAGGTGTGGACGGTGAAGGGGAGCGAACTGAGGAAGGCGGCGCCGCCGGTGGCCAACGAGGCGGCCAGCCAGCGAATCGGGGTGTCGAGCGCGCGCTTCCACGCGGGACGCAGCGGGTCGGGAAGGTACGGATCCGCATTGAACCTCAGGGCCCGCAGCAGGCGCGGCTCCAGGGCGGGCACCAGCAACGCCAATCCCATCACCACGCCAAAGGAAAGCTGGAAGCCTGCCTGGAGGAGCTGACCGGGTTCCAGAATCAGGAGGGCCAGCGCCGACAGCGCGAGTGAGTTGATCAAGTCCCCCGGACGATTGAGCATCCAGGTGCCGGCGACTGCGGACATCATCAATGCCGAGCGCACTGCTGACGGCTGCCATCCGGTGGCGGCCACGTAAAGCCACAGAAACGGGATGACCAGGAGTCCGCAGAGATTGCGCGGCAGGCGGATTGCGCGCAGGACCGCGACGAGCGCTCCGGCAATCAGGGCGATGTGGAGTCCGCTGATGGCAAAGACATGCATCGTGCCCGCCTCCATGAACTGGGTTGCCACTTCGCCCGAGAGGGCAGTTTTCCATCCCAGGGTCATGGCCCAGAGCAGGCGGGTGGCTTCGTCGTCGGGAAGTCCACGGGCCAAAGCCCGCTGCGCCCAGGGGAGGAAACGCTCGCTCCAGGGTGGGCGCACTTCCGACGCCCCCGCCGGGCGCCAATCCCCGACATGGGCCACGTCAAGCGTGCGGAAGATCTCCGCGTGGCGGAGGTGTTCGCGATAGTTGAACAGTCCGGGAGCCGCCGAACCCCCGGGCACTTGCAGCACGCCGGAGACCTCCACCAGGCGCCCGCGAAACAGGGTGTCCGGAAAGGCGCCCCGCGTCGCGGTCATCACCCGGCCGCTCGCCGGTGTCCAGTCACCATCCCCGGGACGCCAGGCAGAGACTTCCAGTCGGACCAGGGTGCGTCCGATCCACTGACCCCGGCGCTCCCGAAGCCTCAGGGACGGCGTCTCAGCGATCACGCCGCGCAGTTCTACCAGACGCGGTTCCGTGTCGGTGAGGCGTCGCAGATCGATCGGAGACAGCGGCGTTTCGTGAATGGCGTGGGCGAGGGCGCCGGCGAAAATCCATCCCATCCACAGCCCCGCAATCTGCGCGCGGGTCCGGATGACGGACAGCAGGAGCGCAACGACCGCCGCCGCCAACCAGACTGCGGGGGGAAGAGTTAGGAATTCATGGGCCAGGATTCCCGCCGCAAAGGCGAGTGCGGGTGGAAGGAGCGGACGGTTCATCCCGGGTGAGGGCCCACCAGCCACGCCCAGGCGGCTGTTCCCTCATTCAACCCGGTGATCTCCTCCAACGGGAGTCACGGCTTATCCCCAAACGTAAGTAGCCACGGATACCACGGAAAAGAGGGTTTTAACCACGGATAGCACGGATGGACACGGATAGGGGAACGGAGAAAAGGCAGAGACAGGAAATCGAAGACGGTTCCCAACAGGGAGAAGGTTCGGGAAAACTCCTTCCGTTTCTCCAGCGCAGTTCCTCTCTCTTTTCCCCTTATCCATGTTTATCCGTGCTATCCGTGGTTAAACCTCCCCGGTCTTTATTGGCGCATCGGCGGTGGAAGCGGTGGATGAAGAAACGGAGGGTGAGCAGCGCGGTCGCCGCGCCAGTGGCGTCGATGATCACATCGCGGAGACGTCCCTCACGGCTGCGGACGAAGGTCTGGTGGAATTCGTCGCTCAGGGCGTAGGTGGCGGCGAGTCCCCAGGCGAGCCAGGCGCGACGTCGCGTCCAGATCCAGGTCGTGGAACCTGTTCCCACCGGTGCCAGAGCCCACCAGGTCAGGAGGGCCAGCACCGCGTACTCAAACGCGTGCCCCGCCTTGCGCACCAGGAGTTGAAGGGTCGCCAGTGACAGGCCGCTGATGTCCGGCAGGAGCCACCGAATCAGGGGCTCCAGGAACCGGGAGGTGTGGGAACTGGCCAGCAGATCGGTGGATCCAACGAAGATCAGGGACATCCAGACCAGGGCCGGGATCCACGAGGCCCAGCGGGTCGGCAGACGCAACATGTCACCATGAAACCCACCCGGGTCGCGCCGGCGCAATTCAATTGATCCGAGCCGGACCTCTGCTCTGCGGATAGCCCGGGGAGAGAACGCTCGGGTCAGGGATCCCGCTTGGCAGCTTCGATTTTGCTCACGGTCCAGGTCCCCTCAACGATGTTCTTGTTGCTCCAGCGTCGGTGCCACATCTCGTTCTTGGGGTCGATCACGTCATTGCGGCGGGCGGCCTCCGAATGGCCGTCGCAAAACATCAATACGGTCCGGAGATTGTGGCGGTTGGACGGCCATTCCCCTGGCGTGGTGGGATCAATATTGCCGTCGAACGATCGATCCGGTTTGGAGTCTCCCAACATGATCATTTCCGTTGGGGCAACGACGGCAGACTCGCGAACCTCGAAACTGAGCACGTCCACATCTCCTCCAAGTCCACTGTTCCCTCCGGCTGGGAACGGACCCCAGTCATTGTATCCGATGGAGAAGCGGGCGGTCTCGCTGATGCCCCAGAGATCGCGCGGTCCTGGCAGGATGGAGTTTGCTCCCAGCGTCTTGTTGACGTTGGTGTCCCATTTGCAGTCCGCCTTGGTGGCCGGACACCAGAAAATGGCCCGGTTGGTGCCCATCTGGGTGAAGAGCCGCGCGGGCCAGACGTAGCGGAATCCGCCCTGGGCGAAGAGGGTGCCCGGGTACTTCTGGTACTCGTTCACGTACATCACGGTGGCGAGGCCCAGTTGCCGCATGTTGTTCATGCAGGCGGTCTGCTTGGCCTTGCTCTTGGCCTTGGCCAGCGCCGGCAACAGCATGCTCGCCAGGATGGCGATGATGGCGATCACCACCAGCAACTCGATCAGCGTGAAGCCGGGTATGCGACGGGTTGAAATGGATCGAGGAGTCATAGGCGTTGACGTGAGGAGATGCCTGATCGTCTCCGAAGTCCAGATCGGCGGCCATGCCAGTGGACCACGATGGCCTATCCGGAACACACGCGAGCCGCGGATGAATTTGGGCTGCTCAAATACTCACCTCCCTCGAAACACTTTCGGGGTTTCTGAAACGATCCGCATTTCCCTCCCATCCGCGGTCATCCGCGCCATCCGTGGTCCTGCCCCGGTGCTGGCTGAGGCAGGGCATTCGTTTTCGGGACGGCCTTGCGGAACCATCCACGCTTCTCGCCGGGACGCCGGGTGGCCGTCTCCCGAAAGGATTCTGCCAGGGAGCGTTTGGCCCGGTTCGCCCAAAAAAGGTCGCTGCCCAGGGCCAGCGCAAACCAGGTGCCGACCAGCAGCCAGAGAATGGGATCCTCCCCCGCGGTTCGCGAGAGCGTGAGTCCAATCACCGTGGCCAGGAGGAACCAGAGCAGCCATGGGGCGACCAGGATGCGGAAAACCAGCGAGGTGGTGGTCGCGTAGCCGCGTCCGGTCATGCCCGACCAGAATCCGGCCCACCCCAGCGTCCAGAGGTCCGCCGCCAGAAGGACCATGCGCAGGAGCCACACGATGGAAAGGATCGGGGCGTCGGAGCCGCGGCGGTTGAGTCCGCTGGTGGCCATCCAGAAAAAGTCCACCAGGAGCACCAGCGCCATGGGGCCCAGGAACTGCCGGTGCAGCGCCCGCCAGTGTCCGTTCAGGATTTCAGCGGTGGTGAGTGGCGTGGAGAGCAGCAGTTCCATGGCGCCGGTCCGGCGGTCTTCGAGAAACTGCCGCGGTGCTTCATTGGCCATCCACAGTTTCAGGACCGTGTGGACGAAGGCGGAGAGGGCGAAACTGACTTCGACATCCCACCAGTCGCCGTCGTTCCGGGAACCCATCCAGAGCGCGAGGGTCGCCACCAAGGCGAGAAAGGCCCAGGGGAGCCAGCGGCGCGTCCAGTGCCGCGCGGTGAGCCAGGTGACCGGATTGAGATCGAGAATGGATCGACGAAACCGGAGGACAGACTCCTCGGTGGGGAAGCGCAGGCGGTTGAGCCACCCGACCATGCCGCGGCGTCCGGAGCGGGCATCCGTCTCCTGCCACGACCGGGGAAGGTGCCAACTGGCAAGGGCCACCCCCAGAATGCCGACCCCGACCGTGAACCCGATGGAAATCCAGTAGCGCCCAGCCCCGGTCTTATAGGCTTTGGACCCGGAGAAGCCGAAGGCCACTGCGGGTGAGAGATTCTGGATCCACGCGCCCTCCCATTTCTGGAGTGTGGCTGGTTCCGCGTGGAATCGTTGCAGCGTCGCGGTGGTGCCAGCCCAGACGGTCGGTGCGCCTAAAACCACCACCACCATGAACAGGAACGCCAACAGCACCGAGCGCCGCGCGTCCACGGTCAACACCGAGGCCAGCACCCCCGTAGCCAGGGATGCGAACAGAGTGGTCAGGAGCACCAGGATCATCCGGATGTAGTCCGTTCCGGTAATGCCTCCCAGGAGAAGCGCCAGCGCCAGAAAGGGCAGCATGGCCACCAGGCTGTAGATGGCGCCCAGGGAGGTGCCCGCCACCTTGCCCAGAGTGACATCGTGTCCGCGCAGATCGGTCAGGAAGAGCAGGCCCAGGGTTCCCTCGCGTTTCTCCGCGCTGATGCTGTCCGCGGCGTAGAGCATTCCGGACAGGAAAGCGAAGCCGAAGGCCGGGACCGCGAGGGCGTAGAAAAGAGGTTCGCCATTGCCGGTCGCGCCGAAGGCGTTGCCGACCAGGACGAGCCATGCCGTCAGCAGCAGCGCCATGCCTCCGGCGACGACCCGGCCCCAGTAGGTCCAGGATCGGCGCGAGGCGACCCGGAGTTCACGGGCGACCACGGGAAGCAAGGTCATGGCGGGCGGACTTCACCGGGATTCGACGGATGCGGCAAGCGGGGACTCCCCATCCCGGGCAGAAAGCGGCGCTGGGCCAGTTGGCGCAGCGCAAACCGCCAGCTTCCCAGCAGGAGGACTCCGGCCAGCAGCGCACCGCTGCGCAGGAAGAAGTCCCGCGAGTTCCAGAGGACCACCGACAATCCCTTCCGGTTCGCCTCCACCTGCAGCATCCAGTCCACCACCGACGTGCCGACTGCCGGCACGTGATGCATCACCCAGGTCAGTCCGAAGGCCGGCAGAAAGGAGACGCGAGAGAGTGATAGGGCGATGCCAAAGAGGGCGGTGGT
>JBDKKE010000498.1:0-12169 GCA_039796255.1 Verrucomicrobiota bacterium | reverse complement strand
GCGACAATGTATCCCAGGGAACGAGAGCCGTACCAGACGTTGTCCCACGCCAGAGCCGCACCGCGGCCGGCGGGCAGAGCGTCCAGGGTGAGGTTGGCCACCATCCAGGGACCGTACACCGGCAGGTCGCCGCCCACCGCGCCATCCGCACCTCCGAGCAGGCGCCGGGTCACAAACTGCGGAGTGGCCAACACGACCCGCTCCGCCTCGATCCGCAGGCTGCGTTGCACCCCCGCGTCAAAGACATCCACCGCAACCCCCGAGGATGAATCCTCCACCCGAAACACGGCCCCGCCGCCCCGCACGCGTTCCCCGAGTGGCTGTCGCAGTCGTTCCACCAGCCAGCCATTGCCCGCCGGCCAGGTGAGCACCGCGTGGCTGGGAGCGTTGGCCGCCTCGGCATTGCGTGCCGCGAAATAATGGAGGCCGGCCCAGGCACTCACCCGGTCCGCCGGGAGTCCAAAGTCGTCACGGCAACAGTAGTCCGCATACCACCGCAGCGGAGCGGCGGTGAATCCAGCCTTCGTCAACCAATCCCCAAAGGAGAGACGGTCCAGGGCCAGCAGATCCGGATCCTGCGAACTGCGGTCCACGGGGATCACAAAGGCCGCCCGTCCATCGCTTCCCCTGCGCTCCTTGAGGGCGGACATTTGAGCCTGGAAGGACTCGATCTGGAGGCGCTCGTCCGGACTCAATCCCAACTGCGGCACCAACCCCTCCTGCCAGCGCCCGTGCAGAAACAGACGTTCCTGGGGATCCTGTCCGAGGTATTCTTCGCGATAAATCGGACGCCCCTGAGCATCGTCCCCGACAATGACTCCGAACTCCCGCAGCAGATCCGTGACTTCCGTCGCCTCAGCACCGGGCAGCGTCAGGTAGTGGGCGGCCCAGGGAAAGGCGGACACCCCGTTCTCCCCGCTCACCGAATTGCCGCCGGCCTGCGATTCCAATTCCAGGAGCACGAAATCACGAATCCCCTGACGCTCCAGCTCATGGGCTGCGGTGAGACCGGCAATCCCGCCGCCGACAATCACCACCCGCTTCCGCTCGGTGCGATCAGGTTCCGGAAAGGCGCGATCCCGCATCCGATGCCCCAACTCCCGGTCCGGTCCCACGATCCGCCCAGTGACTGCCCGCCGGCGCGGGACGAAGAACATCCCGGCTCCGGCCAGGACGGCGGCACCGGCAGAGCCGGCGAGAAACCCCCGGCGGGAATGGCGGTCAGGGAACATAACGTCCCCATTCCTCCTCGAAGTAGCGGACCAGGGCCTGATTGTTCAACCGGTTCACTTCCGTCACCACCCTCGACATGTCGGGTGGAAACGTGAACAGGTCGCGGGCGGTGGCCTCAGTCAGGAAGCGAAGCCCCTGGGGAATCTGCATCGACTGTGGGATCGACTCCGGTGATGCCAGGATGAATCCCCATTCACCAAAGCTCGGAACATAGAGATGATAGGGCTCGGTAAGATATCCGCTGGCTCGCAGGGTTTCGTCCACACACCAGAACGATCGACGAGCCACATAGGGGGAAGTGCTCTGCACCACCACCGCGCCTCCCGGAGCCAGCGCGGATCGAAGGCGTCCGTAGAAGGAGGTGGTGAACAGCTTGCCCAGACTGAAGTTCGAGGGATCGGGAAAGTCCGCCACCACGAAGTCAAAGCGCTGGGTGTTGGTGGCCAGCCACGCAAAGGCATCCGCGTTGACCACCCGAACCTTGGGCGAGGCCAGCGCTCCGGAATTCAGCTGCGTGAGCAGGGGCTGCGTGCTGAAAAGGCGCGTCATCTCCGGATCGAGATCCACCAGGGTCACCGACTCCACCCCCGGATGCCTCAGCACCTCGCGGACGGCCAGGCCGTCGCCACCCCCAAGCACCAGCACCCGTCGGGCTCCGGGGATCCGGGACAGTCCCGGATGCACCAGTGCCTCGTGATACCGGTACTCATCACGCGAACTGAACTGGAGGTTCCCATTGAGATGCAGCCGGAGATCCGTACCCCGCCGGGTGAGCACCATGCGCTGATAGGGAGTCGACCGCGCATAGATCACCGCGTCCTCAAAGGCGGCCCGTTCCGACCAGGCCATGATGCGGCCCGCACTCGCGAACCCCAGGCCCAGCAGCACCAGCAGGACCAGGGCTGTCCCCTCCAGCAAACGCGCCGAACGTCCCCGCAGGTCCAGCACACGCAGGGTCATCCAGCCCACCGCCACGTTGAGGGCGCCAAAGAGGAAGGCAGAGCGCACCAACCCCAGATGCGGCACCAGCACCAAGGGAAACAGCAGCGAGGCCAGCAGCGCCCCGATGTAGTCAAAGGTGAACACCTGCGCCACCAGGTCCTTGAACTCCAGCCGGTCCTTGAGAATGCGCAGGAGCAGCGGGATCTCCAGTCCCACCAGGGTCCCCACCAGCCCGATCAGCGCGTACAGGAGCACCCGGAACGAGGCGACCTGCGCGAACAGCAGGAACAGCACCGCCGCCGAACTTCCCCCCACCACGCCGATGAGCAACTGCACGCGGACAAACACCACTGCCTCATTCTGCCCGACAAACTTCGACAGCCAGGAGCCAATCCCCATGGCGAACAGATACACCCCGATGATGGTGGAGAATTGGGTGACGGAATCCCCGAGCAGGTAGCTGGCCAGCGTTCCAGCGATCAATTCATACACCAGCCCGCACGTCGCGATGACGAACACGCTGGCCAGCAGCAGCAACCGGGTGGAGCGCTCGGTCATCGGCGGGGCTCAACCATGGAGACAGGCGGCGATGATCAGGCTCATGCCGAGGGCCAGCAGTCCAAAGAACACGCCCACGGCGGTATTCTTCTTCTCCACCAGTTCCTGCCAGAGATTCCCGGGCGTGAGCTTGTCGACCAGGAAGAAGAACAGGAGGAAGGTGACCAGGCCGGCCACCGCGTAAATCACGCTGGTAACGGCCAGTCCGAGGATGCGGTCAAAGTCGAGGTTCATGGCTACTTGTGTTGCAGGGTTCGGGCGGAGGGAATGAAGGCGCGGGGCGAGAGGGTCTGAACCAGGCTCCAGCCATTGCGACTGGCCAGTCCCAGGTACAGGCACAGTGCGGTGCTGATCGCAAAATAGGCGGGGGTGGCAATTCTCATGGGATTCAGTCGTCGTCCGAGGTTTCAACCCACTCCGACACCGGAGTGTACGGGGAGAAGTCATTGGCGGACCACCGTTCCCGCTCGAAAGCGTGTTCCCGAACCCAGCGGAAGACGGGATACGCCAGAAGCGGGAGGAGTCCGATCCAGAAATTGGACCATACCATGACGTCGCGGACGACCGTGAGTTGATAGGTCACCTCGGAAAGTCCCGGCTGACCCTCGGGTTCGATCACCAGGTAATACCGGCCCGGTGCCACTCCCGGCACCAAAACCGAGGCCCGATGGCTGCCCTCCTGCCACGCTCCTTCGTCGTAACCGCTGTAAAACTCCACTCCGATCTCCAATTCCCGAACCGCCTGGGTGTTCGCATTGACCAGATCCACTCCGGTCCCCAGCCAGCCGTTCGCGACCTCCGACCGGAGTTGAATCTCCAGGGCCTGCGGATGCGTTCCGGAGATTTCAAAGGGCGCAGTAACTACCGGAGCGTTGGAGGCTCCCCCGACAAAACCCCAGCTTCCGTCAAACACCCGCTCATTGGCCTTGGTCGCCGCGCCGCCGAGGCAAATCAGGAAGAAGGCAAAGGCAAACAGGGGAACCAGACTGCGGAGTGTCCGCCCCTTTTCCCGGTGCGGATTCGGCTGGTTCAGATAGGCCCCGGTCGGATGCGGCGGTTCCTCCCCGATCGCGAAGGCCCGATAGACCACGGATGGGTCCTGATAGAGGCCGTGGGACCAGGTCACCTCGGCCAGATCCGGATAGCGCTCCACGGACAGCACCCCCGGGGGATGGATGTAGTCGGTCACGTCGGTCCGCTCCCGCAAACGCACCTGCCAGTAAAACTCACCCAGCACATACACCACCTGCGCCTGGCCCTTGGAGAACATGGTGTACGGCTGCCCATCCACCACCGGATCCCCTCCCACCTCGCGCGGGGCCTCGATCAGCGTCTCCACCAGCGTCCAGTGCCCTCCGTAAGTGACCAGCCAGCGGAATCCGGCCCACGGACTGAACAGCAGGTACTCGCCCCATTTGTCCCCGTAACTGTCCCGGCGAAGCAGATAACCAATGCATTCATACTCCACCTCGTTGAGCGTCCCACGGCGGCCGATGGGAATCACCAGCGGCTGGTGCTGGCGCTTGCTAGCGATGTCGAGCAGTTGCACCCGGGGATGCGAGGTGTCGAGCAGCGATCCGCAGTTCCCGCAGACACAGGTCATGCTAAGCCCGGCCGCCTTCAATTCGGTGGCCGCGCCGCACTGCGGACAGTTGATCGGATCCACCTGCCCGCGGACCACCTGTGCGTCTGCGGTCCAGCCCGGCAGAGGACGGAGGTCCTGGAACTTCAGTTCGGAAAACCGGCAGGTTCGTCCGAGGAACAATCGGATGCCGTCCTCGGAATACTCCAGGTTGGCGAACGAGGCCCCCGGTCCGCGCAGATCCCCGCTGATGGCCGAGCGTCCCGCCAGCGGAGTGAAGGTCAGTTCGCCCTCCGCCCCCAGAACCTCGGTCTGCTTGACGTCCCGGACCTGGTAATCGGCCTCCTGAAAGCGAAAGGATCTGCCCACCTTGAGTTCGCTCCTTCCCTGGGAGATGCGGGCCTGCTGCAGGGCAAGGTCTCCCGAACGCCGCTGTTCCAACCCCTTCCACTCCGCCATCCCGGGCAGATCCTCCGGGGGCGCCACTTCGAAACTGACCTCGTAAACTCCCTGGGCCTCGGCGACCCAACCCCACCGGCCTCCACCGAAGTCCGCGCACCACTCATTCCACGATCCCTCGCGGTAACCGACCCGCACCCGACCGACCAGGGTGAAGGCATGACCGTCGAATTCCCCGCGTGTCCCCACCTGCAGCGGACTGATATCGGGAGGCAACTGCGCCTGCAGGCCCATCAATTCCACCTGGGCGTCCCGCCGCACCACCAGCGAGCGGCAGAATCCGCACACCGCCGACACCGTGATCGCCGAGGCGAAGGGAACGGCGGCCCCGCAGTTGGGGCATGGATAGGTCTGGGAATACATCGGCGGCCGAGCGTCAGCCTGCCGAAGCGGTCCTGCGGAAGGAAGTGCGCTTCCGGTTGAACGCGGCGGTTTTTTTCCAACGGCCGCTCACGCCGCCGCCCGTCACCCCGTCACTTGGGGAGATAATACTTCTGCGTGTACTCCTGCACCATGCGCCAGGTGCTGTACTTGGCCGCCAGGGTGACCATGGCGCGGCGCATCTTGGCCACCCAGTGACGGGGTATCCCATTGGCGTCGCGGTTAAAGAAGGTGGGGAGCACCTCCTCGGTCAGCACCTTGTACAAGTTGGCACTGTCCACGCGGTCCTGCTCCTGCACGTCGTCCGGCTGGGAGTCAGGACCAATGCCGAAGCCATTGGTGCCGTCAAAGTCCTCGCGCCACCAACCGTCGAGAATTGAGAGATTGAGGCAGCCGTGCGGGGTCGTCTTCATGCCGCTGGTTCCCGAGGCCTCCAGCGGACGCCGCGGATTGTTCAGCCAGATGTCGCATCCGGAAACCATCTTGCGGCAGACGTGGATGTCGTAGTTCTCGATGAACACCAGGTGCCCCTTGAGTTCGCTGAACTTCGAGAGATGAATGATTTTCTGGATGAATGCCTTGCCCAGGTCGTCGCGCGGATGGGCCTTGCCCGCGTACACAAACTGGATGGGCCGGCTGGTGTCGCGCACCAGTTTCACGATGTTGTCGAACTGGTCGAAGATCAGCGGGGCGCGCTTGTAGGTGGCGAAGCGACGGGCGAATCCAATCGTCAGGGCGTCCGGATTCAACATCGCGTCGAAGGTGATGAAGTCCCCCGATCCGAAGGAGCGCCCCTGGATGAGGAGCCGGCGGCGGGCGAACTCGATCAGCTCCCGCCGCAGCCGGTAGCGCATGGACCAGAGTTCCTCGTCGGAGGTCACCGAGGGATCGGCCAGGCGCTGCCAGAACTCCGGCGTGTTGGCCTCGTAGACAAAACGGGCCGGATCCCCGCCCTGCTCGACAAACTTGCGCATCCACAGCCGGCGCATCGGCCCCTTGACCCAGCCCACCAAATGCACGCCGTTGGTGATCGAGCCGATGGGGACCTCCGCGGCGTTCTCCTTGCCGAAGTAGCCCTTCCACATCTCGCGGCTGACCTCGCCGTGCAGTTCGCTGACCCCGTTGGCGGCCCGGGAAAACTTGAGGGCGAGGGCGGTCATGCAGAACGGATTCCCCGGTTTCCCCGGATGCTCATTGCCCAGCTCCATCAACTGCTCGTGCGTCAGGTGCACATTGCTCTCGAAATTACCGCCGGCCAGCCGTACCAAATCGCTGCTGAAACGGTCGTGTCCCGCCTCGACCGGGGTATGGGTGGTGAAGATGCACTCCGCACGGGTCAGATCCCCGGCCTCCTCGAACGTCCTTCCGGCCGCCATCTTTTCCCGAATGAGCTCCAGGGTCAGGAAGGCGGCATGCCCCTCGTTCATGTGGAAGGTGGACGGCTGGACTCCGAGTGCCCGCAGCAGCCGGACGCCGCCCACGCCCAGCAGAATCTCCTGCATGATCCGGGTCGTGGTATCGCCCCCGTAGACCCGGTTGGTCAGATCGCGGTATTGGCCCTCGTTCTCCGGACGATTGGTGTCGAGCAGATAGACCGGCACCCGTCCGACGTTGATGCGCCAGGCATGGAAATGGATGGGTTGTCCGAAGATTCGCACACTGCACACCACCGGATCACCGCTGCCATCCACCACCGGATCCAGGGGCAGATTCCTCGGATTCAGCGGGCAATAGTTTTCCTGCTGCCAGTTGTCATTGCTGATGGACTGTTGGAAGTAGCCCTCTCGATAAAAGAGGCTGATGCCGACAAACCCCAACCCCAGATCGCTGGCCGACTTGGTGTGGTCGCCGGCCAGGGCGCCCAGGCCACCGGCAGCGATGGGCAGGCACTCGTGGAAGGCAAACTCCGCCGAGAAGTAGGCGACGGGATTCCTTGCCAACTGCGGTGCGCTTTTGGCGGCCCAGGTGTCCCGGTCCTCCATGTAGGTGCGGAAATCGGCCAGCGTCTTCCGCACCCGCGCCGCCAGCTCCGGATCCTGAAGCCGGATGCGCAGCTCATAGTCCGAGACTTCATGGAGGACCGCGACCGGATTGTGATAGAGATTCTGCCATCCGCGCGGGGTAAGCGAATGGAACAGCTCCTGGGCATCCTGATCCCAGCTCCACCAGAGATTGCGGGCAAGACGGTGCAGACCGTCGGCAAGTTCTTTTGATTCGGGTCCGGTCAACGGTTTCAGGCTCATGTTCTTTTCAGGATTCTGCGCGCGCTCTGTTCCAAGGGTGTGGAACGGACGCCACAACTACCTGCCGCCCCGCCGCTCGGAAAATGAAAAATCCCGCTCGTTTTGATTCCCCGGACTCTTGAACCGGATTCAGACGGGTTGAAACGGGTCCCCAGGCAGAATCAGCGCCAGGAGCGCCTCAATATTCCCAGCGCCTGCCGGGTCAGCACCGGAAGCGGAGCGGCTGGCGTCCATCCGGTTCAGGATCCAGACCCGGCGGCCGCCGCGGCGGCCCGTGCGATGCGCACCGCCCCCGGGGTATCGGAATGGACGCACCAGGTTTGGGGCCAAAGTTTCAGCCGACGACCCGAAACGGACTCCACTCCGAGTCCTTCCCGCACCTCACGGAGACGCCGCCGCGCCTCCCGGACGTCTGAAATGACCGCCCCGGGGCTTCCCCTCGGAACCAAAGTGCCATCGTCCCGGTAACCGCGGTCAACAAATCCTTCCTCCCAGGCCGGAACTCCGCCCTCCCGCGCCCGGCACACCAACCGCCCCCCGGCCAGGGCATAGAGGCATACCCGGGGAAACCAGCGCTGCATCGTCCGAACCAACGCCCGGGCCAGGAGGGGATCGCTCTCCGTTGCGTGATAAAGACTGCCGTGCAGCTTGACGTGATGCAGCTCGGCTCCCAGGCCTTGGGCCACGGTCACCAGCGACGACACTTGTTGAACCACCAGCAATTCCAGGGCCTCCGGACCCAGCCGCACTTCACCCCGGCCAAATCCGTCCGCCAATCCCGGATGAGCCCCAAGACGCACCGAGTACTGGAGTGCCAGGCGGACGCACCGTTGCATGGAACGGACGTCCCCCGCGTGTCCGCCGCAGGCCACATTGGCCGAGGTGATCACCCGCATCAGGGCACGAGTCCGGACGGGGGATTCCCCCTCCCCCAGATCGCAATTCAGATCCGGGGCGGCGGTCGCGGATCCCCGCCGGATTCCGCCGCCCCCTCTGCTCCCTCTGCTCCCCATGACCGAAACGGTGCGCATGCGTTGGACGGCACCGAGCTGCCGTTGCCAGGGGCCAGCGGACACTTTTACCGGCTTTGCGGCAAACCCAACCGGGCGAACCACGCCGGCCTTGCTACAGATTTCGTCCCGGGGATTGCCTCCCAGCGCTGAAAATGCGACGTCTTTCGGACTCGTATGCGGATAACCACATCCCTTGTCGCGGTGCTGACCGCGACCCTGATCGCCGGATGCAGCCGTCCGGAAGCCCCTGCGGAGCTTCACTGGCGCTTCGCCGGCGGAAATGCCCTGCGCACCCAGACCAACGCCCCGCAACTGGCTGAGGCGCTCCAAATTCCCCAGGCCGCCGCCGCCAGCGCCCCGCTCGCGGCCCGACTGACGGAGGTGCTGTGGCAGGTCGGATCCGGTGGCAAACCCCTGACCCCGGCGGAGGTCGCCTCTGGCAGTGTCTGGGTCGCGGATCTGCTCCGATTGCCCAGCGTCGGCGAGATCACCCTGCTGCCCAAGGGAGGGCACGGAATCGCCGTGGGAATCCAGGGCCTGGGCCAGGGCGCTGCAGCGTGGGAAAAGAACTGGACTGCTTTTGCTCGGGCCATGCAGGCCGCCCGGGGCGGCGGAGAGCCGGCGATCCTGCGTCAGGAGGGTTGGGTGTTCGCCGTATCCGACGCCACGGCCCTCCCCATGGCGGCCACGGCCAAGCGCCTCACCGCCTATCGGGCGGAACCGGGGACCCTGGTTCAATTCGATGCCCGCTATCCGGGTTCCATCACCGTGAAGGCCGCCATGACGGCCAGCGACGGATTCGCCCGCTGGACGGGAACCGTCACGACGGCCAAGCCCCTGGCGCCCGCGTCGAGTCTGGGCGCGTGGGAAATTCCCGGGGCCATCCGCGAACCCCTCGCTCAATTCACAGCGATTCGCGGTCTGCGCGCCCTGTCCGACAGCCTGCCGTGGATCAAATCCTGGGCGGGGAAATCCATTCCCTCACAGTGCTTCGTCTGGGGTCAGCCCGGGCTGCCGGAAGGTGGGCACACCTATTTCGCCGCGCGACTGGAGGATCCCAAAAGCACGCTGTCCGAAATCAACCAGCGCCTCACTCCGCTCTTCCCACCGGCGAACCCGGCCAAGTTCCGAGGGCAACTGGACTACGGTGAAAAGACGGGGCGCCTGACCATCAAGGGGAGCCTGCCCGTCATCCCTACCTTCGAAGCCCAAAAGCAGGGCGATCTCGGTTACCTCACCTTCGGCTTTGTGCCCATGCGGCATTCGACCAACGCCCTGGCCCCGGAACTCCTAACGCAGCTCAACCGGGCCAACCTGACCTACTACGACTGGGAGTTCACCGGAGAGGCCACCCGCCACTGGCACCTGATCGGACAGATCCATGGACTCTTTGAGGGCCGTCACGCGGTGCAGAACACACCCGGGGCGCAGTGGCTGTTTGCCGCCACGCCGACACTGGGCGAAACGGTGACCGAGGCGCTGGTCACCGGTCCAAACACCCTGACCTTCCAGCGGAAATCCGCGTTGGGCCTCACGGGACTCGAGCTGGCCGCTTTGGCGAAGTGGATTGATCCGGTGCCGCCATTCCGTCGCGTCCTGCCCCTCGGCACCAACGCTCCTGTCCGCAAGAAGTAATCCCCTGCCCGGAGTCCATGCTCAAACTCGGCGTCAACATCGACCACGTCGCGACCCTCCGGCAGGCCCGCTATCGGGAGAACCCGGAGGATCCGCGCGCCGAACCCGATCCAGTGGCGGCGGCCCTGGCCTGTGAACAGGCCGGCTGCCACGGAATCACTGCCCATCTGCGCGAGGATCGTCGGCACATGGTGGACCATGACATCCGCCGCCTGCGCGCCCGCATTCGGACGCCCCTGAACTTCGAAATCGCCAACACGCCGGAGATTGTCGCCTTCGCCATGGAAGTGAAACCTGCCGCCGTCTGCCTGGTCCCGGAGCGCCGGGCGGAGGTCACCACCGAGGGGGGCCTGGACGTCGTGGCGGCCGAGGAGGCCATCGCCCAATCCTGCCGGCGTTTTGCGAGCGCCGGCATCGGCGTGAGCCTGTTCATCGGCCCCGATCCCGCCCAAATCGAGGCGGCCCGGCGGGTGGGAGCCGGATTCATCGAACTGCACACCGGCCACTATGCCGAGGTGTTCGCAGATCCGGTCCAAAGGGACGCCGAACTGGACCGCCTGGCCGCCGCCGCCCGTCTCGCCCACGGCCTGGGCCTGCGGGTCAACGCCGGACACGGCCTCACCGTGGCCAATGTTCCCAGCCTCCGGGTCGTGCCGCACCTGGAGGAACTCAACATCGGACACACCCTCATCAGCCGCGCCGTGTTTATCGGACTCGATGCCGCCGTCAGGGAAATGCTGCAGGCCATGGCCGACTATCCGGGTTGAGCGCGGGATCGCCCCCATGATCCTTGGAACTGGCATGGACCTCATCGAGGTGGCTCGCATTGAGGAATCTTACACCCGCTTCGGAGAACGTTTCCTCCAGCGGATTCTGCGTCCCGAGGAGATCGCCTACTGCCTGTCCATGACCCGGACCGGCCCTCACCTCGCCGCGCGCTTCGCGGCCAAGGAAGCCGTGAGCAAGGCGTTCGGAACGGGAATCGGTACCCAACTAGGCTGGCACGACATCGAGATCCGCCGGCGGGAGTCGGGACAGCCTTTCGTGGTTCTCCACGACGCCGGACTCGACCTCCTGCGTCATCGCCAGGGTCGTGTCCTTCACCTCAGCCTGACCCACACCGCCACTCTCGCCGGTGCCGTCGCCATCCTGGAGTCCTGACTCCCCCTCGCGCTGCCTCGCTTTCAGGCCTGCCGGCTTTCCCACCCTCTGCCATCACCCCACCTGTCCGGCCAATTCTTCTGCGGGATAGGTCCAAATCTCCGCGAGGGTCGGATGGTAATGCGGCAGAGCGGCGAACTCGGCAGCGGTCAGACGGCCAGCCATGGCCACCATGATCTCGTGGATCAACTCGCCGCCCTGGGGTCCGACGCAGGCGCCGCCCATGAGTGCCCCGGTGCGCCGGTGCGCCAACAGCTTCACAAATCCATGCCGGGCGCCGAGGATGATGGACTTGCCGTGGTCATTGAAGGGGTACTTCGCCGATAGGACATCCTCGCCCGCCTGCATGGCGGCATCCTCACCCCATCCTACCGTGGCCACCTGGGGATCGGTAAATACCACGCTGAGAAGCAGGCGATGATCCAGCGACTGCGTCGCTCCCAGAATATTCCGTGCCGCCACCTCCCCCTGCTGGATGGCCACATGGACAATCTCATGCGGTCCGCAGCAGTCTCCCGCGGCGTAAATGTGCGGGGCGGTGGTGCGTTGCTGGCTGTCTGTACGGATCATTCCCGAGGCGTCCAGGTCCACCCCGGCGGTCTCCAAACGAAGATCCACCGAAGGTCGCCGCCCGAGCCCGTGAAACACCGCTTCGGCGGTCAGTTCAATGGTCCGGCCCGCCTGCTCAAACTGCACCTGCTTGCCCTTTTCGGTTGCCCGAACCCCGCGCAGGGAAGTGCCGATATGGATATCGATCCCCTCGTCCCGCAGGGCGGCCTCCAACTCTCGGGCCACATCCCGGTCCGAACCCCGCAACAGTTGACCGCTTCGCTGAATCACGCTGACCCGGGTTCCCAACCGGGCAAAAAATTGGGCGAACTCCAGCGACACCGCCCCGCCGCCCAAAAGGATCAGCGACTCGGGAAGCCGCTCCATCCGCAGCGCAGAATCGCTGGTCAGAA
>JBDKKE010000497.1:0-3051 GCA_039796255.1 Verrucomicrobiota bacterium | reverse complement strand
AGTCGGACTGCGAGACGCTCGACGAATTGACGGTTCTTCTCGGGATCCTCCGATTCGACCACCGCCACCAGGTCCGATTCAGCGGGAAACTCCTGCCGATAGGCCAGGAAGTTCCGGTTGTAGTCCAGCGTGCCGTCGAGCAGCGAATTGCGGTCCATGACGAATTGCAGATTCGTCACGGTGTAGGCGACACAGATCGCAAAAAGGACGATCTGAGGCACGATGAACCATCGGGGGCGGGTGAGAACCTGACGGGCGAGTCCGTGGAGGGCTCGTAGAATCAGTGTTTCGGAAAACGCGGACATGAAGCGACGGGACTCTACCAAGGAGTCGTCACGCTGGCGGGAAAAATCGCCTCACGATTGCCCCCACGGCCCGGTTGGGTGGCACCGCGAATCGGGTGATCACCCGCATGGATGAGGCCTCAGCGGGCGCGAATCCGATACCACACCGCGCTTCCGGAGGATTCGGTAACCGAAAAGGCGTCGGTACCCCCGCCGGTCGCCACCCTCTCGCCAACTGGGGTCCACGCCGCCAGAGCTAAACTGGATGCTGACTCCAGAGCGTAGGTGCGGCCTGGGATGCCGTTAAAGGGCAACCGAAGAATTCCCGCATCGGGCCGGGGAATACCCACCTGGAGCGGGGAGACCACCGTGACCGCGGCCGGCGGAGGCGTTGTAGTTCCCCCGGCGCCCGTGGCACTGACCGTGTAGGACCCGGCATCTCCCGGTACGGCAGCGGCAAACGGAAGATTGCTTCCGTCGGCGTTCGGGAGCGTTTCGTTTCCCTTGGACCAGGAAAAGGTCAAGGGCCCCTCGCCGGTCGCCGCCGAGGTGAGGACGAAGGCTTCTCCCTCATGCACCACAATGGAAGCCGGGGACTGGGTAAACACGGGGGGCTGCGTCCCGGGAATTACCGAAACCACCGCCGGATCACTCAGGGCCAATCCCCCGGTATTCTGGACACGCACCCGGTAGGTGCCGGCATCGGTGAGGGAAAGTGGGGTAAATGACAACGTCGCCTCGGTCTTTCCCGCAAGTTCCAGGTCGTCCTTAATCCACTGATAGGTCAGGTTTCCGCCGGTGGCGGTAACTTGGAGCTGTGCGGGGGTGCCGGCAGTGCCGGAGAATCCCGCCGGAGGAGTTACGATGACCGGAGGGCCATCCACGACGGTGATGGTCAGGATGACCGTGGCACTGTGGCCGACCTTGTTCGAGTGCTCGTATCCCGTGACCCTTACGTTGGAAAACACGCCCGTCTTGGTGGGTGTGCCGGTGATTCGCCAAATGGAGCCAGACTTGGTTGGTTGATTGAATCCGGGGGGTAGATTGACCGCATCGTAAATCGTCGGCTTGAGAATGGAGCCGCCATCGTTATAGGTCAGCTCGACCCGAAATGGGTTGGAGATCCCGTTGGTCGCGCGCACCTTGCCGCCGCTGGGATTGGTCAGCGAGATCGACGCCCCGGAGACTGCGTGAAAGCTTCCGGCCACCGCAGTGGCACCGCTCAAGAAGCGAATGAAGGCCATTACCGGCGACGCGGCCAGCGCGGCATCGGCGCTGGCGACGCGGAGAAAGGGCATCGCCTGCAACAATAGCGAGAGAGCAAGGGAGGGGATTCGGGGAAGTCTCATGGGGATTCTTGATTTCGGACCACTCAGTACGGGAGCAGGATTGATGCCTGGGATTTTCGGTGAGCCCGTCAATTGCATCCGCAACCGCCGCCACCGACGCCGCGGCCTCCGGTGGTCGCTTCACGGCTGAAGTAGACATGCTCATCCATGGAGTTACCCATGGGATCCCGATCGGAGCGCATGGTGATGTCGGCCAGTGCACCCCGTTCCCACGGTTTCACGGTGGTGCAGCCGGTGCCGGCAACCAGAAGAAGGGTGATGACCGGGACGACCATGAGCCGGCGGTGGCGGTGACAGGGCATGGGAAAATGGGAATCAGGGTTTGGCGAGCAACTGTTCGATTTCGGCGATGTATTCTTTCTTGGTGCTGTCACCGGCGTAGCCGGAATGGACCACGGCCACCTTGCCGGTCTGATCAATAATGAATGTCGTGGGCATGACCTGGACATCCAACTTCTCGATCAGCTTGCTGTTCGGATCCCGGACAATGGCAAACTTTGGCGATGCCTTCCGCACAAAGGCTTCCATGTCGGCCTTGTCCTCATCCACGCTGATTCCCACCACCACGACTCCCCGGGACTTGTATTTTTCGGCGATCTCGCTGAGCGCGGGGAAGGCGGCGCGACAGGGGCCGCACCAGGAGGCCCAGAAGTCGACGATGATCACCTTGCCGGCGGTGTCGGGCAGGGTGCCCTCCAGTTTGGCTTCCGCCAGCGGCGGGAAGACATCGCCTGCCTTGGGCTGGGCTCCGATGAGGGTGGAAGTGAGGGTGAGCGCCGCCAGAAGGGCGGAGCGGAGGCTAGGAGGCAACGTGCTCATGGAATCGACGGGAATAAAGAGTCTGAGTCTCGGTGATGATGGCGCCTGCGGCGCCGGCAGTGGCGTCCAAAAGTCGGATTCCCTCTTCGGGTCCGAGGACGAAAGCACAGGTGCTCAGCATGCCGGCCTGCGTGCAGGAAGGGGCGAGGACGCTGACGGAGCGGATGCCAGTGGCGACCGGTCGGCCAGTGCGCGGATCGAGGATGTGGCCATAGCGAATGCCGTTCAGTTCAAAGCACCGCAGATAATCACCGGAAGTCGCCACCGCAGCATTCTGCACCGCCAAACCGCGCCAGCAGGCTCCCGGTGATTTCGGATCTTCGAGTCCAATGTGCCACCCGGGCCGACCGTCTGCAGGCAGCCCGAACGCGCGAATGTCGGCTCCAAAATCGACCAGCGCCCCGGACATTCCGCACTGTTGCGCCAGTAGGGTCACCTGATCCACGGCGTACTCTTTCCCCATGCCGCCCAGGTCTATGCCCATCCCTGGACGGGGCAGAAAGATCCGACCCGGAGATCGCTGAACCTGGCGCCAGCCGATCAGGCTCCGGACGGCATCAATGGCATCGTCGGAGGGGATTGCCGGCGGAATTGCCTTC
>JBDKKE010000496.1:0-2760 GCA_039796255.1 Verrucomicrobiota bacterium | reverse complement strand
CGGTGTCTTCGCGCTGCGGTTGGCGCTGCCCCCGGGCGCTCGCGTGGACCGGGTGGACTGTGCGGCCATGGCCTCCTGGAGCGAACGCCTGGATGCCGGTCAGCCGACGCTGGAACTCACCCTGAAGGAGCGGACGCTTGGGACGGTGGCTGCGGAGGTGACGCTGACCCGACCGCTCACCAATCTGCCGCCGACGCTGGCCTTGGCCGGTGTCCACCCGCTGGCGGTGGATACCCTGGGCGGGTTTGTCTCGGTCGCCGCCGAGCCGGGGGTGAGCGTGAAGGTCCTGTCCCGAAGCGGGCTGACGGAGATTCCGGTGGCGACGATGCCGGGTTTGACTCCCGGGGGTGCGCTGCTCGCCTTCAAACTCCTGACGGCCACGCCCGGGGCGACGCCGTCCTGGGCCCTGGACGTGTCCACCGAAACGGTGGATTCCTGGGTGCGGGCCGAAGTGGCGGCCTCGGTGACCGTTGGGGAATCGCTGGCGTCCGGACGCTCGGTGGTGCGCTATGAGATTCAGAACGCGCCGGTCCAGGAATTTCGTCTGCGAGTGCCGTCCGCCTGGCGCAACGTGGACATCACTGGAGCCGGGGTGCGGCGTCGCGACCAGACCAACACCCCGGCGGGGGTGGAATGGCGGGTGGAATTGCAGAACAAGGGTAAGCGTACGCCGAACCCCATGTTCCTGTAATTGAGGAGGGGTGGTAGAAGTTTGGGGATGAGTGTTTCAAGGAATCGGCGACGCCGAAGCTGGGAGGAGATTGCACGATTGGGGGACGAGTACCGGGAGTCGGGATGCTCGGTAGTGGAGTTTGCGCACCGACATGGCGTGCATTGGACAACAGTGCGGCGCTGGATAGGTCGGAGTCGTGCTCCAGTCCCGCGTCTTGTTCCCGTTCGATTGAAGGTGGCCGCAGACGAAGGGTCTGGTTGCTTGGAGATCCTCAGTCCGGGCGGATGGCGAGTGCGGGTTCCGATGTCCGTGGAGGCATCGACGTTGAGGCGTTTGGCGGAGGGGCTCGGGCTATGCTGAACTTCCTGTCTTCCACACGGGTGTTCCTCGCTGCGGGTGCCACCGATCTGCGAAAGTCTTTCGACACGCTCGGCGGGGTTGTTCGGGATGTTCTGGCGCAGGATCCGTTGAGTGGGCACCTCTTCGCTTTCACGAATCGACGGCGCAACCGGATTAAGATTCTGTTCTGGGACAAAACAGGCTGGTGGCTCTGTGCAAAGCGTCTGGAGGCCGGCACATTTGCCTGGCCCGATGCCGAGACAGCGACGGTGGAACTGAGTGCGGAGGAGTTGAGTCTCCTTTTGGGCGGACTGGATCTTCAAAAGACTGCGGTGCGGAACTGGAGGCGGAAATAATATTGCTCGAAAGAGCACCTCAAATATTAAATTGGTATTGCACCTGCTAAACCACGAGGCGTGACCGCTCCCAATCCTTCCAGCCTCTCTGAGGCCAAGGCATTGATCCAGGAGCTCTCCGACGCCAAACGGCTTCTGGAGTTGGAGGTGGCCCACCTCAAGAAGCAGCTCTTTGGTTCGCGATCCGAGAAGCTCACCTTGGAAGACCGGCAGCTGCCGCTGTTGGAGCAGGTCTTCAAGAATCCGGAGCCACCGGCCACCGAGGATGTCGTGACGCCGCCGGACGGGGATACGGGCACACCGAAGACCGAGCGGAAGAAACCGGTACGGCGTTCGTTACCGGAGCATCTGGAAGTGGTGGTCGAGCGGTTGGAGCCGCAAGAGAAGCTCTGCCCGCACTGCGGTCAGGAACGGTGCGTGATCCGGGAAGAATGCTCGGAACGGCTGGATCTGATCCCCGCAAAGCTGATCCGCCGCCGAACGATCCGGCCGGTGTTGGCGTGCGGCCGCTGCAAGGACGGCGTGGTGCAGGCTCCGATGCCTGCGCAGGTCGTGGACAAGGGCATCTGTGGTCCCGGTCTTCTGGCCCACGTGATTTTTTCCAAGTATGTGGATCATCGCCCGCTGTTCCGAGTCCAGCAGGAGTTGGCCCGGCTCGGCTTCGAGGTAACCCGAACCACGCTGTGCGACTGGGTGAGCGCAGCGGCCAACGCCCTTCAACCAATTTGGCGTCGACTGCACGAGGGATTGGTCCGGGGGGACTACCTACAGGTAGACGAGACCCCGGTGAAAGTGATGGATCCGGAAGTTAAGGGAAAATGTGCCACCGGATACCTCTGGGTGTACGGCCGTCCCGGGGGAGACGTCCTGTTCGACTTCCGATCCGGACGAAGTCGGGCGGGGCCCGAAGAGATGCTCAAGGATTTTGGCGGCAGACTCCAAAGTGACGCCTTTGAGGTATATCCAGCCTTGGTTCGGCGAAATCCCCGTATCAGCCGCATGGGTTGCATGGCCCATGTGCGCCGAAAGTTCCACGACGCCCTCAGCGACAACCGGGAACAGGCGCTGTGGTTCCTCCTGCAGTTTGGACGACTGTACCAGGTCGAACGGGAATTACGCGACGCTCACGCCGATGCACCTACCCGCAAGGCACGCCGGGCAGCGGACGCTCCATCCATCCTGGCGACGATCCATCGTCGGCTTTTGGAGTTGGATCCCTCCCAACCCGGGGCCCGTCTTCTCCCCAAGAGTCCCTTGGGCAAGGCGGTGCGTTACGCCCTCGCGGAATGGGAGGCGGTCTCCCGCTACCTAGAGGAAGGCCATTACGAGATCGACAACAATCTCATCGAGAATGCCATTCGACCCACCTGTGTCGGAAAAAAGAACTGGATG
>JBDKKE010000495.1:0-5299 GCA_039796255.1 Verrucomicrobiota bacterium | reverse complement strand
TTCCACCTTCTTCCTTCGCCTTGTTCTCCCTGACTCGAAAGCATTGCCTGCGGTGGATGGGATTGATTCCGGTGGTCCTGGCCGCCGCGGATCAGCCGCAGTTCGGCCAGGCCTGGTCGCGTAACATGGTGTCCGCGGAACGCGGCTTGCCGTCCGCGCTGGATCCGGCGACCCAGACCAACCTGCGCTGGTCGGTGCCCCTGGGAACGGAAACGCATTCCACTCCGGTGGTGGCCGGAGGGCGCGTCTACATCGGCACTAACAACGAAGAGCCACGGGATCCGGCACATGCCGGTGACCGGGGGGTGCTGATGTGTCTGGATGAGAAGGATGGCCACCTGCTGTGGCAGTTGGTGGTGCCCAAGCGGGAGGAGGATCCCTACCTCGACTGGCCCAAGTCCGGCATCTCCTCCACGGTCACCGTCGAGGGCGACCGGGTGTACCTGGTGGACAACCGTGGCGGGGTGCTCTGTCTTGATGCCGCGGGTTTCTCCAATGGGAACGACGGGCCGTTCCGTGATGAGGGCAGTTACTACGCGCCGAGATCCACCAACGCGCCGGGAATGGCCATTCCGACCGGACCGCTGGATGCCGACATCCTCTGGGCCTATGACCTGACCAAAGAATTGGGCATCTGGTCCCATGACGCCGCGCACAGTTCGATTCTCATCCACGGGGATCACCTCTACCTCAACAGCGGCACTGGTGTGGACAACACCCACAAGGTCATCCGCACCCCGGACGCCCCAAGTCTGGTCGTGCTGGACAAGCAGTCGGGCCGCGTGCTGGCCACCGACGGCCTGGGCATTGCGCCGCGCATCTTTCATTGCACCTGGTCGTCGCCATCGATGGGGCGGGTGGATGGACAGGAGCGGCTCTTCTTCGCCGGAGGCGACGGTGTGGTGTACGCCTTCGATCCGTTGCTCCCGGGGTTTCAGCCGGATTCGGCGTCGGCCAAACCGGCGGTGCTCAAGAAGGTCGGGCAGTTCGACTTCGACCCTGACGCTCCCAAGACCGAGGTGCATCGCTACAACGGCAACCGCGCGATCAGCCCGAGCAACATCTATGGCATGCCGGTTCTGCACGAGGGCCGCCTGTTTGTGGTCGGGGGAGGGGACTGGTTCTGGGGCAAGAACGAGGCCTGGCTCAAGTGCGTGAACCCGGAGGGTACCGGGGACATCACCCGCACCGGGCTCCAGTGGACCTATCCGGTGAACCGGCACTCGATGAGCACGCCCGCCGTTCACGAGGGCCTGGTATTCGTCGCCGACTCCATGCGCGTGCTGCACTGTGTGGATGCCGCCACCGGCAAGGGTTTGTGGACCCAGGAACTGGGCGGCGAGGTCTGGGCGTCGCCGTTGGTCGCGGACGGCAAGGTGTACATCGGAACCCGCCGCGGGGATTTTTGGGTTTTTGTAGCGGCGCGGCAGAAGGAGATCCTGAGCAGCGTGCAGCTCGACGGTCCGATCAGCGCCACCGCGGTGGCAGCGAACCAGGTGCTCTACGTGGCGACCATGAAGCGGCTCTACGCAGCCGCCCGGCCCAGCCCGTCGCGGTAGGGGCACCACAGACTCCGCGGATCCGGGAAGGTTTTAACCACGGATGGCACGGATGGGCACGGATGGGCACGGATAGGAGGGGGAGAAGGAAAATCTGAGCCGGTCAGGCCGATTCGTTTTGTCAGCATCCACGCACTTGCCTCGCCGGCTTTCCAGAAACTCAGCGACCCAGAGCCGTCTGCCCTTCTTTTCCTATCTGTGTTGATCCGTGCCATCCGTGGTTCAACCCCCGACCCTGTCCATCTTCCCCAAGAATTTTCGTAGCAACCGGGGCGGGGAGAAGGGAAACTCTTGTTTTGCAGGCGCGGGCAGGAGTCATCAGCCTCCCCGTATCGCCTGCTGCGTCATCATCAGGCTTTCCAATTATCGCTTGCTCCATGGAACGATCGATCCGGGTTGTGGATTGTCAGGGCGCTCACCAGCTCGCCGAGCCGGTGAGTCGTCCCGTCCGGGTGTCCCCAATTGCGGACGATTCCCGTCTTTCTGACAGCGGCGACGGGACGCTTCCCCTCCTGCGCAAAGTCCGGGCTTTCACCCGGGCCAATCAGTTGCGTGAGCTGGGGCTCTACCCCTACTTCCGCGCGATCTCCTCGGCGCAGGATACCGAGGTGACCATCGACGGCCGCCCGGTGCTGATGCTGGGGTCCAACAGCTATCTGGGACTGACCAATCATCCGAAGATCAAGGAAGCGGCGTCCGCTGCCGTGGCCAAGTACGGCACGGGATGCGCCGGTTCGCGCTTCCTGAACGGCACCCTCGACCTGCACCTGGAATTGGAGGCGGCGCTGGCGCGACTGGTGGGTGCGGAGGCGGTGCTGCTGTTCAGCACCGGATTCCAGGTCAACCTGGGCGTCATCAGCGCCCTGGTGGGACGCGGCGATCACGTGCTGGGCGACCGGAGCAATCACGCCAGCATCGCCGAGGGGTGCAATCTGGCCCCGGGCGAGTTTCACCGGTTTCCGCACAAGGACATGGCGGCGCTCGACGCGCGGCTGGCGAAGCTCAATCCGGAGGCCGGAAAGCTCATCGTGGTGGATGGCGTGTTCAGCATGGAGGGCGACATCATTCCCCTGCCGGAATTGTGCCGCATCGCACGCCGGCACCGGGCGGCGGTCATGGTGGATGACGCCCACGCCCTCGGGGTGATCGGACGCCACGGATCGGGAACGGCCAGCCATTTCGGCATCAACGACCAAGTGCAGCTGACCATGGGCACCTTCAGCAAATCGTTGGCGAGCCTGGGCGGCTACATCGCCTCGGATGCCACGACCATCGACTTCCTGCGTCACAATGCCCGGGCCCTCATGTTCAGCGCCTCCATGAGCCCGGCCAATGCCGCCGCCGCCCTGGCGGCGGTGGGAATCATGGTGTCGGAACCAGAGCGACTGGCCCGCCTCTGGAGCAATACGCGCCGGATGAAAGAGGGCCTGCTGTCGCTGGGATTTGATCTGGGCGCGTCCGAGACGCCCATTCTACCCCTGTATGTGCGGGACTTCGTGGCCACCTTCACCATGTGCAAGCGGTTGAATGAGGAGGGGATTTTCGTGAACCCCATCGCGTCCCCCGCGGTGCCGGTGGGACAGGAGCTCCTTCGCCTCAGCCTCATGGCCACCCACACCGACGCGCAGATTGATTTCGCCCTCGAAAAGATGGCCAAGGTGGGTCGGGAACTCGGGGTGATCTAGGGCCTGGCGTCCATGCGGGTTCTTCTGACGGGCGGCAACGGGTTTGTCGGCAGCCACATTCTGGACACCCTGCGCGCCAGCGGAGTGGAGGTCTGCCTGCTGCTTCGTCGGGGCAGCGACCGCCGCTTCATTGCCAAGCACCTGGACGCGGTGGCAATCCAGGAGGGGGCGATCACCGAACCCGCCCATCTGGACCGGGCCCTGGAGGGCGCCACCCATGTCATCCACTGCGCCGGCGCCACCCGGGCACTGAGCGAACGGCAGTTTTTCGAGATCAACGAGGGCGGCACCCGCAACGTGGTGGAGGCGATCCGGCGTCATGGGGGTATCCGTCGGATGGTCCACATTTCCAGCCTGGCGGCCGTGGGCGCTGCCGTTCGCGGACAGGTGCTGACCGAGGGCGATTCGGAACGCCCGACGTCGGCCTACGGACGCAGCAAGCTGGCGGCTGACGTGCAGGTGCGGGAGAGGTGTCCGACTGAATACGCCATTCTGCGTCCGCCGGCGGTGTATGGCCCGCGCGACGTGGAGTTCCTCCGCCTGTTCAAGGCGGTGCGTCGCGGATTCAAGCCGGTGTTCGGGGATGGCGGTCAGGAACTCAGCTTCAGCTACGTCGCCGACCTCGCCCACGCCGCCGTGGTTTGCCTGACGGCCGCGGGTGCCGTCCGGCGGACCTACTTCGTTGCCGGGCCGGAACGGGTCACCAGTCGCGAGTTTGGCGCCCTGGTGGCGGACGTTGCCCAGTGCCGCGCCCGTCTGCTGCGCATTCCCACCTGGGTGCTCTTTCCGTTGTGTCTCGGACAGGATGCCGTTTCCCAACTCACCGGGCGCGCCAGCGTGCTCAGCCGCCACAAGTTCGGCGAATTCCGCGCCGAAGCCCTCACCTGTGACCCCTCCCCAATGGCGCGGGATACCGGGTTCCATTCCGGTACGGACCTGCGGACGGGTCTGCGCAACACCCTGGAGTGGTACCAGGGGCAGGGCTGGATCTAGTTCTGGGTTCATCATTGGATCTGATCCGCTGCATGCGCTGTCCTCCTGCCGCATCCCCACAAAACTGCGCCTCTTGCGTCCCGGAGGTTCCTTTTTATCATTCGACCGTTATGCCGTTTCCTGTTTCCCATCGGCGATCCGCCGCCGTTTGCCTGCTGTCTGTGGCAGCGGGTCTTTCGCTCTCCGCGCAGCACAAGCTGGGGCCCGCCGGCAGTTTCGAGGCTCCCAAGATTGCGGCTGCCTCCGATGAGGGGGAGAAGGCGATCAAGCGCTTCCAGATTCCTTCCGGCTGGAAGGCGGAACTCTGGGCGGCCGAACCGGACGTCGCGCATGTGGTGGCGTTTGATGTCGCCGATGACGGACGCGTCTTCGCGGCGGAGTCCTTCCGCGCCTGGCGCGGGGTCCCGGACATCCGGGGCATCATGGACTGGCTGGACGAGGATCTTGCCTGCCGCTCGGTCGATGACCGGTTGGCCATGATGCAGCGTCACCTCGGGCCGGTGGGGATGGCCGACTACTACAAGAACACCGAACGCGTCCGGATCCTTTGGGATGCCACGGGCAGCGGGCGGGCGACGGTTTCCAAGGTCTTCGCCGACAATTTCGCCACACCGTTGGACGGCGTGGCCTCCGGGGTTCTCGCCCGGGGACGAGATGTTTGGTTTGCCAACATTCCCAACGTCTGGCGCCTGCGGGACGCTGATCGGGACGGCATCGCGGAGTCGCGTCAGAGCATCAGCTACGGACACGGCATCCGCGTGGGATTCCTGGGGCACGATCTGCATGGACTCACCTGGGGACCCGACGGGCGCCTGTACTTCAGCATCGGCGACCGCGCCTCCATGCTCCAGACCGAGGGGCATCTGGTGGGCACGCCGGACTCCGGAGCGGTGTTTCGCTGCCAGCCCGACGGCAGCGGAATGGAAATGGTCTATTCGGGCCTGCGGAATCCACAGGAGCTGGTCTTTGACGAGTGGGGCAACCTGTTCACCGGCGACAACAACTCGGACGGCGGCGATCAGGCGCGGTGGACCTATCTGATTGAGGGCGGCGACAGCGGAT
>JBDKKE010000494.1:0-2536 GCA_039796255.1 Verrucomicrobiota bacterium | reverse complement strand
TACGGGGATCGCGGGAAGCCCCCGCGCGCAACGCTTCCCCACCGCGCCCACACCTAACCCCGCTCCGTTCGCCTCAAACGCGCTCAAACTTGAGCGGGTAGGTGTTACCCGAAGCGAACTGCGCGACGTAAACACTCCCGTCCTTGCCGACGCAGAGATCGTGGGGATGTCGGAAAACGTCGCCGTCGTGCTTCATGGGTTGGAGCGTCCCATCGTCGGAGTACACCGGGGGCGTGCCGGCGAGGTTGGAGACGACCCGGAATTGGTCGTCCAGCACGGAGACAAATCCACGGCAGTCGCGGTCCTTCGGCCAGTTGTCCCCCAGGTGGGCCACGAAGTAGTGGCTCCCATGCTTTCGAATCTGCCGGGGATTGCCTCCCGGAAGCGGCATGCGGGAGAGTTCGCGTCCGCGGAGATCAAGGCGCAGCAGGTATTGCTGGTCGCTCATGGCAATGAGCAGGGCTGGATGCGCCGCATCCCGCTCGTCCATCATGCCGCCGTGTGGGCCCCAGTGGACAATCCCGCCCTCCGCGCCGCCGAACTGCTCCACGAACTTTCCCTGCGCATCGTAATGCGCGATGTAGTCGCGTCCGTAGCCATCCAGCACGAAGAAGCCTCCGCCGGACGGGTGGAGGGTCCACGAGGGACGGTATTCGTCCTCCGTGGGATACTTCCCGGTCTGCTGCGGCCAGGCCCATTCGTGCAACAGTTCTCCGCTGGGCGTGGACTTGAAGATGCGGTGGCGTTGCAGGTCGGTGAAGTAGAGCACTTCCTTCCCGCCCTCGATCACCAGCGAAAGACCATGCGCGCCTGGCCAGGCGGTTCCCCACTGGTGCTGGAGTCGTCCGGCGGCGTCATAGATGATCACGTTGTTCCGCGTTTCGTCGGTGAGCAGGATGAGATGCCCCTCCCGGTCGCAGACGATGCCATGGCAGTTCTTCACCGGGGTGGACTCCCCCAGGACGCCCCATCCCTCCACCTGTCGGTAGCGGAAGTCGCCCTGGCCCAAAATGCGGGGGGCCGTTGCCCGGGAGATCGTCGGCCAGACGGCGGCGCCAGCGACGGCGCCTTTTAGAAAACGGCGGCGGGTGCCGGCGCGAGGAGGGGTGTCCATGGCCGGAGCTTGCCGGGGGCGTTGTTGCCGGCAAGCCCGCGATTCAAGAAGGGCGCCCCATGGACTTGCGCCGGGGTTTCCTGTAGTTCTTCGCGCCAACACGCGGAAGATTCATTTATGGGAACGAGCGGCATTCGTCAGGGACTAACACGCCTTTGCCAGGCGCTTTATGGGACCTTCAATCCTCACCCGTTGTCCGGGGCGCGGGGTGGTCTGTTGCTGGGATTGGCGACGGGGTTCGCAGTTCTTGGGCAGCCGGCATCCCAGTTCCCGTCGCCACGGGTTCTCCAATGGGACGGAGACGTCGGGTACCTGGCGCAATCGACCGGAGGTCTCGCCGTCGTCGATCCCCCGGTATTTCTCGAACAGCCGCAGCCGACCAATGCGCCGGTGGGAACCGAGGTGGTGCTGCGCTCGGTGCTGGAGGGAACTCCGCCCTTCACCCTGCAATGGTACCGCAATGGCACCGCGATTTCGGGCGCCCGGTCGGAGACCCACTCCTTCCGAAATTCACCGGGCTTTGCGGGTCTGTACTGGCTCGTGGCTTCCAATGCGGCAGGCCGCACCGTGAGTCGGTGGGTGACGGTCTCCACCAACGTGTTGGCGGAGGGATTGGCGGTGCAGCCTCGCGGGTCTGTGGATGCCTTTCCGCTCGGGTCCGGATCCGGGGCCCCGGTGCGGATGCAGGTTCGCGGGGATCTGGCCTACGTGGTGAATGGATGGACCACCAATCTGGACGTCGTGGAGTTCTCGGATCCGGACCATCCCCGGTTGGTAAGCCGGACGCCCCACAGTTCGGGGGGTTACCCCTTCGGCATCGGATTGGTGGACGACCATGCCCTGGTCCCGGTCCGTCACCGCGGGCTCGCGGTGTTTGATCTCTCCAATCCGGTCGCCCCGGTCGAGGTCCGCACGCTGGTGATTCCCGGTTCGCTGGCCAACTCCATCGTGGTTCGGGACCGCATCGCCTACGTGGGCGCTGAGGACGGCGGATTGCTGATATTTGACGCCAGGAATCCGACGGATCCGCAACTCGTGGGGCAATGGCGGGGACGGGGGCGTGCCAATGGGGTGGCGTTGGAGGGAAATCGCGCGTTTATCGCCCACTGGAGCCAGGGGATCGAAGTGGTCGACATCTCCGATCCGGCTCGTCCCAAGGGGGTGGGGGTCTATCCCGTTGCCGGCACGAGCTATTCTGGGCAGGCATTTGATGCGTTTCCCTGGAAGGGACGCCTGTATGTGATCGACGCCCTGCGGGGGCTTCCCGTGCTCGATACCGCCAGCGGTGCCAATCCCCTGCTGCTGGCCGGCGGGGCGAGTGCGGGACCCAATTGGGACCTGCGGCGAGCGGACCGCTTTCTGTTTGCGGCCGGATCCCGCGGACTGAGCCTGATGGATGTGGACAATGTCGTCCCCGTGGCT
>JBDKKE010000493.1:0-13333 GCA_039796255.1 Verrucomicrobiota bacterium | reverse complement strand
AAGGCGGAAGGAAAGCTCGTGGCCCCGGTGGCCGATTGGGAGACCAAGCGCCGCTGGGTGAACTACGCCTTCGGTGAGTTCGAGAAGATTGGATATACGGTCACCAGCGGCACGACGGTGGTCCGCGACCCGGACAAGGTAAAATTCATCTACCGCGACGGCCTGTTCTCGGGAGCCGATATCCTGTCCATCGGCGTGGCCAGCTTCGGACATCTCAACGGCGTCCACTACCAGAACCACCACGACTTCGATCCCTACGTGACCGCGGTAAATGCGGGGCGGCGTCCGGTCCATCGCGCCTACACCCCGGATGCCGGAGAGCGCTACATCCGCGAGTTCATGCTCCAGTTGAAGTTGGGCAGCGTCAGCGCGGAGCGCTTTACGCAAAAGTTTGGACACGACCCCCGGGAACACTTTGCCGGGCCGCTGTCCGTGTTGAAGGCGGAGGGATTCCTGGTTACGGACGGCGATCGCATCGGCATCACCCGCGAGGGACTGCTCCAGGTGGACCGCCTGCTGCACGAGTTCTTCCTGCCCCAACACCGAACCGGACGGTATGCCTGAACCGGCGGCTGAATCCACGGCATCGCCCATGAATCGCCCCGTCCCGCAGGCCGCGATCCGCCCCCTCGACGAATTCTACAGTCGCCAGCAGCGAAGTCTCCCCCCGTTTGAGGTCGTCACGCCGGACGAAGTGCCTGAGCCCTACCGGACGCTGCTGGTTCATGAGCGGGACATGACCCGCACGCTCGAACAATTTCACGGCGCTCCCATTCACCTTCGGGTGATGTCGCGTCATCGCGAAACCGACGTGTACTGCCGCGAATCCGCCCTGGAACTCGATGGTTCCAACCGTCCCGTGGAATTTGGCGCCATCCGAATCTATCTCGACCGTTTTCCCGAGCCCGGTCGCACGGAGATTCTGGGCGAGCATCGTCCCCTCGGAGGAATTCTTAATGCGAGCGGACGTCCCTACACCAGCTGTCCCACGGCCTACCTGCGCTTCCGGGCGGATGAATTCATCACCCAGGCGTTGCGGATTCCCCAGGATGCAATCCTGTACGGACGTCAGAACACCCTTCGGGAATCCGACGGACACCCCCTGGCCGAGATCATCGAAATTCTACCTCCGGCCTGAGTTCCGTCTCTCCGCCGGTTCTTCCCCGATTCGAGATTGATCCCTCATTCCGTCCGACCGGCGCGGACGGCGGCAATCTCCTCCCGCTGGGGCATCAGCAGATACACCAGGCCTCCGATCGCACTCCAGGCGAGATTTACGGTATAGCCCAGCAGGGAAAGGGACAGTGCGAGCCCGGGTTTCACCCCAAACATGGGCAGCGCCAGAAGCCAGACGAACAGATTCTCGCGCACCCCCAGTCCGGCAGGGGTCACCGGCAGGGCCGAGACGCAGACCACCGCCAGGGAGATAAAGGCCAGCAGCCGCGGCTCGAGAACAATTCCCACGCCTCGAGCCAGCACGACATACGCCAGCGCCACGCCGCCGGCGATAAGCAATGACCAGAAGCCCATTTGGGCGAGGAAGCCCGGGTCACGTCCAAACTCGCGGCATCCCGCCAGGGCCCGGACCGCCGATTCGCCCCGGGGGATTCGACGCAACAGCCGGGCCACCACCCCATCCTGTCCGAGTGCCCTGGTATAGAATCCGAGCACCAACAGCGAACCGGCAGCCACAAACATCGCGCCAATCACCAGCAACACTGCCTGATAGCGACGATATCCGCCGATCAATGCACCATTGGCCAGGGCCAGCAGCAAGGCCGCCATCAACAGTCCCAGGGTGCCCAGGACCCGATCCACAAACACGGACACCGCCGCCTCTGCCCGGCGGTGCGGAGCGGCCCTCGCGGCGTACCACGCTTTCACGACATCGCCGCCGGCGGTGCCCAGTAGAAAGGCATTGAAGAACTGGGCCACCAGGGAGATCCGCAGAACCTCCCGCCAGGAGAGCACCAAACCCTGTTCACGCAGCACACGACGCCAGCGGACAGCCCCCAGGCCGACCAGCGCACCACAGATCAGGAAGGCGGAGGCGAGGCTGACGGCATCCAAACGGCGGATGGTTTCCCAGAATCCGCCGGGACCCCGCGTCCAGGCCAGCCTCCGCTGCTCCCATCGCGAGAGGGAGGACCACTTCGGCCCGCCCTCCGTCTCCAACTGGAGCTGGACCTCGTTGCAGAAGATCGAGTGGAAGATGGCCGCCAGGAGCAGGACTCCGGCGGCGGCGCGGGCCAGACTGGAGAGGGTGGGGCGCCGCACAGGACGTTATTCCTCGCCCCAGACGGACCGGATGTAGCCGAAGCCGCGCCGGACATCCTCCGCCGACACGCCCGGACTCAGTTCAATCACCTTGATATGGTCCGGCCGGACAAATGGCTTCAACGCCGCGAAGTCGATCATCCCGGATCCAGGCGGGCAGTGATCGTGTTGGCCCTCGGCGTCGGCGATGACGTCATGAATGTGGAATCCGGCCAGGCGCGGAGCCAATCCCTCCAGGTGCATCGCGTGCTGGATGAACCCCAGGTTGTCCTTGATCTGGGCATGACCGCAGTCGTGCCAGTAGCGGACGTTGTCCGGAAGCTGGTCGAGGAAGAACGGTAGTTCGTGGTCAAACGGGATTTCCTCGATGGCCTCCCGATTCTCGACGCCCAGCAGCAACCCCCGCGCGCTGGCTTCGACGGCGAGTCGCCCGAGCAGATCCATCGCCCGTGCCTGAGCATCCTCCTTCTTGCGTTCCCTCCTCTCCTCCAACTCCTCCATGATCCGGCGGTACTTGGGTGTCTCGCGCTCCCCATCCGCCACCATCGTCTCCAACTTCTCGTTGTAGTCCCGCATTTCAACCTCCCCGCAATGCAGGACCACCAACCGCGCCTTGGCGCGCTCGGCCATCTCCAGGGTCTTGAGGGAGTGTTTCCAGGCCGATGCCTGCTCTCTCGGATCGTCCGCAGTAAACTTAAAGATATTCGGGGCTGGCCAGTTCACGCCCATCGGGAGCGGACAGAAATTGTGCAGGGTCGAAATCCGCATCTCCCCGGCTTCCAGAGCTTCGATGATTCCCGGAACGAGGCTGATGCGGATGCCATGGCTGAGCTCCGCGTATTCGAAGCCCAGATCACGAATCTCCTGGAGCATCTTCCGGCCGCAGGTGTGGCGTCCCGAATTCCAGCAGGTCGAGAGAGAGTACATAAAAAAATCGCCGGATGCGTTCCGCAGGGACCGCATCCGGCGAGCAAGGGTTCAATCGATCCGGAGCACGCTCACAGGTCGGCGTAGCGCGCGGACAGCATGGCGCTAAAACGAGCCACCTTCAGCTTGCGCCGCCGGCGTTCGCTGGGCTTCTCATAATGGCGCTTCGTGCGGACATCCTTGAGGGTGTTCTCACGATCAACCTTCTTCTTCAATCGACGGAGGGCCCGATCAATGGGCTCTCCCTTCTTCAGCTTTACTTCGCTCAAGTCACGTTCACTTCCTTTCCCGATTACAGCTTCTCCAGGGGAGAAAGTCTGTACCCAGCCGCCGTTGCCAGCGGACCAGGAGGCGCCACCGCTTTCCACAGAAAGCGACAGCGGACGGGTGAAATACTGGATTCCGGCGCAGAGGCAAGGCTCGAAACGAATTCCCGCGAGGAAAACCGCCTGAACTGCACGGAGTTTCGACCAGCGGCACCCCTTCGGTCAGGCACTGCTCCACCTTCCACCGCTCGACTAAAACGGAAGTTGAATTAATCACAACCAACTCCTGACCAAGTGGATACATTCCAGAGAACCCCAAGGAACGGCGGACCAAATCCTCCCCACGGCCGTTCAACATCCCTGTCGAAACGACCCGCAGCAGAAATCTGGTGAGCAATCCGCGACCGAGCGTCCGCTAGCCACAGAGTCTTCGGAGTCCGCCCCGGAACATTTTCCTAGCCACGACACTCAACCGCCCCATTGACACCCACCGCCATACCCCAGTTAATACGCACACGTATCATGTCCAATCATCAGCTTTCCGCCGCCTTCTTTCTGCAGATGTTCGTGATTTTGGCGGCTTGCCGGTTGGTGGGACTGGCGGCCAGGCGGTTGGGCCAGCCCCAAGTGGTGGGAGAGATGATCGCCGGCGTCATCCTGGGTCCTTCGCTGCTCGGGTGGATCTTGCCCGAACTATCAGCATCACTGTTTCCCAAGGAATCGCTCCAAGTTCTCTCCGTGGGAGCTCAACTCGGGGTGGGACTCTACATGTTTCTTGTCGGAACAGAGTTCGAAATCAGCCTGTTCACTTCCCGGTTTCGCAGCGCGGCGGCGGTGTCCATCTCCGGGATGGTGGCCCCCTTCATCCTGGGTGCCTTACTGGCGCTCTGGTTCATCCGCACTCCGGGCCTGTTTGCTGCCAAAGCCACCCCGCTGGAAGCCATGCTCTTCCTGGGGGCCGCCATGTCCATCACTGCCTTTCCCATGCTGGCCAGGATCATCTACGAGCGAGGCCTTACCGGCACCTCGCTGGGCACCCTCGCCCTGGCAGCGGGGGCGATCGATGACGCGGCGGCGTGGTGTGTTCTGGCCATCGTCCTGGCCAGCTTTGGTGCCGGGCCAATCATCGCGGTCAAAGCCATCGTCGGCGGCGTTCTTTACGGCGTCCTGACCCTGACCCTGGGACGACGCCTCCTCACCTTTCTGGGACGTGCGACCGAAAGCGCCGGCCGCCTCACACCGACCCTGCTGGGCCTAACGCTGATGCTGTTCGCCCTCGCAGCCTGGACTACCGACACCATCGGCATCCACGCGGTTTTCGGCGGATTCATCCTCGGCGTCGCCATGCCCCGGGGTCTCCTGGTGCAGGAACTTCGGCGGCAGTTGGAACCCTTCGCCGTGGTCTTCCTGCTGCCGATGTTTTTCACCTTTTCCGGCCTGAATACCCGGCTCGACCTGGTGAACAGCCCCCGCATGGTCGCCATCGCGCTGGTGGTGCTGGTTGCCGCTGTGGGCGGCAAGGGCATCGCCTGCTGGGCCGCCGCCCGGGCCACGGGTGCGGACCAGCGGACCGCCCTCGCCGTCGGCACCCTGATGAACGCGCGCGGTCTGATGGAGTTGATCATTCTCAACATCGGCCTGCAGCATGGCGTGATCGAACCCGCCCTGTTTTCCGTCATGGTCCTCATGGCCATCATCACCACCCTGATGGCGTCCCCGGTCTTCGAGTGGGTTTACGGGCGGCACGCCCGGGCCACGGGAACCCTCGCTGCACGCGCCTGAAACCACCGTCGGATGGCCGGAGCCACTTCCAACACGCCCACCCGTCACTGCAAAAGTTGACAATTCAAACACCTGTTTCAAACTCGCGCTTGAAATGAAGGCATCACCCGTCCCGGACCCCGCAGTTGGCGCCGCCGCGGCGGCCACCCGGCGGGCGCTGCTGGACGCCGCGGCGGACGTTTTCGCAGCGCGGGGATTCTACAACGCAACGGTCCGGGACATCTGCCGTCAGGCAGGGGCGAACGTGGCCGCAGTCAACTACCACTTCGGCGACAAGGAATCGCTCTACTCCGCCGTACTCTCCGAATTGAGCGCACGCGCCCAGCAGCGGTTTCCCTCCGATGGGGGGCTTGCCCCGGACGCCACCGCCCGGCAGCGGCTTGCAGCGTTCATCCGCTCGCTGCTTCAGCGGGTGCTTTCGGAGGAATTGTCGGCCCGCCATGGCCGCATCATGGCCCGCGAGATGGTGGAACCCACGAAGGCGCTGAACCGACTGGTTCGGGAATTCATCCAACCCCAGGCCAACCAACTCCGGGACATCCTCCGGGACCTGCTGCCTTCCGCAACCGATCCGGAGACATCGCGGCTGTGCGGACTCAGCGTCGTGGGGCAAATCCTGTTCTACGCGCACTGCCGTCCGGTCCTGCAGCGGCTGGAACCTGTCGGCACCTTCGACGTCCTCGAACTGGACCAACTCTCCCATCACATCACCGAATTCAGCCTCGCGGCCCTTCGAGACATCGGCGGGCGCACATCTGCTGCGCCGCCGGCCTCTCCTCGATCAAGGAAGCCCCGGTCCCCGTCCCCCAAGGCAACCCGCCGCACCGCCCGCCACTGACGCTCGATGTACCACCTCGCCCTCAAAATGCTGGTCGCCGACCGGGCCAAGTACGTGATGCTGGTCGGCGGTCTCGCCTTCGCCTCTCTGCTGATGACCCAGCAGAACGGCGTGTTCCGCGGACTCCTCTCCTGGACCACCTCCCACATGCGCAACATGCGGGCCTCCATCTGGGTCGTGGAAAAGAATGTGGAACAGGTCAACGAGACCAAGGCCATGCGCGACACCGACGTCAACCGCGTCCGGTCGGTCACCGGGGTCGATTTCGCGGTGCCGCTGTACCTGAGCGTCCAGAAGGCCCGCGCCGCCGACGGATCGGACAAACCGGTCCAACTGGTCGGACTCCACGGGGCCACGCTGATCGGGCGCCCGCCGGTCGTCCTCCGCGGGGATCTGGAACAATTGCGACTACCCAACGCCGTCTTCATCGACGAACTGGCGGTCCAGCGACTGAGCGCCGGGCGGAGGCGTCCGCTCGACATCGGGGACACCTTTGAAATCAATGACCGTGAGGCGCGCGTGGTGGGCATCTGCCGCACCGAACGACAGTTCTTCGGCTATCCCTACGTGTTCACCACCTACGACCAGGCCCTGCAGTACGCGCCGCGCCAACGCAAAATGTTGTCCATGATCCTGGCGGAACCCAAGCCGGGGTCCACCGCAGCCGAGGTGGCACGGTTGATCGAACGAGAGACTGGACTGCGCGCCTTCACAGTTCCCGAGTTTTCCGTCGCCACCATCGACTTCATCTGGCGCAACACAGGGATTCCCGCCTCCTTCCTCACCACCATCATTCTCGGATTCATCGTGGGGATAGCGGTGTCCGCCCAGACCTTCTATTCCTTCGTACTGGAGAACCTGCGCAATCTCGGCGCGCTCAAGGCAATGGGGGCATCCAACGGCCTGCTCGCACGACTGCTCCTGCTGCAGGCGTTTACCGTGGGAGTCATCGGATACGGCATCGGCGTCGGACTGACCGCGGTGTTCGGCTTTGCCGTTCTGCCGATCGGACAACCCCCGTTCATTCTCGACTACGCCAGCCTCACTCTGACTGGGGCCGCGGTGATCTTCATCTGCCTGTTCGCGGCCCTGCTCGGAATCCTCAAGGTCTCCCGCCTTGAGGCAGCCATCGTCTTCCGCGCCTGACCAGACATGACCGCCTCTCCCGACAGTTCCTCCCTGCCACCGGCCCCGGGTTTGCTTCGGCCGGAATTCGCTGTGCGCGTCCGCAACGTCACCAAGACGTACGGAATGGGTGACAGCCAGACTGTCGCCCTGAAGGGGGTCGATTTCGAGACCCGGGAGGGAGAACTGCATCTGGTGGTTGGCCCCAGCGGCTGTGGCAAGACCACCCTGATGTCCGTGATCGCCGGCACGCTGAAATGGGACTCTGGAGACGTCGAGGTCCTGGGAACCCGGCTCAACGGACTTCCCGAATCGGCAGTGACCGCCTTCCGTGGACGCCACATCGGCTTCATTTTCCAGCAGTTCAATCTCATCCCCACCCTCGATCTCACCGAAAACGTCAGTGTCCCGCTCCTGTTGAACGGTGAGCGCCGTTCCGTGGCGGAAGAGCGTGCCCGGGGTGTGCTGACGAAGGTCGGGCTGGGCGACAAGCTGAGGCGGCGTCCGCGCGATTTGTCCGGCGGCCAGCAGCAGCGCGTCGCCATTGCCCGCGCCCTGGTCCATGAACCCCGCCTGATCATCTGCGACGAGCCCACCAGCGCGCTCGATTCAATCACGGGACAAGCCATCATGGAATTGCTGGCGGAAAGCGCGCGCACCCCCGGCCGCTGCGTGGTGATCGTCACCCACGATCCGCGCACCTACAGTTTTGCCGACCGGATCACCGAGATGGAAGACGGCCGGGTCAGCAACATCCTTTCGGGATCCGACATTCCCAAGTTCCTCACCACCCATCACTGATCCCCATCATGCTGTTCCGACGCCTCAGTTTTTATTTGGCCATCGCCGGACTCATCGGCGCTGTGCTGCTCGTCCGCCGCATGCAGCGGCAACCTCCTGCCCCCCCGCCCGTCGCCGCTCCCGCCCGTTCGCCCTATGACGCCACGGTCGCCGCCACCGGACTCGTCGAGGCCGCGCGGGAGAATGTCCGCATCGCTTCCCCCAAAGGCGCCGTGGTCACCCGGGTTCTGGCCAAAGTCGGCGATACCGTGAAGGCCGGTGACCCCCTCTTCCAATTGGACGCCCGCGAAGCCACCGCCCGCACCGTCACCATGGAGGCGCAACTCCAGGCCATGCGGGCCACTCTGACGGCGGAAGAGGTGTCCCTCGCCGACGGCGAGGATCAGCTTTCGCGCTTTGAGAAGTTAAAGAAGGAGAACGTGGCCACCGACGAGGAACTCAAGCGCCGATGGTTTGCCGTGGAAGGCGCCCGAGCGCGACTGCAGTCCATCCGTGCCCAGATCACTGCGGCCGAAAGCCAGTTGCAGCAGGCGCGGACGGATCTCGACATCCTCACCGTCCGCGCGCCACGCGATGGTGAACTGCTGCAGGTCAATGTCCGCGCCGGCGAGTTTGCCCCGGCCGCGGCGCTCGCCGATCCGCTGATGCTTCTGGGCGACGTCGGCCGGTTGCAGGTGCGGGCGGACGTGGACGAGCAGAATGCCATTCTGGTGGAACCCAATTCCCCGGCGACCGCTTCCCTGAAGGGCCATGCCGACCTCGCCATGCCCCTGCGCTTCGTCCGTGTGGAACCGTACGTCATTCCCAAGCGCAGCCTCACAGGCGACAGCTTGGAGCGGGTGGATACACGCGTCCTCCAGTTAATTTACGAATTTGACCGACCAAAGTTTCCCGTTTACGTGGGCCAGCAGGTGGATGTCTTCATCCGCCGCGGGACCACCAATGTCGCACCGGTCGATCCTCAAACGCCGGTGGCCAACCTCCGCTGATTCCGCCCAACGCCCTCAACGCATGAACCATCGCCCCCACTGGTCCCTGATCGCCGCCCTGCTGCTCGCGGGAAGCCTCCAGGCACAGACCAACGCGCCAATTTCCGCCGGCCCACTACCCTGGCCCGATCATCCCCTGACCCTCAACGAGGCCCTTGATGTCACCCTGCGCCAGAGTCCCGCCATTCTGAAGGGCAAGCAGGACATCGAGGAGGCCTACGGGGTGTCGCTCGAACTCCGATCGGCAATTCGCCCCCGCCTCAGTGCGTCCGGCACCTACCAGGCAATCGACCAGGCCTCGATTGAGATACCGCCCATTCCCGGATTCGACATCCGGTTTCAAAACGATCAGACGTGGAACGCCAACATTTTGGTGAGCCAACCCGTGTTCGCCGGCGGGAAACTCCGGTCGCGCGTGCGGGCCGGCGACCTCACTGAGAAGGCAGCCCTCGCCCAGTTCCAGGCCACGGTCGCGGATGCCGTGCTGGAGGTGAAAATCAACTATGACGACGTCCTGCTGGCGGCGGAACAGATCAAGACGCAGGAGGCATCCATCGAGCTGCTGGGACGGGAATTGACCGATCAGAAACGGCGGTTTGATGCCGGCACCGCACCCCGATTCAACGTCCTTCGTGCCGAGGTGGAATTGGCCAATGCCCGCCCCAAGCTGATCCGCGCCCAGAACGCCTTCCGCATCACCAAGAACAATCTTGCCACCCGGCTGGGATGGAACATTCCCACCAATAGCACTGAGAATATTCCACTCGAATTGGCCGACAAACTGGAAGCCAAACCCTTCGACCTCAGTCTCCCCGTGGCCATCGCCCGGGGAATCGAACAGCGCCCGGAACTGGAAGCCCGCAAAACCGACGTCAAACTCCGGCGCGAGGGAGTGAAGCAGGCGCAGGCCGACTACTACCCGGCAATCTCCGTGGGCGGCGGCTACCAGTGGAAGAGCACCGTCTTTCAGGATGACCTCAGCGTGAACTTCGACGGCTGGACCGCCGGTGCCCAGTTGAACTGGAGCATTTGGGACTTTGGCGCCACCCAGGGACGCGTCCGAGCCGCCAAGGCACGCCTCGATCGGTCCACGATTGTCGTCGACGACACGACGCGCCAAGTGGAGACCGAGATCCGGACGGCCTATTCCAACTTCATCGAGGCTCAACAGGTGCTGGAATCGCAAAACAAGGTCATCGAGCAGGCCGACGAAGCCGTGCGTCTGGCCATGGCCCGCAACGACGCCGGCAGTGGAACGCAACTCGATGTGCTGTCCGCACAAACCGCCCTCACCGACTCCCGCACCACCCAATCGCTGGCCCTGCGGGACTACGCCGTCGCCCTCGCCCGCCTCGAACGCGCCATCGGCGAAGGAGCCCGCCTGGTGCCTACTCCATGAGCGGTGAGTTTAGGATTGGGGAGTTGGTCATTGGTCATTGGTTCGTAGTCGGTAGTTGCCGATCGGCTGTGGCGGCTCACTCATGCCGTCCTTCCTCGGATTGAAATCGAGGGGTCCGGAGGGCGCTTTGAATTGCGGGGGGGGCTCACCGGCTACAATCTCCCGCGCGCATGGCGTCGCCTTCCATCGGGATCATTTTCCTGACCGTCTTCGTGGACCTCATCGGGTTCGGCATCGTCCTGCCCCTGTTGCCCACCTACGGCGAGAGTTTTGGTGCCTCCGGACTCACCATCGGCGCCCTGATGGCCAGCTACTCGGCCATGCAGTTTCTCTTCTCCCCACTTTGGGGCGGCTGGTCGGATCGCGTGGGTCGGCGTCCTGTCATCCTGGTCAGCACCCTGGGTTCGACCGTGAGCTACGCACTGTTTGCCTTTGCCTCGGTGAAGTCAGGATCACCCGCCCTCTGGGGCATCTTCATCTCGCGGATTTTCGCCGGCATCTGCGGCGCGAACCTGACCGTCGCCCAGGCCTACATTGCCGACATCACGCCACCCGCTGAGCGGTCGCGCCGGATGGGACTGATCGGCATGGCCTTCGGACTCGGCTTCATCATGGGTCCGGCCCTGGCTGTCGTGGCTCAAAATGCACTGGGAAAGGCCGGACCCGGTGCCGTGGCGTCCGCCATTTGCGGCATCAATTTCCTGCTCGCCTGGGCCCGCCTGCCGGAGAGCTGGAAGCCGGGGGGCGTTCCGGTCCCACGCCGTCCCCGCCTGGCCCAGATCCGTCACGTCCTGGAACTTCCCCTCGTCGGCTTTCTGGTGCTGGTGTTCTTCCTGGCCACCTTCGGATTCACCTGTTTTGAAACGACCCTGGGCATCCTGGTGTCGCGCAACTTCCAACTCAGCGAACACGCCGCGCACAACACCAATGCCATCCTGTTCTGCTTCGCCGGTCTCATCGGCGCGGTCGTGCAAGCGGGACCCGTCGGGCGCCTGGTCAAGCGACTCGGCGAGCCCCGCCTGATTTCCCTGAGCCTGATCGTCTTTGCGTTTGGTCTGGCGCCGATGCCCTGGGTGCGCGGCACCGGCACCCTCTCCTGGTCCATGCTGCTGTCCCCCGCCGGCGCCCCCTGGTGGCTGCTGTTGATCCTGGTGGCCCTCATTGCCATCGGCTCCGGACTCACCCGCCCGCCGCTTTTCGGACTGGTCTCCAACCTGTCCCCGGAGAACGAACGGGGCGGAACCCTGGGCATCGTGCAAAGCTCCGGAAGTCTCGCCCGCATTCTCGGCCCGCTATTCGCCGGATTCCTGCTCGACCGGCACCCTGCCTGGCCCTACCTCGCCTGCGCCGGCATTGCCCTGATCGCCGGTCTGATCGCCTGGAGCAAACTGGTCGGACGGGCCGAATTGCCGATGGTGGAGCCAGCGACGCCATGAACGGGATGCGAGGACTGGGACAGTCGTGAGCCATCATTGGTCACCTGAGGTCGCAATCCGCTGACAACTGGGACTGCGGTGGAGATTGTCTCCCGACGTCTCCTCACTGCTTCAGCGTCTGAACCGTCGCGACCTGCTGCACCTTCCACGCACCGTCGAGTCGGCGAAGCTGGAAGCGAAATTCCATCGCCTCGAACCCCTCCTGATTTCGCCGGTTTCCCTTGGCGTCGGCGGTGGCGGTCAGGTGGGCCGATGCGGTCTGTCCATCCGAAGCCAGGTCGACGAGGATATCAAAAAATCGCACCTGCAGGCTGCTGGCTGCGCGGCGTGCACCCCACATCGCCTGTTGAATTTCCCCCCGGCCGTTCAGATGAAAGGTCCCGGCGCCGAGAATCTCCACCTCAATGACGGCCTCTGGGGTAAAATGATCCACCAGACTGGAGACCCGACGCCCCGTGGCGATGCCTCCTTCCTTGCTGGTGAAGGACACCTCCGTTGCCAAGACTTCCAGCGAACGGCGGACACGGGTCAACTCTCCGGGGAACAGGGACTCTCTCCACCACCATCCCGCAGCCGCCGCAACAGCGACCAATACCAGGAGCCAGAGTCGCTTCATCGAATCAGTTTTCCCAGGATGCGATCCCGATCCGCGACGCCGAAGTAATGGGAGTCGGCGGGCATGCTGCGGTTGTCTCCGACGACCAGATATTCATCGATCCCTAGAGTGCGGTCCAGTCCGTTGGTGGGCCAGTTCCACTTCGCCCTCTGAGGGGCCACGTAGGGTTCTGTTAGCGGATCGTCGTTGATCAGAACTTCACCCTTCCGAATGCGCACCCGCTCCCCGGGCAGACCCAGAATGCGCTTAAGATAAAGCAGCTTCCGACCGCTGGTCTGGATGGCCACCACGTCCCCCCGGTGCAGTCCATCGAACCTCGCCCACAGTGGGCTGATCCAGCGGCGTTCCCCATCCCGGTAGGCAGGTTGCATGCTGATGCCCGTCACACGCACCGGAATCACTCCGTGGCGGAAAATCAGCACCGTAAGGCCGGCGAGCGCGAGCAGGCGGACCAGGGTGACACGCGGATTGCGCCCCACCGCGATCACCTGCCACCACGGTGCGGGCGGCGCCCCTTCGGACGAATTCATGGAGTGAATGACTGGCGCGTACCCTACTCCGGACAGGATCCCGGTCCAAAGTGGATTCCGATCCAGGAACGCATCCGAGTCCGCACCCCTGATCCGAGAACTTGCAACGCATGGGGTCCCGGACAACACTTGTGGACCGTTTAACGTCCTCTCAATTCATACGCTCAATGAATCTTCTTTCTCGCCGTCAGGCTCTCCGGAACACCGCCCTCGTCGGTGCCGGATTCTTCATCAGCACCCGCGTGACCCGCGCCCTGGCCCAGGCTGCGGCTCCGTCCGGACCGTTCAAGCTGTCACCCCTGCCCTACTCCTTTGATGCCATGGAGCCGTACATCGATGCGAAGACC
>JBDKKE010000492.1:0-10876 GCA_039796255.1 Verrucomicrobiota bacterium | reverse complement strand
AGGACGGCAGCCAGATTCTGGACTCCGTCGGGAAGCCAATCCTGACCTACGGCAACCGGGAGATCACGGAGTTTGCCCGCGTGTTCACCGGATTCTGGTTTGGCGGACAAACCTGGGGGGTCGGCGGGGTGGGAGGATTCCAGGACAACGACACCATTGTTCCGATGGACCTGTGGGTCGACAAACACGACTTCGGGGAGAAGACCCTCCTTCGTGGGTTCAAGATCCCGGCGAGGTCGCCGAGCGTACAGAACGGACTCAAGGATGTGGACGATGCCCTGCGCAGCCTGTTGGAACACCCCAACACTGCGCCCTTCATCGGAAAGCAACTGATCCAGTTCCTGGTCACCAGCAATCCCTCCTCCAACTATGTGTCCCGGATCTCCGCCGTCTTTGCCAACGATGGAGCGGGTCTGCGGGGCAATCTGGGGGCGGTGGTCAAGGCCATCCTGCTCGATCCCGAGGCCCGCGATCCGCAGTGGTCAGCAACGGGCGTCGAATACGGACGCCTCAAGGAACCAGTGTACCGGGCCATCAACCTGGCGCGCGTCGGGGACCTCGGGCGTCACCCGGGGCTCCTCTGGTGGACCACGGGCGCCGCAGAATTCCATGCCTTCGGCCTGCAGGAACCCACCCTCGCACCGACGGTGTTCAATTTCTACCGTCCCAACTACCAGCCGCCCGGCATCATGGCCCAGCGCAACCTGGTGGGACCGGTGTTTCAAATCACCGACAGCTACACGAGCATCGCCTTCCCCAACAAACTCTGGGAAATCACCGAGAAGGGATTCGTCACCACCCGGTATGCCTTTGACCCGGACTATACCGAGCTCATGCGGTTGGCCGAAGATGCCAAGGCTCTTCTGGACGAGGTGAATCTGCTGCTCTGCGGCGGCGGAATGTCGGCCGAAACCCGGCGAAACATCCTGGAAGCCTTGGAGCAGGTGGCACCCTACGACCGGATTCTACGCACTCAACTGGCGGTGTACCTGGCCGTGAGCTGTCCCGACGGGGCGGTTCAACGTTGAACGCTTGGACGTGCCCCCCCCCGGGGGGGGGAGCGTCCTCAACGCACCTCTCCTTCCCACTTGCCTCCCGGGCGCATCGCCGCATTCTCAGCCCATCGGGGAGCCGTTGATTCACGGCTGAGAGTTTCGCGGAAGCGAATGACCCGTTGAACCTGCTCCGGGTAATGCCGGCGAAGGGAAGCACTTCTCCCGTTTCCCCGGAGCGAATCATCCATTGCCATGATCGCTGATCCGACCTCCTCCTTCGAGCCCCACAGCTCCCAGCAACTCCCCGCCAGCAGCCGTGTGTACGTGGAGGGCACCCTGCATCCCGACATCCGGGTCCCTCTGCGCGAGATCGCGCTGTCCCCGACCCGGGGGTTCAACGGGGCAATGGAAGCCAACGCCCCGGTGCGGGTCTACGACTGTTCCGGTCCCTGGGGAGATCCCGCCTTCCAGGGCACTGTTGAGGAGGGGCTCCCTGCCCTGCGCCGAAGCTGGATCCTGAAACGGGGTGATGTGGCCGAGTACGACGGCCGCGAGGTCAAGCCCCAGGACAATGGCTACCTCTCCCGGCAACACGCCGAATATGCCAGTCAGGCCGAGCGCAACCGATTGGTGGAGTTCCCCGGACTGAAGGGACAGCGGCGGCGTCCACTTCGGGCCACCGCGGGACACCCCGTCACCCAGCTCTGGTACGCCCGTCAGGGAATCATCACCCCCGAGATGGAGTTCATCGCCATCCGCGAGAATCTCAAGATTGCCAATCTCAACCTCCAGATCGCCGACCTCTCCGGCGACATCCGGCGCAACGACCTCGCCAAGCAGCACGAAGGTTCCGGTTCACTGAGCACGGAACAGTTGAAACCTGAAACCCCGCGCGTCTTCGCGCGGTTTCCCCAGCGCATCCCCGCCGAGATCACCCCGGAATTCGTCCGCAGCGAAGTCGCTGCCGGACGCGCCATCATCCCCTCCAACATCAACCATCCGGAATCCGAGCCGATGATCATCGGCCGGAACTTCCTGGTGAAGATCAACGCCAACATCGGCAACAGCGCCGTGGCCTCCAGCATTGAGGAGGAGGTCGAGAAGATGCGTTGGGCCACCAAGTGGGGAGCGGACACGGTCATGGATCTGTCCACCGGCAAGAACATCCACGCCACCCGCGAGTGGATTCTGCGCAACTCTCCGGTGCCCATTGGCACGGTGCCCATCTACCAGGCGCTGGAGAAGGTGGGCGGCAAGGCCGAGGATCTCACCTGGGAGGTGTTCCGCGACACCCTGATCGAGCAGGCCGAGCAGGGCGTGGACTACTTCACCATCCACGCCGGCGTCCTGCTGCGGTTCATCCCCATGACCGCCTCCCGCATGACCGGCATTGTGTCCCGCGGCGGCAGCATCATGGCCAAGTGGTGCCTGGCCCATCACCAGGAGAATTTCCTCTACACCCACTGGGACGACATCTGCGAGATCATGGCGGCGTATGACGTCAGCTTCAGCATCGGGGACGGACTGCGTCCGGGCTCCATTGCCGATGCCAACGATCCCGCCCAGTTCGGCGAACTGAAGACGCAGGGCGAACTTACCGAACGCGCCTGGGCGCACGGCGTTCAGGTCATGAATGAGGGACCGGGCCATGTGCCCATGCATCTCATCGAGGAGAACATGCAGAAGCAGCTGGAGTGGTGCCACGAGGCGCCGTTCTACACGCTCGGGCCGCTGACCACCGACATCGCCCCGGGCTACGACCACATCACCAGCGGCATCGGCGCCGCCATGATCGGCTGGTACGGCTGCGCCATGCTCTGCTACGTCACGCCCAAGGAGCACCTGGGCCTGCCCAACAAGAAGGACGTGAAGGACGGCGTCATCACCTACAAGATCGCCGCCCACGCCGCCGACCTCGCCAAGGGACATCCCGGCGCCCAATACCGCGACAACGCCCTGAGCAAGGCCCGCTTTGAATTCCGCTGGGAAGATCAGTTCAACCTCAGCCTGGACCCGACCACCGCCCGCGAGTTCCACGACGAAACCCTCCCGCAGGAAGGCGCCAAGAGCGCCCACTTCTGTTCCATGTGCGGCCCCCACTTCTGCTCCATGAAGATCACTGAAGACGTCCGCAAGTACGCCGCGGAACAGGGTCTCGCCGAGGAGGAGGCGCTGAAGAAGGGCTTGGAAGAAAAGTCGAAGGAGTTCGCGGAGAAGGGCGCCGAGGTTTACGCCAAGGCGTAGGGCCCCTCGGCGTCCCACGCCCCACCCCCAGGCGGCACGTCGTCAGCAGCCATGTTCCGCTTCATCCACGCCGCCGACCTGCATCTGGACAGTCCACTCCAGGGACTGGAGGTCCACGAAGGGGCGCCGGCGGAACTGCTCCGGGGTGCCACGCGCAGGGCCCTGGAGAATCTGGTTCAACTCGCCATCGACGAGCGGGTCGACTTTCTGGTCATTGCCGGGGACGTCTATGATGGCGACTGGAAGGATTACAGCACGGGCCTCTTTTTCCGGGGCCAGATGGTCCGGCTCTCTGCGCAGGGCATTCCCGTGTACCTGATCGCCGGCAATCACGACGCGGCTTCGGTGATCTCCCGGAAACTGAGTCTGCCCGACAACGTGCACAGCTTCTCCACGCGATCCCCCGAAACCCGGGAGGTGGCGGGACTTCCGGTGTCGATTCATGGACGCGGTTTCCCCAATCGGGCGGTGCCCGAGAACCTGGTGACCGACTACCCCCCGGCGGTCGCCGGCCGATTCAATCTGGGTCTGCTGCACACCAGCCTCACCGGGAAGTCCGGTCATGACACCTACGCGCCCTGTTCGGAGGCGGATCTCCGGCAGAAGGGCTATGGCTACTGGGCGCTCGGGCACATCCATCAGCCCGAGGTGATCGGTGAGGATCCGTGGATGGTCTTCGCGGGCAACTGCCAGGGACGCCATGCCCGCGAAACCGGTCCGCGCGGGTGCCGGCTGGTCACCGTCAACGATTCGCTCCGGGTGGAAAGCGCCGAGTGGCGCAGCCTGGACGTTGTCCGTTGGGAGGAACTGACGGTCGACCTCACCGGCGTCAACGCCGAGTCCGACGCCCTGCGCCGGGTCAGCGACGCCATGGGCCACGCCGTGGCCGCCGCGGAAGGCAGGCTGGTGGCGGCCCGCATTATCCTCAAGGGAACCACTCCGCTGCACGGATCGCTTCACCGCGATGGCCAGCGTTGGCGCGCCGAGTTGCTGTCGCGCGCCCAGGATCAGGGCGCGGACGCGCTCTGGATAGAGCGGATCAAAATTTCCACCACTCCGGTCTATGACATCGCCCAGTTGGCCGCACGGGACGCCCTGACTCGGATCGTGGTGGATCAACTGGAGGAAGCTCAGGCCCACCTGACTTCCCTGCCCGCCGAAATCAACGAGATGCTCACCGTGCTGCCGCCCGAACTCCGCGGTGAAATCGAGGCGGAATGGAGTGGGGATCAGCGACTCACCATTCTCAACGAAGTCCGGGCCATCATTTTGGATGCCCTGGAAACGAAGGGGGGACAGGCCCGTTGAGATTTCAGCGACTCCGGGTCCCGGCCTTCGGACCGTTCACCAATCTGGATCTCCAGTTCCCGGATCAGCCCGGGGATCTCCAGGTCATCTATGGGGCCAATGAGGCGGGCAAAAGCTCCCTGCTCCGGGCAATCCGCGATCTGCTCTTCGGCATCCACGGCCAGTCCCCCGACAACTTTCTCCATGATTATGGCGACCTGCGGATCCAGGGAGAGATCCTCAATCGCGCCGGAGCGCGCCTGGTTTTTCAGCGACGCAAGGGAAACAAGAACACCCTCCTGAGTGCGGAGGGCACCCAGCTTCCGGACAGCGCTCTGGCCCCATTTTTGGGCAGCGTCGATGCGTCCTATTTCTCAGCCATGTTTGGTCTGGGCGCTCGCGAACTGCATGAGGGGGCGCAGCAACTGCTTCGGGGAGAGGGCAACATCGGCAACGCGCTCTTCTCCGCCAGCCTGGGAGGAACTCCGGTTCAGAAGATCATTGAAGCGCTGCAGGAGGAGGCCGACGGACTCTTCAAGGGCCGGTCCACGGCGAATGTGTCCATTCGTCCGACCGTCAACCGACACAAGGAACTGCTCCGGCAGAGCCGCGATACCGTGGTCAACCCGGAAACCTGGGACAAATTGGAAAAGGAGTTGGCCGAGGTGGAGGGCGCCCGAAAGCGCCTCGCGGAGCAAATGGCCAGGCTGGATCGGGACCTGCAATGGATCTCACGCTGTGAAGATGCCCTGCCCACCGTCGGCCGCCTGGGCGAGGAGCGCCAGAAGTACGCGCTGCTTCCCCCGTTGCCGGATCTGGCGAGCGACTTCGTCACCCGGGCGCAGCAGACACGCCAGGCGGCGGCTGGGGCAAACGCCGAGGTGCAGCGCCTGGCCGCGCAGATGAGCAACCTCCAAACCCAGTTGGCCGCGTGTCAAACGGCCCCGGCCGTGCTGGCGGAGGCCGATGCCCTGGATGAGTTGCATCAGGACCTCGGTGCGTATCGGGAACGCAAGAAGTTGCTGGCCGAATTGAAGTCCACCCTGGCCGGACTCGAACCACACCTCCGGGCTGGCATGCGCCACCTGCAGATTGCCGGTGACTTTGAGTCGCTGGAGGGACACCGCCTCAGCACTCCGGTTCGCCTGGCCTGCGAGGAGGCGGCGACGGCGCTCACGCTCGCGGTGAGCGAACAGAACTCGAATGCCGGCAGGGGTGAAAGCCTCCGGAATCAGCTCACGAACCTGGAAGCCCAGTTGCTGTCCCTTCCGGAAACCGACCTGACCCCTCTGCGCGACGCCCTGGCCATGGCTGCGGAGGCCACGGACGCGGACCGGACGGTGGCCGCGGGCGAATCCGAGGTGCAACGACTGACGCGGGAGACCACGGAGCAGCATCGCCAACTGGCCGGGGTCCCGCCCGACCTGGATGCGACCGGTCAGCTCCCGGTTCCGGCCAGCGCCACCCTTCGCGGATATCACGAGCGCATGGAAGGCCTCCGGCGCGCCCTCCAGAGTGAGGCGGACGCGATTCGCGAGGCGGACAAAAGAGCCAGGGCCATCCAAGCCGAACTCGCGCGGCTGCAGCGGCAGGGCGAATTGCCTTCCGAAGAGGCACTCCGCAGGGCGCGGGATCATCGGGACCATGGCTGGAGCCTGGTGCTGGCCGAGTGGAAAGGAGGAGGCGCCCGGGAAGAATTCGTGCCGGGAACGCCGCTGGAGGAGGCTTTCCCTCAAACGATCATCAGGGCTGACGGCATTGCGGATCAGCTCAAGATCCATGCAGAGGCGGTTGCCCAGGCCGAAGAGAAGCGATTCCAACTCAGTGAACTCGGGTCGCAGATCGCTGCATCGCAATTGCGGGTCGTGGAACTCACCGGAGCCCTGGACGCGTGTCAGACATCCTGGCAGGCAGAGTGGTCTGCCTGCGGAATCCTCCCACGTTCACCGGATGAAATGCTGGAATGGCGCGAACGCTGGAACGAGTTCCGGGATCTGCACGGCAGGCTGAAAACCGCCGATGGCTCCGTGCAACAGAAAAGCCGGCAGATCGCGCAGGCCCGTCAACTGTTGGCCACCGTGCTCGGCCAGTCGGAGGACAAGGCGTTCTCCCTGTTGTTCGCCGCGGCCAGGAAACGGGTCCAGGACGGCGAGCACGCGGCCGGTCAGCGCGAAGCCATGGTCAAACAACTCGGCGCGCTGAAGGATAAACTGACCGAGTTTGAGCAAGGCCGCGTCCGACTGGCGGACGCGGTCGCCGCCGCGACGGCCCGGTGGTCCTCCCAATGCGCGCTGGTCTGCCTTCCCGACGGCACTTCCCCCGAGGCGGGCCTGACCCTGTTGCGGGAGCGGAAGGACCTGCTCCTCAAATTCGACGAATGGCGCGTCGCCGTCGACAAGGCTCAATCCACTGCTGAGGACATTTCCCGGCATGAACAGGCCGTCCGCGGAAAGGCCGTCGCGCTCGGCGTCCAGGGGGACTCCATCGAAGCGCTCGATGCGGCCCTGTGGAAGGCGCTCGCCGAAGCCCGCAAGGCCCAGGACCGACACGATCAACTGTCCCGACAAATCGAGCAGGCGGGCAGTGAATTGGCGGACGCCCGAATGCTCGCCACCCAGGCGGATGACGCCCTGCACGCGCTGCTCCACCTGGCGGGCCTGACCACTGCGCCGGAGCTGGAGCCGCTTTTGGCCCACCTCGAACAGCGTCGCGCCGTGCAGGCCCGGATCGACAGCCTGCGCTTCACCCTGAGCGGCCTCGCCCGCGGCCAGGCGGCGGATGACTTTATCGCCCAGGTTTGCGCCGAGAACCCCGATGCCCTGGCGGAACGAAAATCCTCCGCCACCCGAGAGAAGGCCGAACTCGAAGCCGCCCTCCACAGCCTCCGGGAAACGCTGTTCCGACTCGGAAATGAGAAGAGGGCCCTGGAGCATGCCGGCGATGCGGCGGCCAATTTCCGCCAGCAGGCGGAATCCTGTGCCGCCACGCTGAGACAGGATGCCTCCCGATACCTGCGCCTCCGGCTGGCCACCCATTTCCTGCAGAGCCAGATCGAGCGGTTCCGGAAGGAGAATCAGGGCCCGCTCCTCCAAAAATCGGGCGAGGTTTTTCGGAGCCTCACCCACGGTGCCTTCAGCGGGTTGGGAGCGGAGTTCAATGCGGACGATGTTCCCGTCCTCGTGGGTGTCCGTCCGGACCAGTCCAAAGTTCCGGTCGCCGGCTTGAGCGACGGATCCCGGGATCAACTCTACCTGGCACTCCGGCTGGCGGCGTTGGACCGGTATCTCGAGGAGCACGAACCCATGCCGCTCATTTTGGATGACCTGCTCATCACCTTCGACGACGACCGTACCCGAGCCATTCTTCCCCTGCTCGGCGCCCTGGCGAAACGCACGCAGATCTTTCTGTTCACCCACCACGAACACCTCCTCGCACTCTGCCGCGAAACCCTGGGTGAGGGACAGTTTCACCTGCACCGGCTCGGTCACACTTCCTGATCACCCGGCGCCGCCGCTTCCAAATACAGCGTCTCGTAGCGCCGCAGGTGATTGAGACGCTTGCCCGCACCGCAATGCCAGGGCTGGATCCGGCAAATGAAGAATCGGCGTTCGCAATCGGCGAGTGGGTTCCCTTCCCTCCTCGGTGACTCCGCGCCTCTGTGCCTCTGGGGTTCCCTACCCGTCATCCCTTACCGCGGCTCGCGCACCAGCCAGCGGGAAATGTAGGGATCGACCCGCGCCAGCAGCCAGTGGGCGAGGGCGTCCTTGGTGCGATCCAGCAAACCCCGCGCGTGACGCCACCCGATCGGATCCACCCGATTGGACCGCGAGCAATAGAGTTCCCCCAATTCCCACGCCCGGCTCACCACCGCAGGATCCGTCAGGCGCAGCATCACCTCGTGGTTGATATAGAGGCTGCGGGTGTCGAGGTTGGAGGAACCGACAAATGCCGACGTCTCCGTCAGGTACAGCTTGGCGTGGAGAATCTGCGGCGCGTACTCGTAGATCTCCACCCCCTTGCGCATGAGGGTTGCGTAGAGATGTCGCGCGGCGCGGCGGGACAGATTCACATCCGATTTGGAGGGCACGATAACCCTCACCCGGGCGCCGCCCTTGGCGGCATCTCTCAGCATCTTCCGCATGCTCCAGGTGGGAATAAAGTACGCCACCACAAACAGGACCTTCCTGGCCTGGGCCACGTCCCGGCGGAGTGCCACCTGGAAGGCCCCCGGCGATCGCCCGGGGCCGGTCGCCAGCAGTTGGACATCCGGAGCGATGGGGATCGCCGCCTGACGGGCTCCCCGTCGGAAGAGGCTGCGGAAACCCTCGCGATGCTCCACCGCGTCCCACATCCGGTCGAATTCCTCAGACAACCCCGCAACCGCCGGACCGGTCATTGCCAGACCGAGGTCTGCCCAGCCGCGATGGACACCATCCCCGGAATACTCCTCGGCCACGTTGAACCCGCCCAATCCTCCAATCCGGTCGTCGACTATGAACAGCTTCCGGTGATTGCGGATGGGCAGTCTGCGGGAGCGAAGGGGATTGAACCAACGCAGGGCGCCCCCGGCGCGCTGAAAACCGTCCCAGAATCCGTTGGCCGTCTCATTGGACCCCAGGGCATCGAGCAGCACGCGGACCCGGACGCCGCGCCGCGCCGCAGCGACCAGCGCATCCCGGACCCGGGCGCCGACGGCGTCGTCGGAGAAAATGTACACCTCGACCCGCAGCGACACCCGGGCGATTTGGATGCCCCGCAGCAGGCGGCAGAAGAACTCCGAGCCATCCGCCAGCCAACGATAGGTCGGCACCGGCGGACTCACGGAATTCACAACCCCTTCAACAGAGTGCGCGCCCGGGTCACCCATACCTTTTCGCGCTGCCGTTGGAATTTGGGGGCAAATTCATCATCGGACACCACCTCATCCAATTCGCCCCGTGCACGCTCAATCTCGCCCCGCTTCAGCAGGAGCTCCGCAAACTGCACCTTCGCCCGCGCATAGCTGTGCTGCGTGAGCACATACTCCCACATCCGATAGGCGGCGGACTCATCCCCCAACGCCATTTGAGTCTCGGCAATGGCCATGGCGGTGTGGCCATAGTCATGTTTGGCGTCGACAGCCAATGCCGCCTCTAAGAGGGGCTTGGCCTCGACAGCGCGGTTCAGTCGGAGAAGGCATTGTCCCAGATGCGCCTTGAAGTCGATATCTGTTGGGTCGCGCTGAAGCGCCGCGCGGTAGCTTTCCTCAGCCTTCGCCAGCTTGCCCTGGGCGAAATAGACATCCCCCAGGTCGAAATGGTCGCGCGCATTGTCCAGGTTGTGAATCCGCGCCTGCAGTTCCCGAATGCGCCGGCGGTCAGCCGCTCCGGGCAGCTCAAATCCGCGCGCGCCACCCCCCCCGGCCGGACCCTGGGGACGATAAACCATCAGGTAGTAGAAGACGGCACTGAGCACCGAGAAGAAGAAGATGAACACCGCCCAGATCCACTCGCGGCGGCGGATGGCATCCACCAGCATCCAGAGCTGGAACGGGAGAAAGATCCAGAACAGCGGACTGCTCAGGACCGCCGTCGAGTTGGAGAGTAGTTGATACATCGTCGGCGACGGGCGGAGGCTGGGGAGATTTGCCCCGGTTGGCAAGGTGTGGACGCCAGGGCTCTCCGCAAGCCGCCCACGCAGAGGCACGTTCCATTCCTACCCAGAGGATGCCGACCAACCGAATTGCCCCACACTCCATCGCCCATCGGAGCCCCTGCGGATGATGCAGGACTCCCGTTTCGACGCTCAGGCCAGGACGCCCTTGACCAACTCCCCGTGGATGTCGGTGAGACGGAATCGCCGACCCTGGAACTTGTAGGTCAACTGCAGGTGATCGATGCCAAGCAGATGCAGCAGGGTGGCGTGCAGGTCGTGGACATGGACCGGCGACTCCACCGCATTGTATCCAAACTCGTCGGTAGCGCCGTACACCGCCCCACCCCGCACTCCTCCGCCCGCCATCCAGACGGAGAAGCAGCGCGGATGATGGTCGCGGCCGTAGTCGGTCGCGGTCAGTTTTCCCTGCGAGTAGTTGGTGCGCCCGAACTCCCCGCCCCACACCACGAGAGTGTCATCGAGCAGTCCACGCTGTTTCAGGTCGGCAATCAGCGCGCCGCAGGGCTGGTCGGTTTCCTTGCACTGCTGGCGGATGCCATTGGGCAGGCCTCCGTGTTGATCCCAGCCCTGATGGTAGAGTTGAATGAACTTCACGCCGCGTTCCGCGAGCCGGCGCGCCAGCAGACAGTTGGCGGCAAAGGTTCCGGGTTTGCGGGCGTCCGGACCGTACCGCGCCAGGGTCGCCTCGGTTTCCC
>JBDKKE010000491.1:0-21309 GCA_039796255.1 Verrucomicrobiota bacterium | reverse complement strand
GCAGGGCCACCCCGACCATGAACATGAACGCGGGTTGGATGAGATCCCACAGGGTGCATCCCGCCCAGGAAGCGTGCTCACAGTGACGACCGACCCACTGCCAGACCAGGCTGTCCGGATGTCCACGCGCGACCTGGGTCAGCCCCAGTCCGGCCGAGGCCATGAGCAGCATGATCGCCCCGCGATAGGCATCGAGTGAGGCCAGGCGGGCGGGAACTGGAGGCGGCGAAACTGGGGGCAGTGGGACAGAAGACATGGCCTGGAGAGACCCACCACGGGGGCACGGAATCCGGGATAAATCAATTGAGGGGATGCGGCGGGCGACGGTGGTTCGCCAATCCCGAGCCCCGCCTCCGTGGGTGCAGCAAGGAAACTCGCTACGCGCCCGCCAGCGGGAGGCGGGTCACCGCACGCCCCTCGCGGCGCTGGATCACAGCCTCCACCTTGGGCACGTACATTTGGGTTTCGGCAGGCAGGTGAGTGGCGATCTGGTCGAAAGTTTTTGCCCGGCGCGTTTTCAACAGATCGCCCACCCGTCCAGGTCCGGCGTTGTAGGCGGCCAGGGTCAGGCGCCAGTCGCGGAACTTCAGATTGAGGGACCGCAGGTAGGCGGCCGCGGCGCGGGCGTTCTTCTCCCCGGAAAGGCGTTCGTCCTGGGGCTTGAGCTTCAGCCCCAGACTCTGCGCGGTGGCGGGCATGAGCTGGTAGAGTCCCGCGGCGCCCGCCGGACTCATCGCCTGCGGATCAAACGAGGACTCCACTTCGGCCAGCCACACCAACTCCGCCGGAATGCGCTGACGGGTGAACACCGGCTTGAGCTGGGGAACCCAGGCCGCTGAGCCCTTCGGAGCCGGCGTTCGGGCCACCTGAACGTCCCAGGCGCGGCGCTCCTGTTCCGCGGTGGGATTGGTTCGTGGGGGCTCCGGCTGACCGGGCCGCGGAGGAGGAATGTTCACCTCCAGTTGGTCGGCGACCTGAAAGTAGTCCATGCGCGGACGCAGCCATCCGGCGTAGCGACGGGTCATGGGAAGTTGTTCCAGGATGGGCAGCAACGTCTCGGCTGTCCCCCGCAGCCGGGCCACATCGACCACATACTCTCCCTGAAACTTCTTCTGCAGATCGCGCAGGAGACTCTCCGCCTGGGCCGAATCCACGCCATTCACCAGGGCGCGCACGGAGCGCTCATCAAGATTCTCGCGCACCAAATCCTCCCCCGACTTCAGCAGGTCATCGAGGGAGAGGGACGGGGTGGGAAACTGCGCCGCGACGGACAGCGGGGCGAGGGAACCCAGCAGGAGGAAACGACGGCGCGGAAGCGGGTGCATGGAAATTCGAGGACCACAGCTTCATGGATCGCGGAGCCGGCGCAAGGGGAGTACCGAGTCGGCCACAAGAATGAAGCCCGGTTCTCCGCCCGGGAATCGTGCCACTACTTCACTGCGGTTGTACGAGCTCTCGCAGCGCGCCGTGAAGCAGGTAGGCGGTGTTGGGTCCGACCGAGTTCACTTCGCCATAGGGGGCGTGGTCGGCGCCAAAAAGGTGCGGGGCACGGATGTCCCACTCCGACTTGGGAATGATGTAGCCGATCTCGTCGTTGGCCAGGCCGAAGAGGAACTTCACCCGTCCGGGCATCATCTCGCGGATGGGCGGAATCTCCAGCGGTTCGATGTCATAGTCCCCGCCTGGCGCCCGCACCATGCCGCCGTTGACCAGCTCCGGATAAATCTCGCCCGGGATGCAGGCGATGGAGGCGTCCCCCACCCGGATCAGCGCCACCTCGGTGCGCATCTGCATAAACTGGCTGTGACCGCGGTCCAGTAGTCCCAGAAGGCCGGCCAGGACAAAGCCCCGGTTCTCCAGGGGCAGCTCCATCGTCCGCGCCTGCACCGATAGGGGGACCACCGTTGCCGAGGGCGCATTGGACGCCGCCACCGTGGAGAGGATCCGCTGCACCAGGCTGTTGCCCAGGGCACGGGTCTTGTCGTGGGACGGCGTGGAGAAGTCCTGATTGAGGAACGGGTCCCGTACCGTGGTGGAAGGATGGGTGGTCATGAGCCCGCCCACGGCGCCGTTGACGAACAGATGGGTCCCGCCCAGTCCCGGCATCTTCACCTCGCTGCCGTAGCGGACGCCCTGCTCCAGGCCGTCGCGGATCACCCCGCAAAAATCGGCCGTCAACTCGGTGTTGCCCGACCAGGGGGTCTCCGGATGATTCGCCCAGCCCACCAGCGAACCGATGACGGCATCCGTGCCCGGGTGGCGAAACAGCATCAGGCGCAGGTCCGGATCATAGACCTCGGGTTTGCGGGTATCTTTGACCAATCCTGCGGGATCCACCGGGATCTCCAGCAGCGACATCGCCGCTGGCTGAAGGGTGACCACCGCGTTGCTGAGCGCGGCGGCGGCGGAGGCGATGACGTGCTCGCGGTACTCCGGGTTGATGCCGCTGTGGAAGGGATCCGGGCCCCACAAACCCATGAGGTCCGGGGTGGAATGGTTGTGCGTGGCGCAGACCACCACGTAGTCGAGCTTGAGATCCGCCGCCAGACGCCGGCGCACCCGGATCACGTCGTCGTGGAAGAAGCCGATGGAATCAAGCGCCACCATCCCGATGCGGGACTGCCCATCATCCAGAACCAGCGCCACGGCGAACAGGTCGTCATGCACCCCGGTGGCGGCGCGTCCCTGGTCGAATCCGGCGATCCAGACCGGAGGATGGTTGCTTCCGATGGCCGGGGTAATGTTGACCCGGCCGAACCCGGCCCGCAGGGGTTGGACACTTCCTGGAGTGGCATGCCCGTTTTTCCGGACATCCACCGCGTATCCGGGAAACCGATCCCGGAACACCCAGGCGGCCCGCGTGAGGAGAAGCACCGTCAGGAGCAGCAGCAGGACAATCAACCCCAGCAGGGCTTGAAGGAAGAAACGGAGCACCGGGGATTTCATGCGGTCGGGACAGATTTAGCCGGGATTGGCCGGTGAGAAGGGAACAACAAAGACGCGAAGACGCAAAGCTTCAGGGAGCTTCAGGGAGCCTTCAGCAATTCATCCAACTGCCGGTAGGCTTGTTCGCGGTATTCCGGCGGGAAGCGATGGGGACCCGGGGGATGCTCGACCCGGATATCCGCAGCCACACGCCGATGGGCCGCGATTTGCAGTGCCTCGGTGGCCACGCGGTCCACGCTCCTCCAGCGAAAGTTGTCGTCACCCACTGGGGCAAAGACCAGCACGCGCCGCGGACTGATCGCCGCCAGCACCTGGGGGAAATCGAAGGGGATTTCACCCAGACGCCCCTGGTACGCCGACAGACGGGGCATGTAGCGGTCCTGACACCACCCCTTGCCCGGCGCCCAGACGGCCGGATTGCCGTCGTAGTAGTCGCGGAAGGAATCAAATCCGCAGCTCGACACTACGATGCGGATCCGCGGATCAAACGCCGCCGTGAACAGACCGTTGTGGCCGCCGAGCGAATGTCCGATGCAGCCGAATCCGTTGGTGCGCACGTAGGGCAGGGAGGACAACACATCCAGTCCGCGGCTATTGTCCCACACCGCCTTCAGGGTGCCGCTCGCGTAGCCCAGACCCCGCAGATCCGGGGCGTAGTCGGCCAGGTGCGGATAGGGCGGGGCCAGGACAACGTATCCGCGCCGCGCCAGTTCCATCCCGTATTCGTCGTCGGGAGAATTGCCCAGTCCGACCACCACCCGTCGCCCGGCCGCATGCGTCTGGTGCAGCGCCAGAACGGCCGGGAAGCGGCGGCCGCCGCCGTCCGACAACGCCGCGCGCGGAATCAGCAGGAATGCCGGCACCCGCGAACCTGGCTCGCTCTGATAGGTGATCTGCCGTCGCACCACGCCATTCGTTTCCACTTCCTCCTCGATGCGCACGTCGAGCGGACACCGCTTCTCCGGACCCGGAAAGGGTCCCATCACCGCTTCCATCGCGCTGAGCAGCGGCGTCCGATGCGTCGACTCCGATCCATCCGCCGCGGATGCCCCCAGCGCTCCGAGCATCCACCCCAGCAGCACGGCACCGGGGCCCAGGCAGGGAATCCGTCCGAAACTCTTCATCGACGAATCGGAGCCCGTTGCCCGCAGCCCTGACAATGAGAAACGCACGGAGCGTGGTTGGCCCGCCGGCACGTCCGCCGCAAAGGCGTCTTTCTCCCGGCCGCAACCGCTGCTAGCGTCCCGCCCCATGAAACGTTTCGGGATCCTGCTCGCGGGTGGAATGGTGGCCTGTGGACTCGTGTCCGCACAGTCGTTGTTCACCCAGGATTTCTCCAAGGTCGAGCCCGGTGCCCTGCCCGATGAGTATCTGATTTTGGACGGGCAGTTCGCGGTGAAGGAGGATGCCGGCAACCGCTTCGCGGAACTCCCCGGAGCGCCGTTGGAGTCCTTTGGATTCCTGTTTGGTCCGAACGAGCCGTCCGGAGTCGAGGCCGCCGCGCGGGTCTACGCGACCAAGTCCGGACGCAAGTTCCCCACCTTCGGTCTCGGTCTCAACGGCGCCAGCGGCTACCGACTGCAGGTGGCGCCAGCCAAGGAGGCCCTTGAGCTGCTGCGCGGCGAGGTGGTCGTGGCCAGCGTTCCGTTCAAGTGGCAGAGCGGGAGCTGGACGCAGCTGCGTCTGGCCCTGCGCAAGACCGACGCCGGGTTTCGTCTGGAAGGCTCCGCCTGGGCGGACGGCTCGCCCGTCCCCAAGGAACCCAGCATCACCTTCGTCGAAGCCAAACCGCAGCCCGCCGGGAAGGCGTCGGTCTGGGGTTTGCCGTTCTCCGGAACTCCGCTGCGATTTGATGACCTGGGCGTCACCCGCGTGGGGGGCTGATCAGTTCCCGCGCGGATCGAGGGCGTCGCGCAGTCCGTCCCCCAGGAAGTTCAGGGCCAGAAGGGTGAGGGCCAGTACGCCGCCGGGACCGAGAATCAGCCACCAGAACACCCGCAATGGATTGATCTGCGACGCCCCCTCCGCAATCAGGGTTCCCAGGCTCGCCTCGGGCGGCTGAATCCCGAGTCCCAGATAGCTGAGGAAACTCTCATAGAGGATGATCGCGGGAAGGGTGAGGGTCAGATACACAATGATGATGCCGGCGACATTGGGCAGGATGTGACGGAACAGAATGCGCCGGTGGCTGGCCCCCAGGGCGAGACTGGCGAGCACGAACGGGCGCGAGCGGAGGGACAGGACCTGTCCGCGCACGATGCGGGCCATGGTCAGCCAGGACACCGCGCCCAGTCCGGCAAAGAGGAGCAGCAGACGGGCCAGCGGCACCAGGCGGGGAAAGGAGGTGCCCATCCAGGTCTTCACGTACCCCTCCAGGGTGGTGATCAGCACAATGACCACCACGATGCTGGGCAGGGAATACAGGATGTCCACCAGACGCATCATCACGCCATCAAGTCGTCCGCCGACATAGCCGGCGACCATGCCCCAGCAGACGCCGATCACCAGACTGACCCCGGCGCCCACTGCACCCACCAACAGGGAGATGCGCGCTCCGGCGAAGACCCGGGTAAACACGTCGCGTCCATGCACGTCCGTACCGAACCAGTGCGCGCTGTCCGGGGAGGAGAACTGCAGGTCGGACCCCTGGGCGGATACGTGGGGACCCAGCCAGGGGACGAACAGGGCGAGCAGCACCACCACGGCGAGAAATCCGGCCGAGATCACGGCGGGCCGGTGACGCCACAGACGGCGCCAAGCCTTGCCGCCCGGCGAGAGCGGTCGCACGGGAGCGGGAGCTTTATCGACCTCATTCATGGCGCACCCGGGGGTCGAGGAGGCTGTAGGTGAAATCCACCAGGAGGTTGAGCACCAGCAGCAGCACCGCGTACAGCAGCACCAGTCCCACCACCATGGTGTAGTCGCGTCCGAGGGACGAGTTCACCAGGAACACGCCGATGCCGGGGATCTGAAAGATGTTTTCCACGACAAACGAACCGGTGAGCAGGTCGGCCAGCATGGGGCCGCTGTAGGACACCACCGGCATCACCGCGATGGGAAAGGCGTGGCGCAACAGCACCCCGAGTTCGCTCACCCCCTTGGCGCGGGCGGTGCGGACAAACTCGCTGAGCAGCGCCTGACTCATGCCCTCCCGGGTCAGTCGGGCGACGCGGCCTCCGAAGTAAAGTCCCAGGGCAATCATGGGCAGCACCACATGCCGTGGTGTTCCCCACAGTCCGACGGGAAACCAGCCGGTCTGGAGCGCGAAGACCAGAATAAGCAGCGGACCGATCACGAATCCCGGAATGCAGATGAACAGCAGCGCGACCAGACTGCCCAGCCAGTCGCCGGTGTGTCCCCGTCGGACCGCCGTGTAGACGCCCAGGGGGATGCCGAATCCGAGGGCGAAAAGGAAGGCCGCCCCGCCCAGCGCCAGAGAGACCGGCAGTCCCTGGCGGATGATGTCGGTCACCGAGTGATTGCGGTACTTGAGCGAGAGCCCCAGGTCGCCGGCGATAAGCCCGCCCGGGGCCCGCTGCCACGAGCCGTCCGGCTGGCGCTCCCAGCGAAGTCCGAGGAAGCGCAGGTACTGCGATCCCAGCGATTCATCCAGGTGGTACTTGGTGGCCAGGGCCCGCTCGACCGCAGGCGACGCGGGCCGCCGTTCGCGGTCAAACGGACCACCCGGAGCCACGCGCACCAGAAAGAAGGAGAGGGTGACGATCACCCACGTCAGCGGAATGAGGAACAGGAACCGGCGGAGAAAGTACATGGCTCAGGGAGTGCCCGCGGCGGCCGGGGAGAGGGCGGATCGGACGGGTGCGGCTCCCCCGGTACGACGGCGGATGGAACGAAAGGGATGCTCATCGGTGAGGTTCGCGTAGATGCCCTCCCATTTCGTGCGGTCAAAGGCAAACAGACCGACATAGTTGAACACCGGCAGGATGGGCACTTCGTCCCGCACCAGGAGGGTCTCGGCTTCCCGAAGTTGGTCGAAGCGCCGCGACACATCAGGTTCGGCGGCGGCGGCGGCCAGCAGGGCGTCGTAACGGGCATTCTTCCAGCCCGTGCGGTTGTTGCCGCTGTCGGCAAGAAAGAGGTCCAGAAAGGTGGTGGGATCCTGATAGTCCCCGATCCACGACCCGCGGATCATGTCGAAGTTGAGCCGCGACATGTCGGAGAGGTAGGTCTTCCACTCCACCGGACGCAGCTCCATCTGCAATCCCAAGTCCTCGCGCAGGGCCGTCTGGAGTTCGATTCCCACGTTTTCATGCATGCGCGAGCCGCCGCCGCCGCCGGCATTGAACATGTAGGTGAAGGGGGGGAAACCCTTGCCTCCGGGGAAGCCGGCCGCAGCCAGCAGCCGCTGCGCCTCCGCTCGATTGGTTTCCATCGCGGCCGCATAGGCAGAGGCGTCCGAAGCCAGGACTGCATTGTGTCCCAGGCCGGGCGGCGGCTGGTAGCCGCCGGTCCCCGGGGGAGTGAGCGCACTTGTCGGTTGCTCGCCCAGCCGGGTGATGCGTTCCACGATGCGCCGCTTATCCAGAACCAGTGAAATCGCCTGACGGACACGCGGGTCGTCGAAGGGTTTGCGGGTAACGTTGAAGCGGACGAAGTAGGTGCCCAGGTACTGGAAGGTGTGGAAGTCCGGACGCTTCCGCAGCACGTCGTTCAGCTCCGGCGGGATCATCACCTTGTCGATGAGGAAATCGACGTCGCCGGCCAGATACAGGTTGAGGGCGGCGGCAGGGGAGTCCCCGGACAGCACATCCACCCGCTCGCAACCCACGTTGGCGGCATCCCAGTAATGCGGATTGCGCCGGAGCCGGATGCGGTCATTGGGCCGCCACGAGAGCAGTTCGTAGGCGCCGCTGCAGGGGAGCGGATCCATTCGCACCCATTGATCCCCGTACTTCTCCACCGCCCAACGCGGGACCACGGCCATGATGCGCATGCCGCAGAGATCCGGAAGGAAGGGGGTCGGATTGACCAGGCGAACCTCCACGGTGAGGGGGTCCACGGCCCGGATGCCCAGTCCGGACAGATTGGTGGAGGCCCCGGTCACGATCGCCTGTCCGCCCTCGACGTAGAAAAAGAAGCCGCTGTAGTCGGCGGCCGTGGTCGGGTCCGCCGCCCGCTGCCAGGACCACACCACGTCGTCGGCCCGGATGGGTTCTCCGGTGGAGAACGCGGCATTGGTTCGCAGGTGGAAGGTGTAGACGCGGCCGTCGGGAGAGATGTCCCAGGAGTGGGCCAGTCCGGGAATGGCCCGGCCGGTTTCCGGATCGTAGCGCGTCAACCCTTCAAACATCGCACCCGTGACCCTTCCGTCGGGAAGCCCCGTCAGCACGTGGGGATCGATGGTCTCCACCTCCATGCCGTTGTGGATGATGAGGTCGGCCCGGGGCTCCGGACGGCATCCGATACTGGGGACTCCCAACAGGCCCACGCCCAGGACGGAGATCAGGAATCGGACGAAGGAAGACCGAAAAGAGCTCCAGCGACTCGGGAGGAGGCTCTGCAGGCACCCCATCGGGTTACCTCCAGAATCCAGAGCTGGGAAGCCGTGCCGCACGCCGGACCATGGACGCGGCGAGTTCCTGGTTCAAGGAAAGGCACCTGCGAACGGGAGCGTCCACGACGTGCCTGCGATCAGAATCCGAACTACTTGGCCGGAGCCGGGGCCGCCGCATTGGTCGGCAGGAGGGTCACGGTCGGAGCCACGTTGGAGGCGGCAGGAATGACCGCCGGTGTTACGGACGGAATCACTGAGGCCGCGGTGGCTTCCAGAGCCTTCTCCACGCCCTGGTCCCGATTGTGGGCCAACTGGGCGTTCATCCACGCCAGCAGGACGCACAGGGCCAAAAATCCGCCGGCGCTGTACTTGGTCAGCTGCGTCAGCGCATTGCCGGAGCCGGCGCCGAAGAGCGCCTCGGTGGTGGCCCCGCCGAACGCCTGACCCAGACCGGCTTCCTTTTTGGGAAGCTGAATGAGGATCAGCAGCCCGAGCAACAGGCAGATCAGAACGAGGACGAAAGTCAGGAGATTGATGGCCAGCGACATAAACCGGGATTCAGAACGGATTCAGATGGAATTCTTGATGATGTCCGCAAAGCTGCGGACCTCGAGGCTGGCGCCACCCACGAGCGCACCGTCCACATCGGGCTGGGACATCAGTTCCCGAGCATTGTTGGGCTTCACACTGCCGCCGTACTGAATGCGGACCCGGCGGGCCACGGCCTCGCCGTGGAGCGCGGTGAGCACGCTGCGGATGAAGGCCTGCACTTCCTGCGCCTGCGCGCTGGTGGCGGTCTTGCCGGTGCCGATGGCCCAGACGGGTTCATAGGCGAGCACGGTGCGCTCCACCTGTTCGGCGGCCAGTCCGGCCAGGGATCCGCGAACCTGGGTTTCCACGACCTGGTTGGTAATGCCCGCCTCGCGTTCGGCCAGGGTTTCTCCAACGCAGACAATCGGGATCAGATTCGCGGCATGGGCGGCCGCAGCGCGTCGGGCGATCAGGGCGTCGGACTCCTTCTGGAACTGACGCCGTTCACTGTGGCCCAAGATCACGTAGCCGACGGAAAACTCCTTGAGCATGCCGGCGGCGATCTCCCCGGTGAAGGCTCCGTATCCGTGGTCCCCCATGTTCTGGGCTCCGAGGCGGATGTTGGAGTCCAAGATCGCCCGGGAGACGGATTCGAGCGCCGTGAAGGCCGGGCAGACCACGATGTCGAGTTCCTTGATAGTGCCCAGCTCGCGCCGCAGGTCGGCGACGAGACTCAGAGACTCGGCGACCGTCTTGTTGCACTTCCAATTACCGGCAATGATCAGTTTGCGTTCTTTTTCCATGCGGAACTCCGCTCAAAACGTGAACGGCGAGACTACCGGTGACCGGAATCACGTCAAAGGCCAATTTGCGGACGAATTGGCAACGCTCCAGGGTCGGTGCATCGGAATCCCGGCGGAACAGGTGGGCGGCGGGTAGGGGGCCGGCACCTTCCCGGGCCGCCCGCTGGCTCCCCTCATTGAGGTCCCTTGCCACGTCCGCAGGGGCTCGCGACTGATGGCCGTGATCTCCGGGGCAAACTCCGCAAGTTGTGCCGGAATTCCAAACCCTTTGCCGATCGCCAGTGCGCTTGATAACGGTTCCGGGTGACCCTACCGCCCCTGGTTGAACGCGAGCTCCGGGTCGCCGCCCGATTGCGTTCGACCTCCCGGCTGCGCGTGGTCGCCGCCCTGATCGCGGCCGTGCTCGGCGGGGGTCTGATTCTGCTTACCCTGGCCGGGTTGCCGTTGTTCCTGGGCACCAGTATCGGACGCGGACTCTTCGCCACGCTGACCTGGCTGGCCCTGGCGGCCGCCCTGCTCTCTGGACCCTTCCTCACCTCGGACGCCCTCAGCATCGAAAAACGCGAGGGCACCCTGGGATTCCTGTTTCTGACTGACCTGCGCGGATACGACGTCGTACTGGGCAAGCTCATGGCGTCCGCCCTGCGCGCCGGCTACGGACTGCTGGCCATCCTGCCGGTCCTGGCATTGACCCTGACCATGGGGGGAATCACCGGGGCCCAGTTCTGGAAAACGGCTCTCGCCCTGGGCACCGCCCTGATGTTGTCCCTATCCGCCGGGCTCTTCTGCTCCTCCCTGTGCCGGGAAGCCCAAAAGGCGTTGGGATTGACGGTCCTGTTGCTGGCCCTGATCACCGCGACCGGCCCGATCACGGACTCCCTTCTGTCCGCTGCGATCGGATGGAGTTCCGGACCCGTCTTCAGCCTGTGCAGTCCCGGGTACCTCTTCGCGGCGGCCGGTGCCTGGGGTCGCAGTTCCTTTTGGAGCGCCTGGATGGTGAACCTGCTGCTCATCGGAGCATTGCTGCTCTCCACCTGCATCCGTCTGCCCCGCACCTGGCAGGAGACCGGAGAGGGTACATCGCGTTACGGACGCTTCTGGAACCGGCCGTGGAGCCGGGGAGGTGAGGCAGGCCGGGCTTCCGAACGTCGCCGGCTTTTGGACCTGAATCCGGTGCTCTGGGTCGTCAGCCGGGAACTCTGGCTGCTGCGAGGGTCCTGGCTGGCGGTCCTGGTCTCGGCCGCGGGATTGATCGGGTATTGCCTGGCGGACGACGACGTCCCGGGCCTCTTCATGACCATCATCACCGAGGTGTGGACATCCCTTTCCTTCATCATCCCCCTGCTCGCCTACCTCGCGGTCGCCTCCCAGTCCTGCCGGTTCCTCGGCGACGCCCGCCGCAGTGGCCTGCTGGAATTGCTGTTGTCCACACCCCTGACCCACGCGGACCTGGTGCGCGGATACTGGCGAGGCTTGCTGCGGAATCTGGGCCTGCCGCTGGCCCTGCTCATCCTCATCGATGTGATCGGGGAGCAGGTGTCCTCGCAACGAACCCAGCTTCAGATCACCGCCACCATGGCGGCACCGCCGGCGTCGGGCTCCAATACGGTCATGGCGGGTTCGGTCACCTCCGTGGGTATGACCAATTCGGCTCCCGCTTCTCCCAATGCCGGCCCGGCAGGGCCAGTGAACCCGGTACCCCCCGGAACGCCCCTGTCCGGGTTGCTATCCGCCCCTCCCGTTTGGGTGCAGTGGATGGTGTCACTCCTTCTTGGGGCGAATTTGGCGGCCAATCTCGCGGCCATTGCCTGGGCGGGACTGTGGATGGGATTGATCAATCGCAGTGTGAATATCGCCACGCTGAAAACGCTGTTGTTCGTGCAGATCATCCCGTTCTTTGCCTTCAGCTTTCTATCCGCCCTGGTTTTCCCGTTGGTGCTGGTCCCGCTGCTGCTCGGCGGATCCAGCCCTCCTTCCGCCAACGCAATGCAGACCCTGGCGGTGTGGATGCCGATGCTCTTCGGGGCGGTGTATGGCCTTCTGAACCTGGCCAAGGACCTTGGTTTCGTGCTCTGGGCCAAGGAACGGCTCTCGGTGGAGTTCCGCGCCCAGGCGTCGCTCAGCTTCTCCCCCGCGATCGTCCCGGCACCGCCAATCCTGGAATCATCGCCGGGCGAGGGAAGCGCCAAGGTCCAGAATTCCGGTTCCACGGAGTGATTAAGATCCAGGGTGCCAAACTAACGCCCGGCGCTCGGACGGGCGTTGTCATTTGGAGCCACAGACCCTGCGGATGAACACCCTGGTTTCCACCTCTGAATCGGAATCCAACCTGACGCACCTGAGTCCGGTGGGAACTCTCAGCCCAGCCGGGTTCTGGAAATGCGCTTGTTATTGCCCACCGACAGTCAAATGGTCACCGCGCGCACTGTCCCCGTCTTGACCCCAGGCTCATCTGATAACTCCTCCGGATTGTGGAAGACCGCAGTGCTGACGGAAACCCAATGAAGCACGCCAGAATCCTTTGAGCACTCTGGACCTCTCCGGGTCTATGAAGGCGATTGCCCAAAATTCTGCGTAACCATTCTCACCGGGCTCAGTTGAATCCAGTAGCGATCCAACGCGGAACCCGACGACCCACTTTAATTCGAGGATGAACGTCATCAGCACCGAACCGGAAGGCAGGTTCACATCACCTCCCGTCAACGGCGCTTCCTCTCGTCTGGTCGAAGGTCTCCGGGGTCTGGTCATCGCACCTGCCACCCTCCGGTGCCTGACGGCGGAGTTCGTTCACCGGCACCGGATTGTTCCGCTGACCCTGCAGGACGGCCTTCTCACCATCGCCACCGCCCAGACCGGAAACCAGCGCCTGCTGGACGACATCCGGCTGTTAAGCGGTTTGGAGGTCGAGGAGCGTCTGGCCCCCGCTGCGGAGATCTCCGAGAAGATCGCCGAGTGTTATCAGGTCACCGTGGAGAAGATGATCGAGAACCTCGATCCGAGCGGCGGGACCGGAGCCGATCCCAAGAATCTCCACGACATCGAGGTCATGGCCAATGAGCCGACCGTGGTGAACCTGGTGAATCTGATCATCTCCACCGCTCTCCGCGAGCGGGCCAGTGATATTCACCTGCTACCCTTCGAGAATTCCCTCCAGTTGCGGTACCGGATTGACGGGCTGCTTCAGGAGAACGCTCCCCCGCCCAAACCGCTGCATGCCGCCCTGGTCTCGCGTATCAAGATCATGGCGGACATGAATATTGCCGAGCGGTTCATGCCGCAGGACGGCCATATTCAGATCAACCACCGCGGCACCCGGGTGGACATCCGGGTCGGCACCATGCCCAACATCCATGGCGAAAGCCTGGTCATGCGCCTGCTGGTCAAGGATGAGCGCCTGCAGCATCCGCGGGAACTGGGTCTGGGCGCGGAACGGGCGGCGCTGCTCCAGCTCCTGGTGGAGAAGCCCCACGGGCTGTTTCTCACCACCGGACCCACCGGCAGCGGCAAAACCACCACCCTCTATTCCATCCTCCAGGGGCTGAACACCCCGGAGAAGAAGATCGTCACCATCGAGGATCCGGTGGAGTACGAGCTGGCGGGTGTCTCGCAGATTCCGGTCCGTCCGAGTCGGGATTTCACCTTTGCCAACGGACTCCGGGCCATTCTCCGGCAGGATCCGGACGTGATCATGGTCGGCGAGATTCGCGATGCCGAAACCGCCGAGATTGCCATCCGCGCCGCCCTGACCGGACATCAGGTCTTCAGCACCCTGCATACCAACGACGCCCCGAGCGCGGTGACGCGGCTGATCGACATGGGCATTGAGCCGTTCCTAATTTCGTCGTCGCTCGAAGGCGTTTTGGGTCAGCGTTTGGTAAGACAAATCTGTCCGGCGTGCCGCCGGGTCGCGACGGTATCCGAGGGGGTGCGGAAGAAACTGGAGACTCTCGGGGGTCGTGCCCTGAACGGGGCGTTTTATGAGGGGGCTGGCTGCGAGGAATGCCGCGGCGGATACCGCGGCCGGCTGGGCATTTTTGAACTGCTCGCCATCACCACGCCCCTTCGAGAAATGATCCTGCATAAGCGGTCGGCAGCCGAGCTGAGGGCGAACGCGCAGAAGGGTATGATCACCATGCAGCAGGATGCCCTCGGCAAGGCCTCTGAGGGACTGACCACGTTGGAGGAAATCGTCCGCGTCTGCGCCAGCGACACGCCGGAATGAGCACCTTTCGCTATCAGGCCATCGCGGGTGACGGCCGTTCAGTGGACGGCGTCATTGAGGCCGAGGACCGCCGTTCGGCGCTTCGGCAGTTGGGCGGGCGCGGATTGTTCCCCTCGCGGCTGGAGTCTGCCCAGCCGTCCTCGGGCACCCCGACTCCCCCGCGACCCTCACCCGCTGTCACGGCCACGGCCACAGCCACAGCCGCCACGCTCCCCGCCCCATCCCCCACCCGTTGGTCCTTGGGCGGCGGAGTGAAGCGCAAGGAGATCACCGCCTTTTCCCGTCAGATGGCCGCCCTGCTCGACGCGGCGATTCCCATTCCCCAGGCTCTGGAAGGTCTGGGAGAAGAGGAGGAGAATCCCGCCCTGCGCGCGGTGTTGCTCGAACTCTCGGCCGCCGTGCGCGCCGGCGCCTCGTTCTCTGCCGCCCTGGGCGCCCATCCCCGCCTTTTTGGGAAGCTTTACGTGAGCATGATCCGCGTTGGCGAGGAGGCGGGGGCGCTGTCCACCATCATGACCGATCTCGCGAATCTGCTGGAGCATGAGGACGAGATTCGCGGCGAGGTGACCGCCGCAGTGGCCTACCCCCTGTTCGTGCTGGGATTCGGCATGGTCACAGTGGCCATACTGCTCACGGTCGTTCTCCCCAAGCTGTTCTCGATGCTGCAGGAGATGCTGAACGTGTTGCCGTGGCCGACGCTGGTGCTTCTGCGCGTCAGCGGATTTCTCGACCGTTACTGGCTCTTCGTGCTGCTGGCCATCGTGGGTCTTGTCGCGGCATTCCGGGCGTATGTGCGGACCTCGGCCGGGACGGAATTCGTGGACCTGGCCAAACTGCGCCTGCCGGTAATGGGCGGCATGTTCCGGGCCGCGGCCCTCGGACGCTTTGCCAGCACCCTGGGCACTCTGGTGAAGAGCGGCGTGTCGCTCCTGCCCGCCCTGCGAATCGTCGAGTCGACCATTGGTAACGTGATTCTGTCCCGTCAGATCGCGCAGGTGGCGGAAGATACCCAGGGCGGATCCTCCCTCGCCGCGCCCCTGCGCCGGCTTGGTCTGTTTCCCAAGAGTGTGGTGCAGATGATTGCTGTCGGTGAGGAGACCGGGAAGCTGCATGAAATGCTCCTGCGGGTCGCCTCGATTGAAGAGCGGCAGATGCGGGCCCGCACCAAGACCATGATCTCCCTGCTCGCGCCGATATTGATCCTCATCGTCGGCGCCCTGGTCGGCTTCATGGTCATCGCCCTGCTGCTTCCCATTTTCCGAATGAGCCGGGGCATCCAATGATTTCAGTTCCAACCTCCACAGAACCCTCCGTGAAACTTCACAACCGCTCACGCCGCTTACCCTCCCCGCGCCGCGCCGCCGGCTTCACGCTGATCGAGATCATGGTGGTGGTGATCGTGCTGGCCGTGCTGGCGGCAACCATCATCCCCCAGTTCATCGGCACCACCTCCGACGCCAAGATCAGCGCGTCCAAGGCCCACATCGCGGAACTCGAATCCGCGCTGGAGCGATTCTACGTCCAGATGGACCGCTATCCCACCACCAGCGAGGGACTCCAGGTCCTGGTCGACGCCCCCGCCGGGGACGCACAGAAGTGGCGCGGACCCTACATCAAGCAGATGCGCCCGGACCCCTGGGGCCATCCCTATCAATACAAGAAACCCGGAACCCATCACCCCTCCAGCTTCGATCTCTGGTCGCGGGGTGCCGATGACGCGGAGGGCGGGGAGGGGGCAGCTGCCGACATCGGAAACTGGTGAGCCGATGTCCCGTTTTCGTCCCAGCAGCCGGACTCGCCAGGCGGGCTTCACCCTGATGGAGCTGATGGTGGTGCTCGCACTCATCGCCATTCTCTCGGCGGCGATCCTTCCCGAGATGCGCGGCAGCTTTGAGGACGCAGTCCTGCGCTCCTCCGCCCGTCAGGTGGTCGATGTCTTCAGTCTGGCCAACGCCCGGGCGGTCTCGCTGAGCCAGGAGCACCGGGTTCGTTTCGATCCCGCGGCGGGACGCTATTCCGTGGAGGCACAGTCCGGCCGATCCGCGCGCCGGGGTCCGTTTACACCCGTCCCTGACCTGACCGGCGGGACCGGGACTCTCGATCCCCGGGTGCATCTGGAAATCCACCCCAGCGGTGGATCGTTGCCGGCCCCGGAGATCGCCACGCCTGCCGGCTCCGCGAACAGCATCGCCTTCTATCCCGACGGAACGTCCGATGCGGCGGAGCTCCGACTTCAGGACAACAGCGGTTTCGCGCTCCTGCTCCGGCTGAACCCCGTCACCTCCCGCGTTCAGATCACCACCCGCGGTCGCCCATGAAGTCCCTTCGCGGAACAACGGTACCGGATGCCGGCTTCTCCCTGGTGGAGGTCCTGGTCGCCATCCTGGTGCTGGGCGTGGCGATCGTGGGACTCACCCAGGGCATCACCACCGCACTCCGCACCAACAAGGAGTCGGAATGGCAGAGCACGGCTGCCTTCCTGGCTGCCGGTCAGATTGAGCTCCTCCGGGCGGATGGATTTCTGAAACCCGGCGCCACGGAAGGCCGGGGCACCGGGGGGTTGTCTGCCTATGAGTGGACCGAAACGGTGAGCGCCACCCCGGTCACCGGACTGTACGAAGTCGCCGTCGATGTACGACGCGCATCCGAGTCGGCTCGGCTCTATGAATTGCGGACGCTCCTGTTTGATCCGCCTGTGGGTTCGGTGACCAACCGGCCGGGCGATCGGGCGGGTCCCTCCTCCTCCAAGGCGGGCGGAAGGAATTCCCGATGATCCACCGTCCGATCCCAGGAGCCCGGGCTGAACGTCTCTCCGGCGGAAGGACGTTTCCCAATCGCCGGAGCTCCGCCTTCACCCTCATTGAACTCGTGATCAGCACCGCGCTGATGGCGCTGGTTCTGGCCAGTGCCTACGCCTGCCTCAACGCCGGTCTGTCCGCCCAGAAGCTCGTCGAACCCCGGACCGACGTTCTCCAGAGCGCCCGCGTCGCTCTCAGCCTGTTGAGCGCGGATCTCCGCTGCGCCTGTCCCCTGCCCAAGGGGGCGCCCTTCCTGGGAGTTCATCGTCTGCTGGGAACCACATCCGCCGACAACCTCGATTTCGCCACTCACAACCACACTCCCCGGCGTCCGGGCGAGGGTGATTTTTGTGAGACCAGTTATTTCCTGGAAAAGAACCCCCGGACCGGGCGCTTCACGCTTTTCCGAAGACGAAATCCCACGCTCGCCTTCGACCCGCTTTCGGGGGGCGTCCGCGAGGAACTGGCAACGGGGTTGACTGGATTCCGCCTCGAATACTACGACGGCTGGGACTGGTATGATTCCTGGGGCGACCCGCAGGCAGGTTCCGCCAAATCCGAGGTATCCACCCCCAAGCCCAACCACGTCGGCTTGCCGGATGCCGTCCGCCTCACCCTTCTTTTCGATCCCCAAACGTCTCCGGCCGCGCAACCAGGCAACGAACCCGAGTCCCCGTTGACCTTCCAGACCATCGTGCGGTTGAACGTTCCGGCGGCCGAAGCCTCCTCCGCCGCTTCCCCCGCATCGGTCCCGTCCGGACCCGGCGCCCCCGCCACGAACCTCTGAGGAACGCCCACCGATGCGCCAACCCGTTCCACCCTCCCGCTCCGGTTCGGTCCTGATTGGGGTCCTGTGGTGCGTCGTCCTGCTGGCGGTCCTGGTCGTCGGCCTGTTGCACACCACGCGGATCGATCTCATGGCCGGCAAGTATCACTCCGACCGCATCCAGGCCCACTACCTGGCGCTTGCGGGCATCGAGAAGGCCAAGGCGCTGCTCTATCAGGACGCCCTGGACCGCGGACGTGCCGGCGTCCATCACGGGGCCGGATTGTACAATTCCCCGGAACAATTTCGCGACGTCTCGCTGGGCCGTGGCCAGTTCCGGGTCGTGCGGGCCGGATCCCCGGAGGAGGGAGGGGGCGTGGTCTATGGCGTTTCCGACGAGGAAGGCCGGCTCAACATCAATTTCGCGGACGTGAATCAACTCACCAACATCCTGGAGTTAACTTCCGATATCGCCGCCGCCATCGCGGATTGGAGGGACTCCGACTCCACGGTTTCCCAGGGTGGGGCGGAGGCTCCGTATTACGCCTCGATTCAACCGCCGTACACCCCGCGGAACGGCCCTTTTCAGACCCTGCGCGAGTTGCTCATGGTGCGGGGTGTTTCGACGGAGCAGCTCAACCGTCCGGCTCCGGGCGGGGAGGAGGAAGCGCTATCCGATTCCGGCTGGAGTTCCCTGCTGACGGCCCACTCGTCGGTGGAGAACGTGGACGCCTCCGGGGCGGCGCGAATCAACGTTCAGAACGCCACCGTGGGGGCGCTGACGGGCGTTCGTGGCATCACGCGCCCCATTGCCGACGCCATCATCGCCCACCGCGGGGCAAACCAGATCGAGAACCTGGTGGATCTCCTGGAAGTACGATCAACGCCGCCGAATGGACAAAATCGAAACCCCGCGCAGCCGACGGGTCATGCCCTGATTGACCAGCGCCTGTTCGGAGATATTGCCGACCATCTGACGGTCGAAGACCGGTCGGATCTCTCCGGCGGGATCAATGTGAACTCGGCCGGCGTGGAGGTGCTGATGTGTCTTCCGGGCCTGACCCGTCCCCTCGCCCAGGCGGTGGTCACCCACCGGAAAGCCAATGGCTTCTATCCGAGCGTCGCCGCGCTGCTGGAGGTCCCCGGCCTCACCCGGGAGATCCTCAAGCCGATGCTCCCGCTGGTGACCACCCGGTCCGAGACCTTTCGCATTCTCAGCGAGGGCCGGATCGGTGCGCGTGGAACCCGTCAGCGAATCGAGGCGGTGGTGCATGTCGGACTCAAGAGCGTGAAGACACTGGCCTATCGGGAGGATGATTTATGACGGCACCTCGCTGGCTGGAAACAACCGGCGTCACCGCCGAGATTCGGACCGGTTCTTTCCACGCCCGTTCCGGTGACCGCGGCGTGGATCTGCCGGTGGAACGCAATGCCGAAGGCCGGTTGACCGCCGAGTCGGGCGCCAGAATTGTGGCGGCCATCCGGACCCTGGTCAGCGGCAAGTCATGGGCATCCCGACTCCGGATCGTCTGCGCCATCGGCGCCCGCGGACTGATCCTGCGTCCGCTCCCGCTGCCCGTGGCCTCGCCGAAGGAGACCGTCCGGCTGCTGCAACTGCAGATCGAAAGTGAGTTTCCGCTGCCACCGGAGGAACTGGCCTGGGGCTGGATCCCCTGGACCCTCACCCCGGAATCCGCCGCGAGCCCGGCCCGCCAGACGGTGCTGGTGGCGGCGGTGAAGAAGGAGGTGGTCGAGGAACTGACGTCGCTGCTGAAGCCGCTGGCGGCGGAACTGATCTTTACCCCCGCGGCACTCGCCCGGACCGCTCTGGTTCCCCACGACGTTCCGTCATTTGCCCTCCTGGAGATCGGATGGACGCAATCCGAATTGATCGTCTGGGAGGAGGGATCTGCTCCTTCCCTCCGCCTTCCTGCATTCGGTGAGACGCAGTGGGCGGATGCCGAGAGCGATCACCTCCAGGGATGGGCGAGTTTGTTGCCCACGGTGGCGACCCGGTGGCCCCTGTGGATTTCGAGACCATCGCTTCCGTCGTCCACGGCGGCGGCCCCACTGCCCGCGGAGTATGGCGCAGGAAGGACACCGATGCGCACGCTCGCCGTTCCCGCGGGCCCCGGGTACACGGCGGCCATCGCCGGAATGATTCAAAGTCGGGATGCCGGCAGCGCAACCCTTCCTGAACGGATTGGTGAAAGTACCAGCCCACGCCGCCCCCTTCCACTGCTCGGTCTTCAAAGCCAGCGATCCGATGCACCGGATCACCCGGCGCATCAACTGCCAACCCGACCCGTGATTTTGGCGGTCGCGTTGCTGATGGCCGTGCTTCTCCTTCCCTACCTGGAGGCCTTTCTTCTGCAACCCCGACTCGCCCGTCGCCTGGCGGCGCTGAAGTCCCAAAGTACCAATCTGGCGACGATCGATCGCCAGATGGGATTCCTGCGCTATTTGGAGCAGAACCAGGCGCCGCATCTCGATGCCGTCTTCATGATTGCCCAGGCGGCTCCGCAGGGCGTCAAGGTGGAGTCCATCAACATGAATCGGCAGGGCGAGGTGGCCCTGAGCGGATGGCTCCGGGACCTGAATCAGGTCGGCGAATTCCGGCTCAAGCTGATCAACTCCGGCTTCTTCTCCTCGGTGGTGGTGGAGGATCAATCCCCCACCCCGGATCGCCAGCGGATCAATTTTCGCATCAACGCGCGCTGGAGGGATGCCGGCGAACGGGAGGCATTGAAGCTGGATCCGGACCTTCCGGATTCGGCTCCCCCCAAGTCGGGTGGCACCAATGTCGCGGCCCCAGCCTCGCGTCCTCCTCCTCCGCCACCGCTTTCACTGCCGGCGTCCCCCTAAACATCCACGACCCATGCCGCTTCCCCAACTCACTGACCGTGATCGACGCACGCTTCGCTGGGCCGCGCTCGGGCTGGGCCTCTATCTCGCGCTCTTCTTCGGCTGGAAGACGCTGGATTATCTCGGACGGCGTCGCGCGGAGTACGCGAAACTTCGCAGCGAATCGGCCGCGCTCCGGATGAAGTTTGAATTGTATCACTCGAGGTCGGTTCGGTTGAAGCGACTCATGGAGTCCTTTCAGATGGACCCGGCCCAGTTGAAGAGGTCCACGCTGGTTGCCGATTCCATCGCCGCGCTGCAGCAGACCGCCACCCAGGGCGGACTCCAACTGGGTCCCATCCGCGAAACGCTTTCCCGTGGCTCCGATCGCGAACTCGGAACCATCCGCCTGGAAGCGTCCGGACAGGTTCCAGCCCTGATGACGTTTCTGCACCGTCTGCGAAGTCTGGGTTTCCCCCTGGTCATTGACTCGCTCCAGTTCTCGCCCGAACCCCAGCGCCCGGGAATGATCAAGGTGAGCCTGGGACTGATTCTCCTGAACTTTGAACAGTGGGAGGACAAGGAGGTGCCCAATGTCTGACCGAATTGGGAAATTCCTGCGCCCCTTGATCTGGATGCTTGCCGGCGCATGCGTCGTGCAACTCGCACTGATGGTGGTTCGCAGAGATCCGTCCATCGGGCTTGAGGCTCCCGTGGTGCCGCGATGGCTGCCGGACCGGGGTACGACCAACGGCGAACTCGCCGCACTCTCCGCCAAGGCAGGAACGAATGTCGCGGCGTCCCCAACCCCTGGCGCAACCGGCACCAACGCGCTGGGCGGAACCAACGTCATCGCCCTAACGAACACGGTCACTGGAACGAAC